>DASZBB010000180.1:0-13799 GCA_035944695.1 Microvirga sp. | reverse complement strand
CTCGCATCGAGCAGACCATGGGAAAGCTCAAGCGGTTCAAGCGCGTTGCTTTACGCTGCGAGAAAACGGACCAGAACTACGGCTCATTCGTTGCCCTTGCTCTGAGCTTCATCCTGATCAAATCCGTCCACACTGCCTAGGAGAACATGCCTCAAGTATTCTGCTTTTTTTAACCCTTTAGCGTGACGTTTGGTCAAGAACATAAAGACGAGGGAGCCCAATGATGTTCGGTATTCTGCGGCGCGCTCAACAGATCGACGCTTCGGATCATGTCGTTCCGATCGTCCCGGACGAGCCGACGGCAGCGGAGGTGCGCGAGAGCCGTCTCGACACGGAGGTCATGGATGCGCTGGAGGCCGATGTCCTGAAGGCGATCCACGGCGTCACGCAGGCCATCGCCGTGGCGGCCGCCGATGTCGCGGCGGTCGAGAAGGATCTCGCCGAGATCCGGGCCCATGCCGGAGATCTTGCCTCGTCGGGCCGAACGGCCTCGGAGGAGACCCTCTCGCTTGCCTCCTCGACCGAGGAACTGGCCGCCACGTCGGCCGAGATCGGCCGCGCCATGGATCATGCGAGCGAGCGGATCGACAGCGCGGTCCAGGCCGCCCAGAAGGCGAGCGCCCTGATCACGCAGCTCTCGGCCGCCACGGCAGAGATCGTCGGCATCGTCGATACGATCTCGACGGTAGCCCGCCAGACCAACCTTCTGGCGCTGAATGCCACCATCGAGGCCGCGCGGGCCGGCGAGGCCGGCAAGGGCTTCGCCGTCGTGGCCTCCGAGGTGAAGGTCCTGTCCACCCAGACCGCCCGGGCGGCCGACGACATCCGCCTGAGGATCGACCACCTGCGCGAGACGGCTCAGGCCTCCACGGGCGCCGTCGCGGAGGTGGTGGAGGTGATCCAGAGCGTCGGCCCCGTCTTCGACACGGTGCGCCATGCGGTCGGCGAGCAGAATGCCGCCATCGGCGAAGCCTCGCGCCTGGCGAGCGTGACCTCCGGCAGTGTCGGCAAGGTCAGCCAGTCGGCGGGTGACGTGGACGCCATCTCCCTCGATGCGAGCAACAGGGCCCATCAGGCCGACCAGGCCACAAGGACTGCAGACGGGCTCGCGAAGGCCCTGGGGCAGCGCTTCGTCACCGTGATGCGCCAGAGCGAACTCGGCGACCGGCGGCAATCGGACCGCCTGCCGGTCGATCGTCCTGCGACGGTCCGGCTCGGCGCGCGCAGCGCCTCCACGCGGCTGATCGACGTCAGCCACGGCGGCGTCCTGCTCGCGTCCGTCGCCGACCTGCGCATCGAAGCCGGCACCAGCGTGGAGATCGAGGTCCAGCCGATCGGCCGCGTCGGACTTCGCGTCGTGGCGAGGAGCGCCATCGGCGTCCATTGCGCGTTCGACCAATGCGACGCCGAGACCCGGGCCCGGATCGACGGCTTCGTCGCTCAGGTCGAAGCGACCTTCAGACCACGCATCCTGCTCGTGCAGGAGACCGCCCGTCAGGTCGAGGCGCTGATCGAGCAGGCGGTGTCGGACGGCGCAGTCGCGCGCGAAGCGGTGTTCGACACGGATTACAAGCAGATTTCCGGCACCGATCCGGTACAATACGCCACCGCCTATCTGCCGGTCTTCGAGCGGATCCTGCCGTCGGTACTGGAGAAGGTTCTGGCCTCGGATCCGTCGATGGCCTTCTGCCTCGCCATCGACCGGAACGGCTATATTCCCGTCCACAACAGGCTCTATTCGCAGCCCCAGCGGGCGGGCGATCCGGTGTGGAACGCGGCCAATGCCCGCAACAGGCGCATCTTCGACGACCGCGCCGGTATCACGGCCGCCCGATCCACCCGCCCCTTCGTCGTGCAGGCCTATGCGCGCGACATGGGAGGCGGCAAAATCGTCATGATGCAGGAGGTGGACGCCCCGATCCGCATCCTGGGGCGCCACTGGGGCGGGCTGAGAACCGCCTACAAGAGCTAACCCCGCGGGAACTCCAGACCCATCTCGCGATAACGCTCGGGATCGTCGCTCCAGTTCTCGCGCACCTTCACGAAGATGAAGAGGTGCACGGGGCTTTCCGCGATCTCGGCAATCTCCTTGCGGGCCGCCTGACCGATCGCCTTGATGGTCTGCCCGCCCTTGCCGAGGACGATCTTGCGCTGGCTGTCGCGCTCCACGAACACGGTCTGCTCGATGCGCACCGAGCCGTCGGGGCGCACCTGCCACTGGTCCGTCTCGACGGTGGACTGGTAGGGCAGCTCCTCGTGCAGTCGCTCGTAGATTTTCTCGCGGGTGATCTCGGCGGCCAGCATCCGCAGCGGCGCGTCGGAAATCTGGTCCTCCGGATAGAGCCAGGGGCCTTCCGGCATCATCGCGGCGAGCTGGCGCTTCATCGTGTCGATCCCGTCGCCCTTCAGGGCCGAGATCATGAAGGTATGCGCGAACGGCACCTGCTCGTTGAGCCTGGAGGCCATGTCGAGAAGCTTCGAGCGCTCGATCAGGTCGATCTTGTTGAGGATGAGGACCTTGGGCTGCTTCAGTTCCGGCAGCTTCGCGAGGATCGCCTCCGCCTCCTCGTCGACGCCCTTGCGCACGTCGAGCAGGAGCGCGATCACGTCCGCGTCGCCCGCCCCGCCCCAGGCCGACGTGACCATGGCGCGGTCAAGACGGCGCTTCGGCTTGAAGATGCCGGGCGTGTCCACAAAGACGATCTGCGCCTCGCCCTCGATGGCGATGCCGCGCACCAGGGCACGGGTGGTCTGCACTTTGCGCGACACGATGGAGACCTTGGACCCGACGAGAGAGTTCAGGAGGGTCGACTTGCCCGCGTTCGGCGCGCCGATAAGAGCGACGAACCCGGCCTTGGTGTTGGTTTGCTCAGGCTGTTCCATGCTCGTCCTCCGTCCAGACGCCCTCTCTCAAGAGAAGGCTTCGAGCCGCGGCCTGTTCCGCGACGCGCTTCGAAGTGCCCTGGCCGAATGCACCCTCACTGTCCTTCACCTTCACCATGACCCGGAACCTGGGGGCGTGGTCGGGCCCCGTCTGCTCGGCTATGGAATAGGTTGGCGGCGGGAGGCCCCTCCCTTGCGCCCATTCCTGCAGGGCGCTCTTGGGGTCGCGCAGGGGCCGGCGGGGCGCCTCCAGAAGGGATTGGAACGAGCGCTCCACGAGACTGCGGGCAGCCCCGTAGCCGCCGTCGAGGAAGACGGCGCCTATGATAGCCTCGCAGACATCGGCCAGGATGGTCTGGTTGCGCCGCTCGCCCGAATGGGCCTCGCCGGCGCCGAGCTTGAGGTAGGGCCCCACATCCCAGGCGATGGCGATCTCCGCGCAGCTTTCGCGGCGCACGAGTTCCGCCAGGCGCCGGGACAACTCGCCCTCCGGCGCGTTCGGGAAGGTCTTGAAGAGCAGCTCGGCGATGGCGAGACCGAGCACGCGATCCCCTAGGAACTCCAGCCGCTGGTAGCTCTGGCCCGCCGCCTGGGGGGCGCTGACATGGGTGAGCGCCTCGTCCAGGAGCTCGGGCTTTTCAAAGCGGTAGCCGAGCTTCTTCAGAAGCTCGTCGAGATTCGGCTTGCGGCGTGCCACGGGTCAGCGGATCCGCTCGAAGAGACGGTTCCAGCGGATCTTCTGCGGCCATTCCCACGGACGCCACAGGGAGGCGCTCTCGTCGATGGAGAAGAAGATGATCTCGGCGCGACCCACCAGGTTCTCGAACGGCACCTGCCCGACGCTCGCCTCGTCGCGCGAGTCGGTGGAGTTGTCCCGATTGTCGCCCATCATGAAGAAGTGGCCGGGCTGCACCGTGTAGACATTGGTGTTGTCCCAATAGCCCCGGTCGCCGTCGCGTTCGATGACGAAGTGGGACACGCCCCCGGGCAGCGTCTCCTTGTATTGCGGCACGGAGATCGTGCGGCCGTAGAGGTCGGTGGTCTTGTAATCCTCCACCCGCTCGCGCTGGACCGGCTGGCCGTTGATGTGCAGCACGCCGCCGATGACCTGGATCTTGTCGCCCGGCATGCCGATCACGCGCTTGATGTAATCGGTCGAGTTGTCCTTGGGCAGCTTGAACACGGCAATCTCGCCGCGCTTCGGCTCGGAGCCGAAGATGCGGCCGGAGAAGATGCCCGGGCTGAAAGGAATCGAGTGCTTGGAGTAGCCGTAGGAGTACTTGGAGACGAACAGGTAATCGCCGATCAGCAGCGTGGGGATCAGCGATCCCGACGGGATGTTGAAGGGCTGGAAGAGCACGGTGCGCACGACGACCGCGATCAGAAGGGCCTGGACGATGACCTTGATGGTCTCCCAGAGGCCTCCTTCTTCGTTCTTCGCGCTGCTGCCCGCGTATTTGCTGCTTTTTTCGCTCACGTCCATCGACCTATGCTCTTGGATTATTGCGGCGGAGGCCGTCTTCATCCATGTGGCAGGTCGAGAGGGGTTTGCACTTAAGCCCCAAGGGCAAACCACTCTCGATAGATTCATACGTTACTGCAGTCTCTCCCGGGGATCGGAAGCCTTCCTGCCGCGGCTTTGCTCTAACCTAAGGCGCGGCCTGCCGCAACGCAGCCCCCTCAGGCTGGCAGTGCTTCGATGATCACGAAGGCTTGCGCCATGGGCGGATCGTCCGTCAGGGAGACATGGACCACCGCCTTGTGGCCGGCAGGAGTCATGGCCTTGAGGCGCTCCAACGCGCCTCCGGTCAACCGCATGGTCGGTCGGCCGCTCGGAAGATTGACCACTTCCATGTCGCGCCAGAAGACGCCGTCGCTCAGGCCCGTCCCCAGGGCCTTGGCGCAGGCCTCCTTGGCGGCGAAGCGGCGGGCATAGGACGGCGCGCGGGCCGCCCGGCGGTCGCTCCTCGCCCGCTCGCCCGCGGTATAGATGCGGTGGGTGAAGCGATCGCCGAAGCGATCGAGGGATCGTTCGATGCGCCGGATGTCGCAGAGGTCGGAACCGATGCCGAGAATCACGCCGGCACCTGTGCGCGGCCCTCGTCCATGGCCGCCCGCATGGCCCTGACCGCCTCGTCGAGGCCGACGAAGATGGCTTCGCCGATGAGGGCGTGGCCGATGTTGAGTTCCACGATCTGAGGGATCGCCGCCACGGGACGGACCGAGTCGAGGGCGAGGCCATGCCCCGCGTGGATCTCGAGGCCGATCCTGGCGCCATGCTCGGCTGCGCGCGTCAGCCGCTCCAGTTCATGGGCGATCCGGGCCTGGTCGCCTTCGGCGACGGCCTCGCAATACGTCCCCGTATGGAGCTCGACCACGGGTGCCTGCAGGTCGCAGGCGGCATCCATGACCTCGATCTCCGGCTCGACGAAGAGGGACACCCGGATGCCCTCGCCTTTCAGTTCCTTGATCACCGGACGGAGATGGGCATGCGCGCCGACGATGTCGAGACCCCCTTCCGTGGTGCGCTCCTCCCGCTTCTCCGGTACGAGGCAGGCCGCATGGGGGTGAATGCGCGTCGCGATCCCGACCATCTCGGACGTCGCGGCCATCTCGAAGTTCAAAGGCACGAAGAGCTGGCGCTTGAGCCGCTCCATGTCCTGGTCCCGAATGTGGCGCCGGTCCTCCCGCAGATGGGCCGTGATACCGTCGGCCCCGGCCAGGACGGCGAGATGCGCGGCTCGGATCGGGTCGGGATGGACGCCGCCACGGGCGTTACGAACGGTTGCAACGTGGTCGATATTGACGCCGAGGCGTAAAGGAGGAGCTTTCATAACGGTGTTTTAGCTTATGGCGGTCCGTTGACCAGAGTCCCTTACATGTCCGGACCGGCTATCAACGGCAATTCTCCAGAAAAGCCTTGGCTTTACGGGATAAGACCACCCTTGCCTTCCTGCCACAAATCGACTATAGCCGCCGCTTCGCGTTCGCTCCGGCCGGGGGCTGAACGGACGGTGCGGCTTACCGCATAGGGGTTTCGGCTCCGTCGTCCCGTGTCTCCGCCTTCGACAACCGCTCGGGCCTTGCAGGCTCGAAGGGCTTGGCGCCGATCGGACGCGCGAAACGGCCAAGACACTCCTCAAAACAGTGCCGAGGCTTGAACCTCAAACCTGAGAAAGGCCCACTATGCCTCTCTACGAGCATATCTTTATGGCTCGCCAGGATGTCACCCCGCAGCAGGTCGAAGCTATGGTCGACCAGTACAAGGGTGTCATCGAGCAGAACGGCGGCAGCGTCGAGAAGACCGAGATGTGGGGCGTGAAGTCCCTCGCCTACCGCATCAAGAAGAACCGCAAGGCGCATTTCACGATGTTCAACCTCAACGCCCCGGCCCCGGCCGTGGCCGAGATGGAGCGTCAGATGCGCATCAACGAAGACATCCTTCGCTTCATGACCATCAAGGTCGAAGAGCTCGAGACCGAGCCGTCCGTGATGATGCAGAAGCGCGACCGCGACGAGCGCAAGGACCGCGAGCGCCGCGAGCGCGATGGCGGCTTCGACGGCGGCAACGAAGGCGAGGAGGCATAAATCATGGCATTTGGTGCAACCGGTGGCGCTGCTGGCGGCGGCCGTCGTCCGTTCTTCCGCCGTCGCAAGACCTGCCCGTTCTCGGGCCCGAACGCTCCGAAGATCGACTACAAGGACACGAAGCTCCTGTCCCGCTACATCTCCGAGCGCGGCAAGATCGTTCCTTCGCGCATCACAGCCGTGTCGGCCAAGAAGCAGCGTGAGCTCGCCCAAGCGATCAAGCGCGCTCGCTTCCTGGGCCTCCTGCCCTACGTGATCCGCTAACAAGACCTTGGCGGGCCGTCTCGTGCGGCCCGCCTTCCTATCCATGATCGCCCAGCGGTGAAAATCCGCCGGGTCAGTTGGGGCGAAGGCCCCTAACCCTGCCGACGAGCAGCGGGACAGCGAGACGATGAACTTTGTTGCAGCAGGCATAGGCGCGGGCCTCGTATCGGCCCTTCTGACTGCGGTGGTCGTCAAGGCGACCACGCTTGCGGCCGTGCTGTATCTTCTTGCCCCCATTCCGGTTCTGATCGTCTCCCTCGGTTGGGATCACCGCTCCGGCCTCGTGGCGGCCCTCGTCGGCGGCCTGGCCATTGCGCTGATCCTGTCCCCCCTCAGCGGGTTCGGCTTTGCCCTCATCACGGCGCTGCCCGCCTGGTGGCTGTCCTACCTCGCCCTCCTTGGACGTCCTGAACCGGACGGCACCATGGAATGGTATCCGGTCGGCCGGCTCCTGGCCTGGATCGCGGGGACGGCTGCACTGACCATCATCGCCGCCGGCGTGATCTCGACGGGAGGCGACTACAGCGCCTTTGACCAGAATGCCCGCGCCGTGTCCGAGGCCTTCGTGAACGCGCAGTTCAACATGTCCGGCGCCGATGCCCTCGACGCGGAAACCCGCGACGAACTGGTCGGAATCTTTGCCCGCCTGACGCCCTTCCTCTCGGCCCAGGGCTTTGCCACCGTCCTGGCGCTCTATCTCTGGGCGGCCGCCCGGATCGTTCATGCCTCCAAGCGCTTGCCCCGCCCATGGCCATCGGTGCCCGAACTCGTGATGCCGCGTTCCGCCGGGCTGATCCTGATCGGCGCGATCCTCGTGGCGGGCATCTTCGAGGGGTTTATCGGCGCGCTGGGAATGGCCCTGTCAGGCTCCTTCCTCATGGCCTTCGCGCTGCAGGGCCTCGCCGCCATTCACGATCGGACACGAGGCAAATCGGGCCGCTCGTTCATTCTGTCGGCCCTCTACGTCCTCATCTTCGTCACCCAGGGCATCCTGATGGTGGCCCTGGCCCTGTTCGGCATCGCCGACACCGTCTTCGGCCTGCGCCGCCGCTTCGGTTCGCGGCCGAATCCGCCGTCAACCCTTTCCACCTGATCACGAACCTAAAGGAGACAACCATGGAAGTGATCCTTCTCGAGCGCGTCGCAAAGCTCGGACAAATGGGCGAGACCGTGAAGGTCCGCTCCGGCTACGCACGCAATTTCCTCCTGCCGCGCGGCAAGGCTCTGCGCGCCACGGACGCCAACAAGAAGCATTTCGAGGCCCAGCGCGCCCAGCTCGAAGCCCGCAACCTGGAGCGCCGTAAGGAAGCTGAGACCGTGGGCGAGAAGCTGAACGGCCAGAGCTTCATCATCCTGCGCCAGTCGGGCGAGACGGGCGTGCTCTACGGTTCGGTCTCGACCCGCGACCTTGCCGAGATCATGACCCAGAACGGCTTCACGGTCGACCGCAACCAGATCGTCCTCAACCAGCCGATCAAGACCATCGGCCTGCATACGGTGCCGGTCGCCCTCCATCCCGAGGTCGAGGTTCAGGTGACGATCAACGTTGCCCGCAGCCCCGAGGAAGCCGAGCGCCAGGCTCGCGGTGAGTCGGTCACGACCCGCGAAGAGACTAACCTCGACGATCTCGGCCTCGAGGTGGGCGCCGCACTCGCCGAAGCCGGCGGCGAAGAAGAGATCTAAGCTGGAGCAATTGCTCAAGTTCTTGATTTGTTCTAAAATCGCGCTCTCCGTCGATTCGACGGGGAGCGTTTTTCTTTCGGGTTTCGAGCTCGTGGGAGAGTCAAGCTGCGACGCCTGCGAAAAGATGAACGGTGTGAGAATCGAGGACAGCGAGGACAGATCGGGAAGAGTCCCGGCTTCGTGTCCGCCCGGCAACCTTTAGGACACCAATTGCGGTCTAAGAGACTCTAACCCTTATCTGTTTTCGGAGCGCCAGATGGCCACCGCCAATGCCCTGATCGCCCGCCTCGAGACCGCCGAGCCGCAGTTTCGGACGCCCCCCAGTAACATCGAGGCCGAACAGGCTCTGCTGGGCGCGATTCTGGTCAACAACGACGCCTATTACCGCGTTTCCGACTTTCTCGAGGCCGGCCACTTCATCGAAGACCTGCACCGCCGCATCTACGAGGTGGCCACAAGCCTGATCAAGGCTGGAAAGGTCGCGACCCCGATCACCATGAAGACGTTCCTGGGCGACCAGGACCTCGGCGGGATCACCGTATCGCAATACCTCGCCCGCCTGGCGGCCGAGGCGACGACCGTCATCAATGCCGAGGATTACGGCCGCGCCATCTACGATCTGGCCGTGCGTCGGAGCCTGATCAATATCGGGGAGGAGATGGTCAATGCTGCCTTCGACGCGCCCGTGGATTCCTCACCGCGGGACCAGATCGAGGAGGCGGAGCGGCGCCTCTATGCGATTGCCGAAACCGGCCGCTACGACGGGGGCTTTCAGCGCTTCTCCGATGCGCTCACCGCCGCCATCGACATGGCTGCCGCCGCCTATAAGCGAGAGGGCGCACTCTCGGGCATCTCCACGGGATTGAAGGACCTCGACAAGGCCCTCGGCGGCCTGCAGCCCTCCGACCTCGTCATCCTGGCCGGACGTCCTGCGATGGGTAAGACCTCGCTGGTGACGAACATCGCGTTCAACATCGCCAAGGCCTATCGGGCCGAGAAGCAGCAGGACGGCAACCTGAAGACCGTCAACGGCGGCATCGTGGGCTTCTTCTCCCTCGAAATGTCGGCGGAGCAGCTCGCAACCCGTATCATCGCCGAGCAGTCGGGCGTGCCCTCGTACAAGATCCGCCGCGGCGACATGCGCGAAGACGATTTCTACAAGATCACCGAAGCCGCCCGCGAGATGCAATCGATCCCCTTCTACATCGACCAGACCGGCGGCATCTCCATCGCCCAGCTCGCCGCCCGTGCACGCCGTCTCAAGCGCCAGCGCGGCCTCGACATCCTGATCGTCGACTACCTGCAGCTCCTCTCCGGCTCCGCCAAGAAGGGCGAGAACCGGGTGCAGGAGCTCACCGAGATCACCACCGGCCTCAAAGCCCTGGCCAAGGAACTGTCGGTTCCGCTCGTTGCCCTGTCCCAGCTCTCCCGTCAGGTGGAAGCTCGCGACGACAAGAGGCCGCAGCTCGCCGACCTTCGTGAGTCGGGCTCGATCGAGCAGGACGCCGACGTGGTCATGTTCGTTTACCGCGACGAGTACTATCTGAAGAACAAGGAGCCGAAACCCGGCACTGAGGAATACTTCAAGTGGCAGGCGGAGATGGATCAGGTTCACGGCAAGGCCGAGGTCATCATCGGCAAGCAGCGTCACGGCCCGACCGGAACCGTGCAGCTCGCCTTCCAGGCCGACATCACCCGCTTCACCGACCTTGCGGATGAAGACAAACTTCCCGAACGGATTGGCGATTGACCGAACTCAACTTCCAGAACAACGCCCGCAGCGGTATCCCTGAGAACTCCGCCGGCGGGATCCTCCACATCGATCTCGACGCCCTCGCGTCGAACTGGCGTAGCCTGCGCGATCATGCAGGCGGAGCGGAGACCGCCGCCGTGGTCAAGGCGAACGCCTACGGCATCGGCATCGAGAGGGCCGTTCCGGCCCTCGACAGAGCCGGCTGCCGCACCTTCTTCGTGGCGCACCTGAGCGAGGCGGTCCGGGTCCGGGCCGTTGCACCCGATGCCACCATCTACGTCCTGAACGGTCTCTCTGCTGGCACCAGCCCCACCTACGCGGAGTTCGACCTGCACCCGGTTCTCGGCTCCTTCGAGGAGATCGACGAATGGGCGAGCTTCTGCCGGGCACAAAGCCAGAATCGGAAGGCTGCAATCCACGTCGATACCGGCATGAATCGGTTGGGGCTGACCGTTCCGCAGGGGCTGACGCTCAGGGACCGGGCGGAGCTGAAGGATTTCGAGACCGCGCTCCTCATGAGCCACTTCGTCAGCGCCGAGGAGAGCGACAACCCGGTCAACGGGCAGCAGATCGAAGCGTTCGAGGCGGTACGGTCGAGTCTTCCCGGCATCCCCGCCTCGCTTCCGAATTCCTCGGGCATTTTTCTCGGCGGCAAGCCCCCCTATGACCTGGTGCGCCCGGGCTATGCGCTTTATGGCGGCAACCCGACGCCGGATCGGGACAACCCCATGAAGCCGGTCGTCGGCCTGGAGGCCCGCATCGTGCAGCTGCGCTGGGTCGAGGCGGATCACACGGTGGGCTACAACGGCCGCTGGCTCGCCCTTACGAGGCGCCGCATCGCGACCCTTTCCGTCGGCTATGCGGACGGCTATCCGCGCGCGGCGAGCGCCCGCGGGAAAAGCGGCGACGAACTGCTCGCCGGCATGGCGCTGGTGGCCGGTCGCCCCTGCCCCTTCGCCGGCAACGTCTCCATGGACCTCATCACCATCGACGTGACGGATGTGCCGGAGGACCAGGTCCGGCGCGGCGACACGGTCACTCTGATCGGCGGTGACCTGACCGTCGACGAGGTCGGCCGCCGCTCAGGCACCATCGGGTACGAGATCCTGACCAATCTCGGCCAGCGCTATGCCCGCGCTTATCGCGGGGGGCAGGGCTGATGGCAAAACGTCACCCCTCTTTCGTGTGCCAGGAATGCGGCGCTGTCTACAACCGCTGGAAAGGCAAATGCGAGGCCTGCGGCGGCTGGAACACCATCGCCGAGGAAGCAGGCTCCGCCAGCCCCATGGCGGGCCCGGCCGCCACGCGCCCCTCTCGCGCCAAAGGCCGGATCTTCCCGCTGGAAGGCCTCTCTGGTGAAACCAAGGAAGCGCCGCGCACGCCCTCCGGCATCGCCGAACTCGACCGCGTCACCGGCGGCGGCTTCGTGCACGGCTCGATCATCCTGCTCGGCGGCGATCCCGGCATCGGCAAATCGACCCTCCTCATGCAGGCCTCCGCGGCGCTGGCCAATCGCGGTGAGCGGGTCACCTACATCTCGGGCGAAGAGGCGGTGGCGCAGGTGCGCCTGCGGGCCGAGCGCCTCGGCCTCGGCCAGGCGCCGGTCGAGCTTGCTTCCGAGACCAATGTCGAGGACATCATCGCGACCCTGAGCCAGGGCCGCCCGCCGGCGCTTGCCATCATCGACTCGATCCAGACCATGTGGACCGAGACGGTGGAATCCGCGCCGGGCACCGTCACGCAGGTGCGCGGCTCCGCCCAGGCGCTGATCCGCTTCGCGAAGACCACGGGCACCGCCGTCATTCTCGTGGGGCACGTCACCAAGGACGGCCAGATCGCCGGCCCTCGCGTGGTCGAGCATATGGTCGACGCGGTGGTGTCCTTCGAGGGTGATACGGGCCACCACTTCCGCATCATGCGGGCGGTGAAAAACCGCTTCGGCCCCACCGACGAGATCGGCGTGTTCGAGATGTCCGACCAGGGCCTGCGCGAGGTGCCGAACCCGTCGGAGCTGTTTCTGGCCGGACGCGACATGGCCACTGCCGGAACGGCAGTCTTTGCCGGGATGGAAGGCACGCGCCCGCTTCTGGTGGAAATCCAGGCGCTGGTTGCGCCCTCGTCCCTCGGCACCCCGCGTCGCGCCGTGGTCGGTTGGGACCAGAGCCGGTTGTCCATGGTGCTCGCGGTGCTGGAAGCCCATGGCGGCTTGAAGCTCGGCATGCACGACGTCTATCTGAATGTGGCCGGGGGCCTGAGGATCACCGAGCCGGCCGCCGATCTGGCCGCTGCCGCGGCCCTGGTGTCTTCGCTGTCAGGCAATCCCTTGCCGCCGGACACCGTCTATTTCGGTGAAATGGGGCTTTCTGGCGCGATCCGCCCGGTGGCCCAGGAACAGGCGCGGCTCAAGGAGGCGGCGAAGCTCGGGTTCTCGAGTGCGGTGGCTCCCGCTCCCCGGATCGACAAGGGCAAAAAGGAAAAGCTGCCCCTCGCCGCCTCATCGATCGGACACATCACCGATCTTGTCGCGAACATTGCCGTACGCCGCCGCAAAGCTTCTTAGTTCAGCTTGCGGAATTGCAAGAAACCAGACCACCTAACGGAATTGACACATTAGAACCATTCTACAAAACTGCGCCCACGTTTGATTGTCTTGGGTACCTCTAGCGAGGCATCCAGCAGATCCGGAAGCGGAAAAGGGATTTCATGGCCACTATTGTTGTTGCGTCTACCATCGCCATTGCAGAGAGCGCGGAAGCAGGCGACATCGTCGTCGCCCTCACCGTCAATGGTGGCACTGCCGGTGAAACGTTCACCTTCGCAGTAGCCGACGACTTCGAGGATCGCTTCGAGATCGTTGGCAACGAACTCCGCGTGAAGAATGCCGGTCTCCTAGACTTCGAGGCCGGCGCGACCTCCTTTCAACTTGCCATCACGGCGAAAAGCGCCGGCGGATCGACCGTGGTTGATCCCGCCTCTGTGACCGTGACCGTCACTGATGCTCCGGAGGCCGTCGCCGGCACGAACAAGAATGACAACAAGCTCGAGGGCAGTGCCTACGACGACGTCATCAATGGCCTGGGCGGCAACGACAAGCTTTATGGCTTGGCCGGAGACGACACGCTCAACGGCGGGAGCGGTAAGGACATCCTGTTCGGCGGCGACGGTGCGGACACCTTCGTGTTCGACACCCCCTTCAAGAAGGGCCATTTCGACCAGATCAACGATTTCAAATCCGGACAGGACAAGATCCTGTTCGACCTCGATGCCCTGAAGACATTCAAGGTCAAAGCCTCGAAGAGCGATCTTCTGGAACTCGCCAAGAAGGGCAAGCCGGACAAGAAATCCTCCGTCGGGCTCGACAAGGTCTTCAAGGAGGGCAAGCTGGAGAAGAAGTTTTTCACCGTGGGCACCACTTCCAAGGACGGCAACGACTATGTCGTCTACAGCAAGAAGAGCGGGACCGTTTACCTGGATGTCGACGGCTCCGGCAGCGGGAAGCCGGTCGAGATTCTCAAGGTGAAGCCCGGGACCACCCTCTCATTCAACGACTTCCTGTTCATCTGAGATCGCATTCGATTTCACGAAAGGCTCCGGCGGCGTCCGCCGGAGCCTTTTCATTTCGCAGACT
>DASZBB010000179.1:0-7084 GCA_035944695.1 Microvirga sp. | reverse complement strand
CCTGCTCGAGGTCGCGAGCGATCCCCTGGTCCATCGGATCGACCTCATGGCGCGCGCTGTGCGGCGCGACCTGCACAAGATGCACGCCTTCGTGCGTTTCCGGCGCATGCCGGGAGAGCACACCGAGCGCTTCGCCGCCTGGTTCGAGCCCGAGCATTTCATCCTGGAGGCGGCAGCGCCCTTCTTCGTCGACCGCTTCCGCTCCATGGACTGGACGATCCTCACGCCCCTCGGCTCCGCGCGGTGGAATCGCGAGACCCTCACCTTCGGCCCGCCGGCGCAGCGCGAGGACGCGCCGGCGGAGGACAGCTTCGAGCAGGGCTGGCGCGGCTATTACGAGAGCGTGTTCAATCCGGCCCGGGTGAACCCGACCGCCATGCGGGCCGAGATGCCGAAGAAGTACTGGCGCAACCTGCCCGAGACCGCCGCGATCCCCGGCCTGATCCAAACCGCCTCCCGGCGCGTTGAACGGATGATCGAACAGGAGGCGACGATGCCCGCCAAACGCACCCCCGAGCGCGCTCTTGAGGCCATGTGGGATCAGGAGCCGAAGAGCCTCAAGGAACTCAACGAAATCATCGCGAAGGCGGGGCCGCTCGTGCCCGGCGCGACCCAGGCCGTGTTCGGCGAAGGCCCGGCCCGTGCGACGATCGCCTTCGTCGGCGAGCAGCCGGGCGATCAGGAGGATCTCCAGGGCCGCCCCTTCGTGGGACCTGCCGGCAAGCTTCTGACCAAGGCCATGAAGGAAGCGGGCATCGACCGCGAGCAGGCCTATCTCACCAATGCGGTGAAGCATTTCAAGTTCGAGCAGCGCGGCCATCGCCGCATTCACTCGAAGCCCACGGCCGGCGAGGTGAAGCATTACCGGCCCTGGCTGATGAAGGAGCTGGAGCTCGTCAAGCCGAAGCTCGTGGTGGCGCTCGGCGCCACGGCGCTTCTGGCGCTCACCGGCAAGGCGACGCCGATCACGCGCTCCCGCGGCCGGGCCCGATTGGGACCGTACGAGGGCTACGTCACCGTGCATCCCTCCTACCTGCTGCGCCTGCCCGACGAGGCGACGAAGCGGGAGGCCTACGAGGCGTTCCTGAACGACCTGCGCCGCATCTACGATCTCGCGCAGGCCGATCCGGAGACGGGCGAGCTGCCGCTGGCTGCGGAGTAGGCATCGATCGCCGTACAGGTGCCAAAAGTCACACCGCGGCACCCAGGGAGGTTGCCACTCCGCGCAGACGAGCAGACCCTGTCAGAAGCCGGAGCCGATCCTGGCCCGGCCACAGGAGGCGCCGGGAGACCGGTGATCGGGCCATGCCGCAATTCGTGATCGAGCGCAACATGCCGGGTATCGGCAAGTCGTCTGCTGCGGACATGCAGCAGGCCTCGCGGGCGTCGTGCAATGTCCTGCGTGACCTCGGGCCGGACGTCCAGTGGGTTCACAGCTACGTCACGGACGACAAGATCTACTGCGTCTACCGGGCTCCCGATGAGCGGCTGATCCGCGAGCATGCGCAGAAGACGGGACTTCCGGCGGATTCCATCGCGCAGGTCCGGCGAGTCATCGATCCGACGACCGCCGATTAGAGCAGTCACGGCATGGCGACCATCACGCGTGCGCCCGCTTAGGCCCTCGCGGCCTTCCGCGTGGCCAGCTTCCGCCGCAGGTCGAGCCGCCGCATGGTCGGCGTAACCGTGATGCCGTGGAGCACGATGGAGACCAGGATGATGAATCCCGCCGTGCTCCAGAGAAGAGGCACGTTGTCGAACGTGGCATGGCCGAACGCATAGGCGAGATAATAGATCGAGCCGATGCCGCGGATGCCGAAGAAGCTGATCGCCGCCCTCTCGCCCGGGGGCGGATCGGTCCCGACGAGGCCGATCCAGCCGGCGAGCGGCCGCACCATGAACAACGCCAGAAGACCGAAGACGGCGGCCTGCCACGTGAGCGCATCGAAGAGATCGCCTCCGGTCATCGCACCCCCGAACAGGACGAGCAGCACCATCATCATGAGCCGCTCGAGCTCTTCGGCGAAATCGTGCAGCTTCTGGTGATAATCGTGCTCCGGTTCGGTGGCGCGCAGGGCCAGGGCCGCCACGAAGACCGCGAGGAAGCCGTAGCCCCTCACCATCTCGGTCAGGCCATAGGCCACGCAGGTGATGCCGAGCGCCACGAACCCGGCGCCGGTGCGCGACAGCTTGGCGCGATTCGGCAGGTGAAAGGTGAGCCAGCCCAGCGCCCGTCCGACCAGGTAGCCCATGCCGACGCCGGCCAGAATCTTCCACACCACCGCATAGGCGAACCACTCCGCAACGCTCGTCGGGCTCACCTCGTGCGCGAGCGCAATGGCGAGGAGCACGAAGGGAAAGGCGAGGCCGTCGTTGAGGCCCGCCTCCGACGTGAGCGTGAACCGCACCTCGTCCTCTTCGCGATCCATCGGCGGACCGACCTGCACGTCGCTCGCCAGCACCGGGTCGGTGGGAGCAAGCGCTGCCGCGAGCAGCAGGGCTGCGGCGAGGCTCAGACCCAGCATTTGCTGCCCGAGCCAGGCGAGGCCGAGGATCGTCAGGGGCATGGCGATGCCGAGCAGGCGCCAGGTGAGCCGCCAGCGCCTCCAGCCGAACGGACGGTCGATCTTCAGGCCCGCACCCATGAGCGAGATGATGACCACGAACTCGCTCAGACGCTCGACGATGGCGAGCGCCTCGTTGGGATGCGGCACGACGCCGGGAAGATCGGGAAAGGCGAAGATCAGCGCTCCCAGGCCCACGCAGAAGATCGGCAGGGACAGGGGCAGCTCCTTGAGAACCATGGGAAGCCAGGCGGTCAGCAGCACCACCACCCCGAAGCCCGCCAGCACGACGATGTAAGCGTTCATAAGCCTGCGAACGCCGCCCGGACTCGGCAGTTCCGTTACGTCAGGGGTTAATCCCCGTTAACCGCCCCTTAAACCGCCACAATTAGGGTGCTCCAGAGCATGAAAGGCCGGACGATAGAGCGGCCATGTCGATGCGGGGTTTTTAGAGGTGGCGAACGGACGTGACCGGCGGGAGCCGGTCTTCGATGCGCCCGCTGACGAGGCGGGGGAGCTGGACTTTCGCCTTTCGCCCGAGGA
Source organism: Microvirga sp. (assembly GCA_035944695.1). Lineage (GTDB taxonomy): Bacteria > Pseudomonadota > Alphaproteobacteria > Rhizobiales > Beijerinckiaceae > Microvirga. The sequence goes on along the minus strand of DASZBB010000179.1, from coordinate 3,977 downwards.
CCGGGCAGGGGGGACGATGGCGCGCAGGCGAGCTTCTCGGAACAACGACAAGCCCTCGCGGCCCCGGAAGCTCAAGCGCAAGAGCGGCCGGTCCCTCTTCAGCAAGCTTGTCTATGCCGGGCTCGTGCTCTGCCTCTGGGGCGTCATCGGGGTCGGCGGCGTGGTGGCCTATTACGCGTCGCAGCTGCCGCCCATCGACCAGCTCACGGTGCCCAAGCGCCCGCCGAACATCGCCATCATGGCCAGCGACGGCTCGCTTCTCGCCAATCGCGGCGAGACCGGCGGACGCACGGTCACGCTCAAGGAGCTGCCGCCCTACCTGCCCAAGGCCTTCGTGGCCATCGAGGACCGGCGCTTCTATGATCATTTCGGCATCGATCCCGTCGGCATCAGCCGCGCGATCTACCGCAACCTGAGCCGCAGCGGCGGCCTGCAGGGCGGCTCGACGCTGACGCAGCAGCTCGCCAAGAATCTGTTCCTGACCCAGGAGCGCACCGCCTCCCGCAAGATCCAGGAGGCGATCCTGGCGCTCTGGCTCGAACGCAACTACTCGAAGGACCAGATCCTCGAACTCTACCTCAACCGGGTCTATTTCGGCGCCGGCGCCTACGGGGTCGAGGCCGCCGCCCAGCGCTATTACGGCAAGTCCGCCCGCAGCGTGTCGCTCTCCGAGGCGGCCGTGCTGGCAGGCCTTGTGCAATCGCCCTCGCGGCTGGCCCCCAACCGCAATCCCGAGCGGGCGCAGGCCCGCGCCGAGCTGGTGATCGCAGCCATGAACGAGCTCGGCTTCATCACCCCGGGCATGACCAAGACGGCGCTTGGCACCCCGGCCGAGCCGGTGCGCCCGAACGGAGCGGGCTCGGCCAACTACGCCGCCGACTACGTGATGGACGTGCTCGACGATTTCGTCGGCAACGTCGAGTCCGACATCGTGGTCTCGACCACCATCGAACCCTCCATGCAGGCGGCGGCCGAGCGCGTCCTCGTGGACGAGCTCAACGCCAAGGGTCAGAAGTTCAACGTGAGCCAGGGCGCCTTCGTGGCCCTGCAGCCGGACGGCGCCGTCAAGGCCCTGGTGGGCGGCCGCAACTACGAGACGAGCCAGTTCAACCGGGCGACCACGGCCCGCCGCCAGCCGGGCTCGTCCTTCAAGCCCTTCGTCTACCTGGCCGCCATAGAGCGGGGCTATACGCCCGACATGGTCCTCGAGGACGGACCGGTCAATTTCGGCGGCTGGGCGCCCAAGAACTACGACCGCAAGTACCGTGGGCCGATCACGTTGCGCGACGCGCTGGCGCTCTCGCTCAACACCATCGCGGTCAAGCTCAACATGGAGGTCGGGCCGAAGGCCGTGGTCCAGACCGCACAGCGGCTCGGCATCTCCTCGCCGCTGCAGGCCAACGGCTCGCTCGCGCTCGGCACCTCGGAGGTCACGCCGCTCGAGCTGGTGAGCGCCTACGCGCCCTTCGCCAATGGCGGCATCGGCGTCGTGCCTTACGTGATCACCCAGGTGAAGACCACGGACGGCAAGCTGATCTACAAGCGCCCGAATTCGGGCGGCCTGGGCCGGGTCATCGACGCGAACGTGGTCGCGATGATGAACGAGATGATGCACAACACCTTCGTGGTCGGCACAGCCCAGAAGGCGCAGGTCCCCGGCTGGTCGCTGGCCGGCAAGACCGGAACCACCGACGATTACAAGGATGCCTGGTTCGTGGGTTTTTCCGGCAATCTCGTGGCCGGCGTCTGGCTCGGCAACGACGACGGCGCGCTCACCAAGCGCGTCACCGGCGGCAACCTGCCGACGGAGGTCTGGCACAACTTCATGAAGATCGCCCTGAAGGATCAGCAGCCTGTGGCCCTGCCCGGCAGCGAGCGCTTCCGCACCCCGTCGGACGTGCCTGTGGCCGGTGCGGGACAGGACCCGCGCTATGCCAATGCGGGCGAGAACGGCTGGATCCAGCCTCAAGCCGCTCCCCAACGCCGCGCCAGCCGCGAGAAGAACTTCTTCGAGAAGCTGTTCGGGCTGTGAGGCTAACCGCCTCCTGCGCCGAGGGGTTGCGGGAGAAAGGGTCTCGGCCTCGTGCAGGTTGAGCAAGCGGGCGTTTTTGCAATGATATAATGTGTTCTCACATAGTTGACCTCTTTGTCCAAGGAGCTATCGCACGGGATGGTTTAGATATGATCTATCGTCTCACAAGCCGCGGCCCGCATCCTGCATGCGGTTTCACGGCGCCACAGAACGAGAGGAACGGTCATGACCACATCCATCCGCAAGCCTGGACAAAGCCGCGGCGGGATCCTGCCGGATCTGACGGCGCCTGACGCCGGGCTGGACCAGGCCACACAGTCCTTGACCGTATCCACGGCAGAGGCACCGCACGAGCCGTCTCCTCGATATGCGACGAGGCCAGGCGAGGAACCGTTCCGCGTGCCAGGAACGGCGCCGCGCGTGGAACCTGACGCTCCGACCTCCACGACGAAGCCTGATCCCTCCTTGGTCACGGTCGCGGCGGCGGCTTCGGTCATTCAGGGCGATTCCGGCGACAACGAGCTCGGCAGCCCGGACACCACCACGTCCGTCACGATCAACGGCGCCGACGGGTACGATACCCTTTGGGGCGGGACGGCCGCCGACGCGCTTCATGGCGACGTCGACAACGACTCGCTCATTGGTGGAGCCGGAAACGATACCCTCGACGGAGGTCTCGATTGGGACGTCGTCTCCTACCATGAAGAGACCGGCGGCGCGGGCATCGTCCTCAACCTGAGCGACACGGCCTGGACCTATGGCGCCACAACCTACGCCTCGCTCACCGGCACGGATACCTGGGGCAATCTCGATACTCTCCTCAACATCGAGGAGGTCTTCGGATCGGCATCCGGCGACGTGATCTATGCGGCCGATTCCGCGCAGGGTTGGATCATCCACGGCAACGGGGGCGACGACACGCTGACCGGCGGCGGCAACGGCGATACGCTGATCGGCGGAGCGGGCAACGACAGGCTCGTCAACGGCACCGTCCTCTATCTCGGCACTGATGCCATCAATGCCGACCTGACCGCCGGCCGTGTCAGCGGTCAGGGCGAAGACACCTTGTCGGGGGTGACCCATCTCATCGGCGGCGAGGGCAACGACACCATTCGCGGCGGGACATTCGCCTCCACGATCGACGGGGGCCTCGGCAACGACGTCCTCCACACGGGCGGAACGACTTATATCGACGCGAGCTTGGGTGCGGATACGGTCCACGGCGGCATCTGGACCGGCACTTCCGTTCGCTCGACCACGACCACGATCAAGGTGAATGCAAGCACCGTTCTCACCTACGAAGACCTGATCGGCCCGACGACGGCCGTCAAGGCCAATCTGGGTGAGCGCTGGGTCGACGAGTATTCCAACGGCGTGCGGGCTTCGACCGACAGGTTGTTCGGGAACGTGGGCAAGTTCATCGGCTCCAGCGGCAACGATACGATCTTCGGCAGCGCCATGAACGACAAGATCGTCGGGGGCAGCGGCAACGACTACATTGCAGGTTTCGGCGGCAGCGACTCTCTGTCCGGAGGCGACGGCAACGATACGCTCGTCGGAAGCAGCGGCTATCGCGATACGCTCGTCGGCGGGCTTGGCAACGATCATTATATGACCAGCAGCGATAGCGACGACGCGATTGTCGATGCGGGCGGCAATGACACCATCGAAACCTATCTTTCCAGCTACACGCTCCAGGCCGATATCGAAAATCTGGTCCTTACGGCCTCAAGCGCCGGAACCCTGATCGGCAACACGGCCGACAACAGGCTGACCAGCGGCGACGGGAACGATACTCTCGACGGCGCCGCCGGCAGCGACACCATGACGGGCGGAGCCGGCAACGACGTCTATTACATCCGCGATCTCGGCGACCTTGCCGTCGAACTCAACGGCACGACGGGCGGCACCGACACGGTCATCATCTCCGTCCGCAACTACGACG
>DASZBB010000178.1:0-6726 GCA_035944695.1 Microvirga sp. | reverse complement strand
ATCGATCGCGGCTACGGCCAGGGCGGGCAGCTGTACGGCGAGGGCGGCAACGACCAGCTCTACGGCAAGAACGGGGGCGACTGCCTGTTCGGGGGCAGCGGCAACGACTGGCTCGACGGGGGCTTCGGCGGCGACATCCTGACCGGCGGCGCGGGCATGGACTACTTTGCCTTTGCGACGGCGCTCGGGGGCGGCAACGTGGACTGGATCCAGGATTTCGACCCCTATGCCGACACGATCGCGCTGAACTACTCGGTGTTCGGGCTGCCCGGCGCCATGGTGACCGGCTCGGCGTTCAAGCTCGGGGCGGCGGCCACCACGGCGGCGCACCGCATCGTGTACAACCAGGCGACGGGCGAGCTGTTCTACGACGCTGATGGCTCCGGGGGAGCGGCCCAGGTCAAGTTCGCGGTGATCGCCAACCATGCCCAGCTGAGCAACGCCAACTTCCTGGTCTGGTAGGCCAGCCGCCTGCCGGCAATCCCTGCTTTGAGAACAAGACCAAAAGGCGCCGCAAACGCCGCGCCTTTCTCATTAACCGGAACCTGTCTTCGGTAGAGTGGCATATGGAACCCGGCTCGGCCTACCGCTGAAAAGCATAGTATTCCAAGAGCCTCCATTATGCAGCGCGCCAAGCGCCAGGGCATCTTTGCCCTGGACTTCCCCGTGCGCTGTCGCCATATTCCGCGCAACTTCACGAACCCCTCCGGCGGCAGCAGCATGAAAGAGTTTTTCACCCAGTTCTTCACCTGGTGGAACGGACAGACCCTCGGCACGCGCTTCTTCACCTGGCGCAAGGGGCAGTTCGTGGGCGAGGACGAGTTCGGCAACCGCTACTACCGCTATACCCAAGCCCAGGCCATTGACTCGAATGTGGGTGCCGAGCGCCGCTGGGTCATCTACAACGGCGATGCCGACGCCTCGAAGGTGCCGCCCGGCTGGCGCGCCTGGCTGTGCCACAACGGCGATGTTCCTCCAAGCGAAGAGAGCTACCAGCCCCGCCCCTGGGAGAAGCCCTACGTGCCCAACATGACCGGGACCGCTCAGGCCTACCGCCCGCAGGGTTCCAGCCTCTCGGCCGGCCAGCGTCCGGCCGCCACCGGCGATTACGTGCCGTGGACGCCGGGGGAGTGACGCTCCGGGGAGCCTTGCTGCGACGAACGCTATGCTGAAACGAACTCAGGCCCGCGCCTGCATCGAGTGCGGGCTCGCCTATGGCCGCCCCGAGTTCAGCTATCATGCCGGCCGGATTGAGAACGGCCCCTCCTATTGGTCGGATCGCGGGCTCCTGTGTTCCCATGCCTGCTCGGTCGCCCATTTCGAGCGGCGCACGCGAGAGGGCGAGCCGATGACGGAGCCGGCACCCAATCCCCTGGAGCAGGACTGGTCCTGAGCGGGGTTTCAGCCCTTCGGATGGAAGTAGGACTGACGCCGCAGGACACCCTCGGAGAAGAGCCCGAAGGCTTGGATGACATGGCCCCGCGGCACGTCGATCCCACGGGCAATCCCTGAACCCTTCAGGACCCCGCCGCGCTCGTCCGGCTCGGGTTCGCGGTAGGTCCCGCCGTCCCCCAATGTACAGTTCTGGCAGCGGATCGGGCCGAGGATCTGAGCGCCCCGGCCGATCCGGTTCGACAGCGCGAGCGATCCGCCGCCGAGCAGGCGGGCGCCATCCCCGATCGCGATGGTCTCGCCGGCGCCGGCCTTGAGGGTGAAACCGCCTTCCTCGCCGATCTCGGCCCCGGTTCCAATCGTGACCGATCCGCCTTCCGCGGCGATCCGGGTTCCCGGAAAGAGCTGCGTTCCCCGTCCAATGCCGACATGGCCGCCATCGCTCGCGTGGAGGATGGTGTTGGGCCAGAGGACCACGTCGGGTTCGAGCTCCACATGGCGCGAGACCAGGACGGAGAACGGCGCCGGCAGGACGACGCCACGACGGGTGAGGGCGATCGTTTCCTCCTGCGACAGGAAGCCAAGTCGCGCGCGGTCGCCATCGCCCGGCCGGTCGGATTCATGCATGGCGTCTTCCACCCCATCCTACGGTGAAGCGAGAAGCTTAGCCGCAGCCGAGCAGCCACGATAGCCTCCACAGTGGAGGGCTGAGCGGCTACGGCTGGCCGCTGCCGCCGGCGGCTCCATAGACCTGTCCGGTGGCGTAGCTCGCATCCGCCGCCGCGAGCTGGACGTAGATCGAGGCTAGTTCGACAGGCTGGCCCGGGCGCCCGAGGGGCGTGTCGCCACCGAATTGCTGCAGCTTCTGCCGGGTCGCGCCACCGCTGACCTGGAGGGGCGTCCAAATCGGCCCGGGAGCGACGCCGTTGACCCGGATGCCCTTCGGGCCGAGCTGCTTTGCGAGGGACTTGGTGAAGTTCATCATCGCCGCCTTGGTCATGGCGTAGTCGATCAGATTGGCCGACGGATCGTAGGCCTGCTCGGAGGTGGTCTGGATGATCGCCGATCCCGGCGTCAGGTGCGGCAGGGCCGCCTTCGTCAGCCAGAACATGGCGTAGACGTTGGTCTTGAGCGTCGCGTCGAAATCTTCCGACGTGATGTCGAGGAGCGATTGACGCTGCTGCTGGCGAGCCGCGTTGTTGACGAGGATGTCGAGCCCGCCGAGCTCGCGCACCGCATCCGCCACGATGCGGTTGCAGAGCCCCTCGTCCCGGATGTCGCCGGGAAGGGCTACGGCGATCCGGCCCTCCTTCTTGATCAGATCGATCACCTCCCGGGCATCGGGCTCCTCGTCCGGGTGGTAGCTGATGGCCACGTCGGCGCCCTCCCGGGCGAAGGCGATGGCCGCGGCCCGGCCCATGCCGGAGTCGCCCCCGGTGATCAGCGCCTTTCGGCCCTGCAGCCGGCCTGAGCCCCTATAGCTCGTCTCGCCATGATCGGGCCGCGGATCCATCCGGCCGGCCAAGCCCGGCCATGGCTGCGACTGTGAGCGGAAGGGCGGCTTCGGGTATTTGGTGGTCGGGTCGTCCTTGGCCGCTCCATCACCCGTCACGCCGTGCCCTGAAATCGAATTGCCTTTGCCCTGGTCCATGTCGAGCCTCCCATCGTTCATCGAACCCGGTTAACCGGCACAACCACCTCGAGTTCAGAATCGTCTCTGACGTTGTCGTAAGAGGGATCCCGCCACTCGCGCGGAGCGCTCCTGACGCTTCTTTCCCGGCTTGCCCTTTTTCGATCATGGTTCGCGTGTTATCGCGTTGCCGGGACAAGGGTGCGGCCGGACCGGCCGGACAGGAACCGCCAAATCGGACTCGGCTTGGATCATATGATGACATTCGGATGGACGCGGGCGGCTTTCGTGCTCGCTTGGCTAATCGGCAGCTTCAGTTCGGCTCAGGCGGATCGGATCAAGAACCCGACGGCCGTCTTCTCGGGGCTCGACAAGATCACCGGGCGAATCGTGTCGTTCGAGGTCGGGATCGACGAAACCGTTCAGTTCGGCGCCCTTCAGATGACGCCTCGGGTCTGCTTCACCAAGCCGCCGACGGAAACGCCGAACACCACCTCCTTCATCGAAGTGGACGAGCCGGGTACGGACGGCAAGACCAAACGGGTCTTCTCGGGCTGGCTCTTTGCCGCAAGTCCCGGCCTGCACGGCTTGGAGCATCCGGTCTACGACATCTGGCTCGTCGACTGCAAAGGCGGCACCGAGGTCATCGCCGAGCCCAAGGAGACGCCCGAGGAGCTGCCGCCGATCCAGGACGCGGCCCGCGCTGCGGGCGAGACGGGGCGGCCGGGCGACATCATTGCGCCCACCGGCACCACGGCGCCGCGCCCGCCGGCCGTCCAGACGGCCCCGCTGCGTCAGCCGGAGCCTCAGCAGCGGCAGCCCGCCCGACGCCAGCCGGCTGCGCCGATCATCAACACGGATCGCTGACCTCAGCCGGAGACGGCCGCGAGAGCTTCCTCGCCGCTGACCGCCTTGTCCAGGGGCCAGGCCTCCCAATCGGCCGCATGCTCCATGGCGTTGCGCAGCATCTGCTTGTAGGTGCGCCGGGGAACCTCGACGGCGCCGAACTGCGCCAGATGAGAGGTCACGAACTGCGTGTCCAGGAGCGAGAATCCGCCCCGACGAAGGCGCGCCACCAGATGCACGAGGGCGACCTTCGAGGCGTCCCGCTCCGTGTGGAACATGCTTTCGCCGAAGAAGGCGCCGTTGAGACGTACGCCGTAGAGCCCTCCGACCAGGCGGCCGTCCCGGTAGACCTCCACCGTGTGGCAATAGCCGGCATCGAAGAGCTCGCCATAGAGCTCGCGGATGCGCCGGCTGATCCAGGTCTTCTCCCGGTCCACACCCGGCGCCGCGCAGCCGGCTACCACACCATCGAAATCCCGGTCGATCCGGATCTCGAACAGATCCGAGCGCACCGTGCGGGCCAGGCGCTTGGAGACGTGAAAATGGTCAAGGGGGATGATACCCCGCTCGCGCGGCTCGACCCAAAACAGCGACGGATCGTCCGCATCTTCCGCCATGGGAAAGATTCCGGCCGCATAGGCCTTCAGCAGGATGTCGGGGGTTATCTCGATCGCGTGGTCGGGAGACCGGGTCATTCACTCACTTATCCGACGTTCGGGCCATCTTTCATAAAATAGGATAGCGGAAACGCGAAGTCAGATCGGCCTCAAGTAGATTTTGCCGAGTTCCCGGATCTCCTCGTCCGACCGCTGAGCCTTCGTCGCAAGACCCCACAGATCGTATCGTTTCGGGCGGCGAAGCCCGATGAACTGGGCGAAGCCGGCCGCAGCGCAGGCTGCCGCGAGGGACTTCAACGTGAAGCCCGTATGGTGAGCCATATAGAGGTTGCCGCGCTGCGTCGACGGCCTGAAGCCGTACAGCACGTCGATGGGCGAGACCGGGCCGCTGCTGCTCGCATAGAGCGGGGTCTCAATGTCTCCGGACGACAGCCTCTCGCCAATCGTCTGGAGATCCGGACAGGTGAGGATCACGAACCCGTCAGGCTTGAGAACGCGTCGCATCGCCTTCAGGGCCAGCGGCACTTGGTGAGGATAAAGATGCTCGATGTTGTGGGCGGAATAGACCGCATCGAAACTGTCGGAGGAGACCTGAACGAGTTCGGGAAGCTTGTCGATGATGTCCGGGCGGACGGTCTTGTCGATGTCGAGCGTCACCTCGTCCCACGGGCCCTCCGCGAAGGCTCTGACGGTCTGATGCTTGCGCTTGTGGCCGCAGCCGACATGAAGAAAGCGAGGCATGGTCTTCCATGGCCTCGCTTCCGAGAACGTGGCCCTCTATTCCAACGAAGTCAGAATAGAAGTTTCGCTATTTCATAACAAGCTTATTCGGTTTCGCCCAAGCCGCCCGTCTTGAGGAAATTCTCGAGCCAGTGGATGTCGTACTGGCCGTTCTGGATTTCCGGGTTGCGCACCAGGGTGCGGAAGAGCGGCAGGGTGGTGTCGATACCGTCGACCACGAACTCGTCGAGAGCCCGGCGCAGGCGCATGAGGCACTCGTTGCGGGTGCGGCCGTGGACAATGAGCTTGCCCACGAGGGAATCATAGTGCGGCGGGATGCGATAGCCCTGGTAGGCTGCCGAGTCGACGCGAACGCCGAGGCCGCCCGGCGGATGGAAGTAGCTGATCGTGCCTGGCGAGGGGCGGAAGGTCGAGGGATGCTCGGCATTCACCCGGCACTCGATGGCGTGGCCCTCGATCTTGATGTCCTCCTGCCTCACCGAGAGCGGATGGCCGGCCGCCACGCGGATCTGCTCGTTCACCAGGTCGATGCCGGTGATCATCTCGGTGACCGGGTGCTCTACCTGGATGCGGGTGTTCATCTCGATGAAGTAGAACTCGCCGTCCTCGTAGAGGAACTCGATGGTGCCGGCTCCGGCATATTGCAGGTCCTGCATGGCCTTGGCCACGATGCCGCCGATGCGCTCGCGCATCTCGACGTTCAGCGCCGGCGAGGGGCCTTCCTCCCACACCTTCTGGTGACGGCGCTGGAGCGAGCAGTCGCGTTCACCCAGGTGGATGGCATTGCCCTTGCCGTCGCCGAGAACCTGGATCTCGATGTGGCGCGGCTTCTCAAGATATTTCTCGATATAGACCGCGTCGTCGCCGAAGGCGGCCTTGGCCTCCGTCCGGGCGGTCTGGAAGGCGTGGACGAGGTCGTCCTCGTTGCGCGCCACCTTCATGCCCCGGCCGCCGCCGCCGGCGGCGGCCTTGATGATCACCGGATAGCCGATGTCCTTGGCGACCTTCTTGGCCTCGGCCTCGTCGTTGATGCCACCCTCGGAGCCGGGCACGCAGGGGATCCCGAGGCGCTTGGCGGTGCGCTTGGCCTCGATCTTGTCGCCCATGATGCGGATGTGCTCCGCCTTCGGGCCGATGAAGGCGATACGGTGATGCTCCAGCACCTCCGCGAAGCGCGCGTTCTCGGACAGGAAGCCGTAGCCGGGGTGGATGGCGTCCGCGCCGGTGATCTCGCAGGCGGCGATCAGGGCCGGGATGTTGAGATAGCTGTCCCGGGCGGCCGGCGGGCCGATGCAGACGCTCTCGTCGGCGAGCCGCACATGCATGGCGTCCGCGTCGGCGGTGGAATGCACCGCCACGGTGGCGATACCGAGCTCCTTCGCGGCGCGCAGGATTCGCAGGGCGATCTCGCCGCGATTGGCAATGAGGATCTTATCGAACATGTCGCGCCTTACTCGATGACGAGGAGGGGTTCACCGTATTCAACAGGAGTACCGTCTT
>DASZBB010000177.1:0-11523 GCA_035944695.1 Microvirga sp. | reverse complement strand
GATGGCAGGAGCCTGAGCTCGTTCCGGACGCCGGCGCCGTCGCGGGACTGTCGAGGCCGGAATAGCGCCACTCTTCCGCGCTATCGGCTCGCATGCCATTCAGGCCGAGCCGCAGTGACGACTCGGCCTGTCGAATTCCCTCAGTTGTGCTTGTCCGATGAACGCTTCTTGCTCTTCGGATGCTTCTCATCCTTCAGCCCCTTGGTACCCTTTGGCTTCCCGTAGGAAGGGGGACCACCTCTTTCCTTCGCGCCCTTGCCCTTCGGGCGCTCCCAAGGTTTGCCGTCGCGGGGCTTCATATCGCGGGGCTTGCCTGGACCAGCATCGGCCGGCTCGATGCGGATGTCCTCGTCGTTCGTCTTGCGCACGGCGGAGGCGAATTTCGGCGCATGCGACTTTGCGATCTCGAACTTCGTCTCGCGGTCGAAGATCTTGATCGAGCCGATCTCCTTCTTCGTCACATGGCCCAGGCGGCAGATGATCGGCAGCAGCCAGCGGGGATCGGCGTTGTTGCGCCGTCCGACGCTCATGCGGAACCACACCATGTCCTCGGACGAACGTTCGAAGCCGCCTTCCGAGGAATCTCTGCCCCTGTCCTTGAAGCCGCGCAGGCGCTCGTCCTGCCGCTCGCGCTTGTCCTTGCGCTGGCGCGGCTCGCGGTCTGCGCCCGCATCGACGATTTCTTCCGGCTCTGGCAGGCGTGCGCGATGGAAGCGCACCAGGGCATTGGCGATCTCCTCGGCCGAGCGCTCCGTCAGGAGTGCCCGCGCCATGGCGATATCCTCTTCCGTCGTTTCCTCGGAGAAGATCGGATCCTGCATCAGCCGCTCCCGGTCGCGCAGGCGGATTTCCTCGGCCGAAGGCGGGCCGGCCCAGGTCACCTCGACGCCGGCCATGTCGATCAGCCTCTCGGCCTTGCGGCGGCGGGTATAGGGCACGAGCAGCACGCACACGCCCTTTCGTCCGGCGCGGCCCGTGCGGCCGCTGCGGTGCAGGAGCGTCTCGTGGTCGTTCGGCAGATCGAAGTGGATCACCAAGCCGAGGTCGGGCAGGTCGATGCCGCGGGCTGCCACGTCGGTGGCGACGCAGACCCGGGCGCGTCCATCGCGCAAAGATTGGAGGGCGTTGCTGCGCTCGTTCTGGGTCAGCTCGCCGGAGAGGGCGACCGCCGCGAAGCCGCGCTCGATCAGACTGGCATGCAGATGCCGCACCGCCTCGCGGGTGTGGCAGAACACCATGGCGCCGCGGCTCTCGTAGAAGCGCAGCACATTGACGACCGCATGCTCGACCTCGTTGGGAGCGATCCTGAGCGCGCGGTACTCGATGTCGCCGTGCGGCTCGTTCTCAACCAGGGTATCGATGCGATGAGCGTCGCGCTGGTAGCGCCGCGCCAGGGTGACAATGTTCTTCGGCAGGGTTGCGGAGAACAGGAGCGTGCGGCGCTCCGCTGGGGTCGCATCCAGGATGAATTCCAGATCCTCCCGGAACCCGAGATCGAGCATCTCGTCGGCCTCGTCGAGCACCACGACGCGCATCTTCGAGGTGTCGAGGCGCCCGCGCTCCAGGTGGTCACGCAGACGGCCGGGCGTGCCGACCACGATATGGCAACCGTCGGCAAGGGCCCGCTGCTCGCGGCGCACATCCATGCCGCCGACGCAGGAGGCGACCCGTGCGCCGGCCGGTCCGTAGAGCCAGATCAGCTCCCGATTGACCTGGAGGGCGAGTTCGCGGGTCGGGGCGATGATCAGCGCCAATGGCTCGCGTGGTGCGTCGAAGCGCTCGGAATCACCCAGGAGAGTGGACGCCATGGCGAGCCCGTAGGCCACCGTCTTGCCGGATCCGGTCTGGGCGGAGACGAGGAGGTCGCGATCAAGAGCGTCCGGCTGCAGCACGGCGGCCTGGACGGGGGTCGGGTCGTTGTAGCCTCGGTCGGCAAGGGCGCGTTCGAGGCTGGGATTGGTTTTGGGAAAAGGCATGGGATTAGGGCTGAACCGTGTCTGGGGAGCCTGTCAGGGCTCCGATAAGGATGATCAGCCGGAGGCAGCGGCGTCGTCAATTTCGTCGATGGACACCAGGAACACGACATCGATATCGAGGTCGTCGTCATAGTCTTCGCCGTCTTCGTCGACCTCGTCCTCTTCGTCCAGGGCCTCATAGAAGGCATCGATCTCGTGTTCCGATGCGGGCCGTGTCGTCAAGGCAGCTGAGCCGTCCCAGAGGGAGCGGCCCTCGCTCTTAAACGACTTCAGGTCATCTTTAAAGCTCTCGCTGAGAAAGAGTTCGCGGGCCTGTTCCTCGTCCGCGTTCGTCACGGCAACCGCCTTGCCGTCTATCTCGAGGGTGACCATGGCTTTCCCTTCACCGCAGGGGTTCATCAAAGCACTAACGCCCAGGTCCGGGATTCGATCAAACCGATCCTGTGTAAGCCTTTTGAACCTTGGGGAGGATGTCAAAAGCCTTTAAGACCAGTATGGACATAACGCGACCAATATGAGACCAGTTAGCTCGTGAACGCGACTGGCCCCATTTTCCGCTTCCGGCCCTTGGACCGGCTTTCTCTGCCAGGCTCCCGTGTCAATGAAGACGGGATCGGCCTGTGCGGGTCATTTGCCTGGGTGATCGACGGCGCGACGGGCCTGTCCGACGAGCGCCTCACCTCCAGTGGCAGCGATGCTGCATGGCTCGCTGGGATGATCGATGACAGGCTTATGAATCTCGCGGGGGAAGGGGACGCCGCTTCGGTGCTGAGCCGCCTGGAGCCTGAGGTCCATGCCGCCTTCCGTGAGAGCGCGGGCCACGTCCCGTCCATCGACGGCCACCAGGCTCCCTCCGCCTGCCTGGGTCTGATCGAGGCCCGCACGGGGGAGGGTGGGCAGCTGGCAATCCAGGGCCGCTTCCTGGGCGACGTGATCGCCCTGGTGCCCACTGAACAAGGAATCGTCCGCTGGAGCGATGAGCGGGCGAAGCCTTTCGAGAGGAAGACGCTGGCGGTCCTCGGGGCCCAAGAGCACGCGCCGGGCTCCATCCCAGAACCCGTGAAACGCCAGATCCTGGAGAACCGGACCAAGCTGAACCGGCCGGACGGCTACTGGGTCGTGAACCCGCTCCGTGCCTGGGCCGGGCACGAACTGCGATTCGAGGCGCACGTGATGCCAGGCAAGCCCATCGTGCTGGCCACCGATGGCTTCATGCGGCTCGTGGATGTGTTCGGAGCCTATTCCGACCAAGCCCTCCATGCCCGGCTTGCTGCGGGCGAGGGGGGTGATCTGATGGAGGAGCTCCGGGACAAGGAGCGGGACGACCTCATGGCAGGCGCTTATCCGCGTGTTAAAACGCATGACGATGCGACGTTTCTCGTCATCGCAGCCGAGCCATGGGGCTGAAGAGATTCCGCAGGGCATGGCTGAAGCTCATGCCCTGCGGTGGGAGGACAAGGACTTCAACAATGAGGGAACCGACAATGAAACTGACCCGACGCATTCTGATGGGCGCCGCCGCCGGCGGCTTCCTGCTCTCAGGCACTGCCGCCATGGCCCAGACCGAGCTGACCTTCTGGAGCTGGCGTCAAGAAGACAGGGCCTTCTACCAGGACATCATCAAGAAGTTCCAGGCGAAGGAACCGGGCATCACGGTGAAGTTCGAGACCTATGCGCCTGAGAATTACCAGACCATTCTCTCCACGGCTCTCGCGGCCGGCCGCGGCCCGGACGTGATCCAGGTCCGCGCCTACGGCAATCTCGAGACGATTGCGACACCCGGCTACCTGCTCGCCCTCGACCAGCAGAACGTGCCTGAGCTGGCGAATTTTCCGGAGCCCGCGCTCGCGGCCGAGACCTTGCGCCCGGACGGCAAGGTCTATGCGGTTCCTTTCGCCATGCAGGCCCAACTCGTCGTCTACAACAAGAAGATCTTCAAGGATAACAATTTAAATCCGCCGAAGACCTGGGACGAGATGATGGCGCTGGCCCAGGCGCTGAAGGCCAAGAACATCAATCCGTTCTCCAACGGCACGGCCACGGCCTGGCAGAACGAGACGATCGTCGGCGGCCTGCTCTCGTCCATGCTTGGCAAGGAGTTCGAGGCGGACATCGTGTCCGGCAAGGCGAACTTCACCGATCCGCGCTTCGTCAACGCCCTCGCCAAGCTGAAGGACATCAGCCAGTACTTCGCGCCGAACTTCACCGGGGTGGATTATCCGTCCTCGCAGCAGCTCTTCGTGGCAGGTCGTGCAGCCATGTTCGCGGGCGGCTCCTATGAGGTGGCGAACTTCAAGAACCAGAATCCTACGCTCGACCTCGGCGTGTTTCCGGCTCCGGTCCTCAAGGCGGGGGATCAGGCGCTGATCGCCACCTATTACGATGGCGGCTATGCGGTGAACGCCAAGACGGAAAAGAAGGACGCTGCACTCAAGTTCGTGCGGTTCCTCGCCACGCCCGAATATGGCACTGCCTTCACGAACACGCTCAAGAACCTGTCACCGATCAAAGGCATCAAGATCGAGGATCCGATCACACAGGACGTAGCGAAGTTGGCCGAGAACTCCATGTCCTACCTGATGCTCGTCCGCTTCCGCTATCAGGAGCCGAGCGGTTCGGTGCTGCTGCAGTCGAACGTGCAGAAGATGCTGGCCGGCCAGCAGACTCCGGAGCAGGCCGCGGCCGAGATCAACAAGGGCATCGCGACCTACTACAAGCCGTTCCAGAAGTAAGACCTTGACGAAGGGGCGGCAGGCTCCATTGCCTGCCGCCCATCCCGAAAGCTTTTGATTTCATGCAAGCCTCGCGCCAACAACCTCGAACGCTGAAGCACCGATTGTGGGTGGCGTTTCTCGTCGTTCCGCCCATCGTCTTCATGTCGCTGTTCGTGGTCTACCCGATCCTGTCGGCCTTCGCCTATGCTTTCTACGATTGGCAGGGGCTGGCGCGCGGCGAGTTCGTCGGCCTGAAGAACTTCAAGGAAGTGCTGTTCGGCGCCACCATGGCACCGGTGGTGTGGAACGCCTTCCTTCACAACGTCTATGCGCTAATTGCGCTGATGATCATCCAGAACGGCGGCGGGTTCTTTCTTGCTTGGCTCCTCTACAAGGAACCCTTCGGCTTCCGCTTCCACCGGGTGGCGATCTTCGTGCCGGTGGTGCTGTCGACCATCATCGTCGGGTTTCTCTGGAAGCTTTTCCTGAATCCGAATTTCGGTATCATAAACCAGGCACTCTATTCCATTGGGCTCGATTCATGGGCCAAGCCATGGCTCGGCGATTCCTCGACGGCCCTCGGTGCACTCATCCTTGCCAATGCCTGGCATTTCGTCGGCTTTCCGGCGCTCGTCTATCTCGCCGGCATGCAGCGCATCCCCCCGGATGTCATCGAGGCGGCTCGGCTCGACGGCACCAACGAGTGGCAGCTTCTGAAGAACATCGTGTGGCCGCTGGTGGCGCCGAGCACCACCATTCTGTTCACGCTGCTCTTTATCGGCGCGTTCAACTGGTTCGAGATCCCTTACGTGATGGTGGGGCTCGACGGCTCGCCCTTCGGCTCCACCGACGTGCTGGGCCTGGTCTTCTACCGTACGGCCTTCGGCAACCAGAGCGCCAGCATCCAGAACTTCGGCATGGGCTCGGCGCTCGCTACGCTCCTGTTCCTCTTCATCGTCGTCTTCGCGTCCATGCTGACCCTGTGGCTGCGCCGTCGGGAGATCCAGTTTTGACCGCCATCACGTCCGATACCCCGGCAACGCGCCAGGCCATTCCCTTCGTGCTGCTCGCACAGGTTATCCTAATCGCCAACTCCTTCATCATGCTCTACCCGGTCGTGGTGATGGTTCTGTCCGCCTTCAAAACGACGGGCGAGATCTTTGAGCATCCCTTCGCCTTGCCCGACTTCACGCAGGTCGGGAACTTCGCCAAAGTGCTCGGCGAAACCGCGATGCCGACCTACTTCGTCAACTCTATCCTCGTGACGGGCACCTCGATCATCCTGATCCTCGTGCTCGGCACCATGGCGGGTTATGCGGTCGCCCGTTATGAATCGCGCACCAACACCTTCATCCTGCTGTTCTTCCTGGCGGGGCTGATGCTGCCCTTGAAGCTCGCAGTGATCCCGCTCTTCATCCTGCTGCGGGATCTCGGCCTCCTCGACAGCCGGTGGAGCCTGATCGTCACCTATACGGCCATCGGCCTGCCTTCGACGGTGTTCATCATGGCCGGATTTCTCCGGACCTTGCCGGCGGAACTCGAGGATGCGGCGCGCATCGACGGCGCCTCGGAGCCTCGCATCATGTGGTCGGTCATGCTGCCGCTGGCACGCCCGCCCATGGCGATCGCAGCGATTCAGAACGCGGTGCCGATCTGGAACGACTTCTTCTTCCCGCTCGTCTTCATCCAGACCGATACGCGCAAGACCCTGCCGCAGGGGCTCACCACCTTCATGGGCGAGTACACTACGGATTGGGGCATGCTGTTTGCTGGCCTCACCATCGCGGCGGCGCCCATCACGCTCCTTTACATCGCCCTGTCGCGCCAGTTCATCCAGGGGATGACGGCCGGTGCCGTAAAGTAGGACCCCGAGATGCTGATTCCGAAGGGCGTTCTCGTCGTCTCCTGCCAGGCGCGCGCCGACAATCCGCTGCATGGGCCCATCTACATGTCCGCGATGGCGCGGGCGGCGGAGGCAGGCGGTGCCCGAGGGATCCGGGCCAACGGTGAGGCGGACATTGCGGCCATCCGCGCTGTGACGAATCTTCCGATCATCGGAATCGCGAAGGTGTGGGACGACCGATTCCCGGTCTACATCACGCCAAGTTTCGAGCAGGCCGCTCAGATCGCCAGAGCAGGCGCCGACATCATCGGCATTGATGCGACACTGCGCCCGCGCGACGGGGAACCGGTCGGCCGCTTGATCGGGCGCATCCGTTCCGAACTCGGCAACGAGGTTTTCGCCGATATCGCCACGCTGGAGGAGGGAAGGGCGGCTCATACGGCAGGCGCGACCTATGTCGCGACCACGCTGTCCGGCTACACCGAAGTGACGGCGTCACGAAAGTCCGAAGGCCCCGATCTGGAGCTTCTGTCGGCCCTCGTGGCTGAGCTCCCGGCGCCTGTCGTTGCGGAAGGCCGCTTCGACACGCCGGATCTCGTCGCGGAAGCCTTTCGCCGTGGAGCCCATGCGGTGGTGGTGGGCACCGCAATCACCAATCCGCGGGAGATCACGCGGAAATTCGTCCGTGCCATCGAGTCTTGATGACCCGACGCAATCTAAAAGTTAGCATGTAACGGAAACGTGAGAGCACCTCTGGCGTTCTCGGGTGTACCCATTCACAATGGGTTCCCAACGAGGTGATGCCGTGCTGATCCGCCGCCCTGCCGATGTCCTGCCCTCCGAGATCACGTCCCGAGAGGTCTATTTCAACCGCCGTCAATGGATGGCCGGCGCCGCCGGGTTGGCCTTGGCGGGAGCCCTGCCGAAGGGCTTGGAAGCGGCCCCCCTGTCCGCCGCGAAAAGCGCCTTCTCCACGGACGAGAAGAAGACGAGCCGCGAGGACGTCACGAGCTACAACAACTTCTACGAATTCGGGACCGGCAAGGAGGATCCGGCGGCCAAGGCCGGCAGCCTCAAGACATCCCCATGGACGGTCAGGATCGATGGCATGGTCAACAAGCCAGCCGAATTCGCCGTGGAGGATCTCATCAAGTCGTCGACCCTGGAGGAGCGCATCTATCGCATGCGCTGCGTCGAGGGATGGTCCATGGTCATCCCTTGGGTCGGCTTCCCGCTGGCGGACCTGATCAAACGCGTGGAACCTCTCGGGAGCGCCAAGTACGTCGCCTTCGAGACGGCCTATCGGCCGGACGAGATGCCCGGTGTCCAATCCATCTTCCCGGTGCTCGACTGGCCCTATGTGGAGGGTCTGCGTCTCGACGAGGCCATGAACCCGCTGACCATTCTGGCCGTGGGGCTCTATGGCGAGACCTTGCCGAACCAGAACGGCGCACCGATCCGTCTCGTGGTTCCGTGGAAATACGGCTTCAAGGGCATCAAGTCGATCACCCGGATAAGCTTCGTCGAAAAGCAGCCCGAGACATCCTGGAACAAGCAGGCGCCGAGCGAATACGGCTTCTATGCGAACGTGAACCCGAGCGTAGACCATCCACGCTGGAGCCAGGCTACCGAACGGCGCATCGGTGAGGGCGGCCTTTTCGTGAAGCGCCGTCCGACACTCATGTTCAACGGCTATGCCGAGCAGGTGGCGAGCCTCTACACCGGTATGGACCTGCGGAAATTCTACTGATGGCGGGACGAGCTTCCGTTCAGGGCGGGAGGAAGAGTTTCGTTCTTCCTCAGATACCAAAGATTGCCGTGTACCTCGTCGGCTTTGTCCCGGCGGTCTGGCTGTTTTATGCGGGCTTCACCGATCAGCTCGGGGCAGATCCGATGCGCTATCTGGAGCAGGCGCTGGGCCTCTGGGCCCTGCGCTTCCTGATTGCCACCCTGACGGTCACGCCCCTGCGCCAGCTCTTCAACATCAACTTGCTGCGCTATCGCCGTGCTCTGGGACTGCTCGCCTTCTATTACGCGGCCCTGCATCTCCTCACCTATCTCGTGCTCGACCAAGGGCTCGATGTTGCGGCCATCGTGGCCGATATTGTGAAGCGACCTTACATCACCATCGGCATGGCAACCTTCGTCATCCTCGTGCCGCTTGCCGCCACGTCGAACAATGCCGCGATCCGGCGCATGGGCGGACAGGCCTGGGCCAAGCTGCACCGCCTGGTCTATCTGGCAGCGATCGGTGCAGTGCTGCATTTCGTCCTCGTGGTGAAATCCTGGCCGCCCGAGCCGCTCGTCTATGCTGCCATTGTCGCTGCGCTGCTCGGCTATCGGCTGGTCCGCTCCACGGTGAAGAAGCCGTCCACAAGGCGCCGGCCGGCTTGAAGGCTCAGACAGCTTCGTTAGGATGCGCCCGACGGGGCAGGTCTCGTCGGAGGGACTGAAACGATGCATCCGGTACAAGCCTTGAAGACAGGACTGATAGGACTGTTCCTTGCAGGCCTCGTACTAACCGGCAGTGCGTCCGCTCAGACCAGGGACCTGGTGGTCTTCGCCGCCGCCAGCCTTAAGAACGCACTCGATGACGCCAGTGCAGCCTGGATGCGCGAGACCGGAAAGCGGATCGTCGTGTCCTATGCGGCCAGCAATGCGCTGGCCAAGCAGATCGAGGCAGGCGCACCAGCCGATCTCTTCTTCTCGGCCGATCTCGATTGGATGGACTACCTGGCCTCGAAAGGCATGGTCAAACCCGAAAGCCGGGCGAGCCTCCTCGGCAACGCTCTTGTGCTCGTGGCGCCGAAGGGTTCGAACATGCAGATCGCGCTTCGGCCCGGCCTGGATCTCGCATCGGTTCTCGGCCGCGAACGTCTCGCGATGGGTCATGTCGAGTCGGTACCTGCGGGCAAGTACGGCAAGGCGGCCCTCGAGCATCTTGGCGCCTGGGAGGGCGTGAAGGGCAAGATCGCGCAGGCCGAGAACGTGCGTGCTGCGCTCCTTTTCGTCTCCCGTGGCGAAGCACCGCTCGGGATCGTCTACAAGACCGATGCCCTACCGGATCCGGGCGTAACGATCGTTGCGACCTTTCCGGAAACCAGCCACCCGCCCATCGTCTATCCGGTTGCGCTCACAAAGGAGTCGAACCATCCGGATGCAGCGTCGTTCCTGGCTTTTCTGCGCTCTGACAAAGCCAAACCTTCTTTCGAGAAGCAGGGCTTCGCGTTCATCGGCAAAGCGGGCTCGGGCTCGTGACGGACTGGCTTTCTCCCGAAGAATGGACAGCCGTACGCCTCAGCCTGAAGGTTGCCCTTGTGGCCATGACGGCCAGTCTCGTGCCGGGAATTGCCATAGCCTTTGCCCTGGAGCGCGGGCGCTTCTGGGGGCGGCAGGCGCTTGACGTCATCGTCCATCTGCCTCTTGTCCTGCCGCCCGTCGTCGTCGGCTGGTTCCTGCTCGTCGGTTTCGGACGGCGTGGGCCGATTGGTTCATTTCTCGCCGACCAGTTCGGCATCGTGCTGTCCTTCCGATGGACAGGCGCGGCGCTCGCCTGCGCCATCATGGGTTTCCCGCTGCTGGTACGGGCGATCCGCCTGTCCATCGCATCGGTGGACCGCAAGCTCGAGGAGGCTGCCGGCACCTTGGGCGCGCATCCCGCTTGGGTGTTCGCCGTTGTGACTCTGCCGCTGATCCTGCCAGGCATCATTGCGGGCATGGTGCTGTCGTTCGCGAAAGCCATGGGCGAGTTCGGCGCGACGATCACCTTCGTGTCCAATATTCCCGGTGAGACTCAGACCATCCCGACTGCGATCTACGCATACACGCAGGTGCCCGGCGGCGAGGGCGGCGCCATGCGGCTGACACTTGTCTCCATCGTCATCTCCATCGCGGCGCTCTGGTGTTCCGAATGGCTTGCGCGGCGTGTCGGTCGGCAGGTTCGCGCGTCATGATCCTCGACGTCGACATCCGGCATGAGCAAGGCACCTTCATTCTTGAAGCGTCTTTCCAGTCGAATGGAAAGCTCACAGCGCTGTTTGGGCCCTCCGGCTCAGGCAAGACGACCATCGTGAATGCCATTGGCGGACTCGTTCGATCAGACTATGGCCGGATCCACGTGCAGGAAAAGGTGCTGGTCGATACGGAAAAGAACATCTTCGTGCCCAAGCATCGGCGGCGCATCGGATATGTATTTCAGGAAGGACGTCTCTTCCCGCATCTCAACGTGCGGCAGAACCTGCTTTTCGGGCGGTGGTTCACGCCCAGGAGGGACAAGAAGACGAGTTTCGATGATGTCGTCGACCTTCTCGGCATTCGCCATCTGCTCGAGCGACGGCCGTCCACATTGTCAGGCGGCGAGAAGCAGCGGGTCGCCATCGGGCGGGCGCTGCTGGCCGATCCACGCCTGCTGCTCATGGATGAGCCGCTGGCTTCTCTCGACGACGCGCGTAAGGCCGAGATCTATCCCTATATCGAGCGGCTGCGCGACGAGGGCGAGGTGCCTATCGTTCTCGTCAGCCATTCCATAGCCGAAATAGCGAGACTTGCCACATCCGTCGTCGTTCTGTCCGAGGGACGGGTGACGGCGTCCGGCCCGGTAGCCGATATCCTCCGCCATCCCCATCTCTTCCTGCAGCCCGGGTTCGCGGAAGCTGGCGCCCTGATCGAGGCCCGGATCCTGCGCCACGAGGATTCCTTCGGCCTGACCGTTCTGCAGGCTAAGGCGGGACCATTGACGGTCCCGCGCCTGACGCAGACCATCGGCACGGGCCTGCGCGTGCGTCTGCGGGCGCGAGACATCATGTTGTCCCTCCAGAAGCCGGTCGGCATGAGCGCTTTGAATGTCCTACCGGGACGGATTTCCTCCATTGAGACTGCCGAAGGGGCGAGCGTGGACGTGCAACTCGATTGCAGCGGCGATGCTCTCGTGGCGCGCGTGACCCGCAAATCGGTGGAGGAGCTTGGTCTGAAGCCCGGCCTGGCGATCTAT
>DASZBB010000176.1:0-25931 GCA_035944695.1 Microvirga sp. | reverse complement strand
GCCGTTCGCCCCCGGGGCCGCGATCTCCGTCGGCCATGATACTTTCGAAGTTGCATGTCCGGCCTTTTGCGTCTACTCATGTAACATATGAAGTTCCATGAGGCCCTGAGGAGTTTGACCATGACCCATGACGTGATCATCATCGGCGGCAGCTATGCGGGGCTGGCGGCGGGGCTCCAGCTCGCCCGGGCGCGGCGGCGGGTGCTGGTGATCGATGCCGGAATGCGACGCAACCGCTTTGCGGGCGCCTCGCACGGCTTCCTGACGCAGGACGGCACGCCGGCCGCCGAGATCGCCGCCAGAGCGAGGTCGCAGCTCTTGGCCTACGACACGGTCGAATGGCTCTCGGGCGAGGCGGTCCGGGCCGCGGCGGCGACGGAGGGCTTTCGCGTCGCCGTCGGGACAACCGGCGAGGAGAGAACGGGCAAGCGGCTGGTCCTGGCTCTGGGCGTGAAGGATCACCTGCCGGCGATCCCCGGCCTCGAGGAGCGCTGGGGCAGGAGCGTCTTCCACTGCCCCTATTGCCACGGCTACGAGCTCGACCGGGGCCGGATCGGCGTCCTCGCCGTCTCGCCAAAGTCCATGCATCACGCGATGATGCTGCCCGACTGGGGCGAGACCACCTTCTTCCTCAACGGCGCCTTCGCGCCCGATGCCGAGGAGGCCGCCCAGCTCCGACGACGCGGCGTCGCCATCGATGATGGCATCGTCGACCGTCTCGAAGGCGAAGGCGCCACCATCGTGATGCGTGACGGACGAGTGGTCCCCCTCGACGGCCTGTTCACTCTCACGCGCACAAGTGTGGCGAGCCCGATCGCAGAACAGCTCGGCTGCGCCTTCGACGAGGGGCCGACAGGTGCCGTCATCCGCACCGACGGGATGAAGGCCACCACCGTTCCCGGCGTCTTCGCCTGCGGCGACGCTGCGCGCATGGCCGGATCGGTCACGTTTGCCGTGGGAGACGGAGCGCTCGCCGGAATGGCCGCCCATCAATCCCTGATCGTCGGCGGCTGACGCTGGGCCGGGACCTGTGTTAGCAGGGGACGATCGAAGGAAAGCCGGCGCATTGCGACAGAACGGAAGCCTCTCCCGCATCCTCCACGTGCTGCTCCACATGGCGCAGCACCGGGACGCCATGACCTCTGAGCAGATCGGCCAGATGCTCGGCACCAACCCGGCCGTGGTGCGGCGGACCATGGCGGGCCTGCGCGAGGCCGGCTACGTCAGCTCGGTGAAGGGGCACGGCGGCGGCTGGACGCTGGCGCGCCCGCTCGCCGACATCACGCTCCTCGACGTCTACAGGGCGCTCGGCGCGCCGGAACTCTTCGCCCTGGGCATGGCGGCCGACGCGCCGGAATGCCTCGTCGAGCAGGCCGTGAATGCCGCCCTCGGACAGACCCTCGAAGAAGCGGAGCGCCGCCTGCTGGCGCGCTTCGGCGAGGTGAAGCTCTCGGAGATCGCGGCGGATTTCACCCTGCGCGCCGGCGACATGAAGCGCGGAACCTGTCAGGGACTGCACGGAGCCTGACCGTCTCCGGCTGCATGAACCTTATCGGCAGGAATGCTGTTGTTCACCAGGGGCGGCTGTCCGGGTACCGACGACTGAGGCCGAGGATGACGAAAGTCCGCGAGGCGCTGGTGAGCAGGATGTGGCGCGGCCAGGATCCGTTCCTCAACTATCCCGGCCGACTGTACCGGCCGGATCACCAGGGCTGGGGCTCGCAACATCCCTATCTGACGGAAGCCATAGAGGCCCTGCGCCCATCGGTGGTGGTCGAGATCGGCGTCTGGAAAGGCGGCTCCGTCATCTCGCTCGCGTCCAAGATGAAGGAGATGAACCAGGACGGGGTCGTGATCGCCATCGACACGTGGCTTGGCGCCTGGGATCACTGGAACAACGACGAGTGGTTCGCGCATCTGAACTTCGTCAACGGCTTTCCGGCGCTCTACCACACCTTCGCGGCCAATATCGTCGGGGAGGGGCTGCAGGACTACGTGCTGCCCCTTCCCCTCGATTCGGTGAATGCCGCACATGTCCTGCGGCACAACGACGTCCGGCCGGACGTCGTCCACATCGACGGCGGTCACGACGTCCACGCCGTCACGTCGGATCTGCGCGAATGGTGGCCGATGGTCCGCCCGGGCGGCGTGCTCATCGGCGACGACTACCCGCACTGGCCCGGCGTGAAGCAGGCCTTCGACGACTTCTTCGCCGCTGAGGGCAAATTCCCCTTCGAGTTCGACGAGCCGAAATGCCGGATCTTCAAATAGAGTTTCTCTCCGATCCGGCGCGGATTGCGACTTGCGAGAACCGTCGGTCGGGCAGCCCGAGCCGCTACGCTAAATCTCCACCAGCGCCTTGATCACGCCGGCCTCGGGTGCGGACCATTTGGGGATGAGGCCCGGCGCGTCGTCGAGGCCGCCGCGGTGGCTTGCCAGCGCGGCGGTCGGCACTCCGCCGCCGAGCATGACGTCGAGCACGGTCTCGAAGTCCTCCCGCGTGGCGTTGCGGCTGGCGAGCAGGGACGTCTCGCGCTTGTGGAATTCCGGATCGTTGAACGTGATGTCGGCCCGCACGATCGACAGGAGCACGTAGGTGCCGCCGTGGCCCACATAGGAGAAGCCCTTCATCATCGCCTCGGGGCTTCCGGTAGCGTCGATGACGATGTCGAAGAAATCGCCGTCCGTGATCGCCTTGAGGCGATCGTCGACGTCCGGCGACACCTCGACCACGTGGTCGACGCCGATCTCGTCCTGACAGAAGGCGAGCCGACGGGCGTTCATGTCGAGGACGGAGACCTCGGCACCGCGGGCCTTGGCGAAGATCGACGCCGCGATCCCGATCGGCCCGGCTCCCACCACGGCGACGCGGCTTCCCGGACCGGTGCCTGAGCGCCGCACGCCGTGGGCGCCGATCGCCAGGAACTCGACCATGGCGGCCTCGTCCAGGCTCAGGCCCGTCGCCGGCACCACGTTGCGCTCCGGCACGGCGATGTATTCGCAGGCGCCGCCGTCGCGATGCACCCCCAGCACCTGCAGGCGCTGGCAGCAATTCGTCTTGCCCTTCCGGCAGGCGCGGCACGTTCCGCAAGAGAGGTAGGGTTTGATGCAGACGATGTCGCCGGTCTTGAACGTGCTGCCGCCTGGGGCCTCGGCGATCTCGCCCGCGAGCTCGTGGCCGATCACCCGCGGATATTCGAGATAGGGCTGGTTGCCCTGAAAGATGTGATAATCGGTCCCGCAGATCCCGACCCGCCGGATGCGCACCAGCACCTCGCCCGGAGCGGCGCGCGGAACGTCCCGTTGGATCACGCTCAGCCGGCCGGGCTCGTCGCAGCGAAGGGCTTTCATCGGCGTCTCTCCCAACGGGTTCCTCGGTTCGTGTCCGATGAGCTTATGGCGAGGGCGGCAAAGCGCAATGCCGATGTTCACCTGCGGGCGTCTTGCCGCTACAGACGAGGAGGCGATTCACACGAGGCGGCTGATCCGGATGTCCACTTGGCGAGACGAGAAGAACCAGAAGGCGCGTGCCCGGCTCGAGAAGCGTCTCTCGGCTCTCTTTCCGCCTTGCGTCCTGTCGCATGCCCTGCGGCAGCCGCTGATCCCGCCGACGCAGCGCCGCGCCGTGGAATCCTACTGGCGGCATCGCCCGCTTCTGGCGGACCGGCTCGCGCGGGCCCTGGCGGCCCGCAGCGGACAGCCGGCCGGGTGGCAGTGGCGTCTCGGTTCGGACAAGGAATCCGGTCTGCCCATGTCCTTCCGCGTTCCGCCTGCACCCTACCGGGAGGCGGCTTTCGCCCGCGGGCCGGGGCATTGCTGCGTCTGCGGGCAGCCGGTCTATCGTCTGGGCTGGCATTGCGATCTCTGGGACGACGGCAAGCTGAACCGGAACGCCACATGGCATTCGGCCTGCGTTGTGGCATGGCAGCTCTGGACGGCCCCGTCCGACCACCTCAGGGCCCTCAAGCTGCGCCAGCAGCGGCGCTGCGCGGCGAGCGGGCGCCGCCTTCTCAGAACGGCGGAGGTGGACCACCGGGTTCCGCTCTTCGCCGTCTGGTCTGAGCACCGTTCGAAGGCTTGGCCCGAGCTCCTCGCCTTCTGGGGCGCACCCAATCTTCAGGTGATCAACAAGACGGCCCACCTGGAGAAATGCGCCGAGGAGGCCGCCGGCCGGGCGAGGCGGCGGATCCTGACGTCCGACCCGTCGCACGAAGAAGAGTTGGCGGCTCCCCTTGCGGATCGGAATCCGATCCCCATATCAGGCTGACCCAGCGGACATTGTTGTGGACTTCGACAGCGGCGGGCGTCACCGCCGGCATCGATGAGTCCGTGCCAGGACGGATGTACTCCGGCGTGGACTGTTCCTGCGCCTGCCTGACGATGCAGGTGCCCGACTGGACCCTATCAGCCCAGGCCCGTAGCAGGCGCGGCAGGAGATGCGGAGGCATCCCGCCCGTTCGCCCCGGAGCCTGGGCTTTTTCATGCCCGTGAAAGATTGCTCCGTCATCCGCGGCCGGATTGGTTCCCTGCCTCGAACAACGCTCTAGCTAAGAAGGCGCATGTTGTCCCTGGAGCGTCAGTCCGATCATGACTTCCCTGAAACCCGTTCGCTCCGTGCTCATCACAGGCGCGGGAGGCAATCTCGGCCAAAAGCTGATCGCCCATCTCCTGACCCAGGATTGGTGCGAGCGGATCGTCGCGCTCGATCGCGCGATCCCCGCCTCGCCGATGTCTGAGAACCAGGTGCAATGGGTTGCGGGGAACCTTGCGGATCCCTCCGACGTGCAATGGCACCGGGCCTTGGCCGGGATCGATGCCGCCGTGCACTTCGCGGCCCAGAACCCGTATCCCGATGCACCGTGGAGCGACGCCTGCGCGTCCTTCGACATGACCCTCGCGTTGCTGGGCGCGGTCGGCCAAGCCGGTGTGCGGCGGATTGTGTTCGCCTCGTCCAACCATGTGATGGGGCAGTACAAGGACGCGCCTCTCGCCGACACCCTGACGCATGGCGGCCTGACGACCGCTCTGCCGCCGGGACCGGGAACCCGCTGGTTCAACGGCCGGGAGATGCTCCAGGGCACGGCTTATGCGGCATCCAAGCTGATGGGTGAGCGCGCCTGCCTGGCCGAGGCGCAAAGGTCGAGCGGCGCCCTGACCGCAATCTGCGTCCGGATCGGCTGGTGCCAGCCGGGAGAGAACAGGCCGGAGACGATCAACACGTCCGGTCTGCCGGGCGAGGAGACGAGCGAGGGCCCGGACACCGAGCGCGATCTGCGGTGGTTCCGCAACATGTGGCTCTCGAACCGGGACTTCGCAGCGGTCATGGAGCGGGCGCTTCTCGCGGATGCGGAAGCCTGGCCGCAGCCGGGCATTGTGGTCAACGGCATGTCGGCGAACCGCGGCATGCCCTGGGATGTCGAGACCACCCGCCGGCTCATCGGCTACGAGCCGCAGGACGACATCTGGACACATGTCGGGTGAGGCTCGGGTCGGAGCGAGGCTAGGGTTTATTAGCTTTCCATGGACACCCCTCTCGCGTCATCGTCGGGCTTGTCCCGGCCATCCCGCTCGCGTGTGGCGCCGCGCTTTTCATCGTCGAGATCACCGGCACAAAGCCTGTAATGACGAGGAGGGGCTGCTCAGCCAAGCTTCGGGGCTGAAATGACCTGGCTGTGTAATCCTTGCTGTCGCGTGAACGTCCCCAACCGGGAGGAACATGCCAGCCCTTCCAAGCCGGCATTTGTGGCGCATCCCGCGGGCGGGTTATCCAGCATCATGGCCCTGCGTGATTTTTCCCTGATGATCCTGGTCTGCTTTCTGTGGGCGGCCCATACCGTAGTGAGCAAGATCGTCGTCTCCGACATGGCGATCCCGCCGCTGTTCTACGCGGCCATCCGCTACGGGATCGTCGCTTTGCTGGCGCTGCCTTGGCTTCTGCCCATGCCGCGGCCGACCTGGCGCATCCTTCTGGTAGGGTTCCTGATGGGAGGCGGCGGCTTTGCCCTGTTCTTCTTAGGCATCAGGACGGCGAGCCCATCGAGCGCCGCCATCGTGTCGCAGCTCGGCCTGCCGATCACGACCCTCCTGTCCGTCGCCATGCTCGGAGAGAAAGTCTACTGGAAGCGGGGCCTCGGCATCGCGCTGACCTTCATCGGCGGCGTCCTCGTGATGTGGGATCCCGCCGGCGGCTTTCCCATCTCCGCCGGACTCGCTCTCATTCTGGGGTCTGCGGCGGCGGGCTCGCTGGCGGCCGTGCTGATGAAGCAGATGGAGGGGGTCAAGCCGCTGCGGTTTCAGGCCTGGATCGGCCTTGCCTCCGTGCTGCCGCTGACCTTCCTCTCGGCCGGCCTTGAAGCCGACCAATTTCCCAAGGCCATGGAGGCCGGGTGGTCTTTCCTGGCGGCCCTGCTGTTCTCGGCCCTGATCGTGTCCCTCGTGGCCCACACCATCTATTACGGGCTGATCGGCAAGTATCCTGCCAACCTGATCGCGCCCCTCACCATCATGAACCCGCTGATGACCGTGAGTCTCGGGCTTCTCATCACGGGCGACCATTTCGATCTGCGCATGGCGATCGGCACGGGCATTGCGCTCTGCGGCGTCCTGATCATCACCCTGAGGCGCAACCACGTCATGCCCCTGGCGGCGCTCGTGTGGGACCGTCAGCGGTAGCAGTCGCCTCCGCTCAATCGAGCGATGCCTCGACGCCCAAGCCTCGGGTCTTCGCTTCATGGACGCAATGGGTCGCGCAGGCGAGATCCTGGG
This sequence comes from Microvirga sp., assembly GCA_035944695.1. Taxonomy (GTDB): domain Bacteria; phylum Pseudomonadota; class Alphaproteobacteria; order Rhizobiales; family Beijerinckiaceae; genus Microvirga. The sequence continues at coordinate 19,166 of DASZBB010000176.1, read as the reverse complement.
CGGCGATGCCGAGCGAGCGGTAGAGCGTAATCTCGCCGGCCGTCTCTCGGCCTGCCGATTTGCCGGAGAGAACCTCGCCGATCTCGGCCTGCACGTGCTCCGGGCCGATGCGGCCGCTCTCGATGGCGCGCATGACCTCGCCAGCCTGCGTGAAGGTGGAGGGGCGGTAATCCACATAGAGTCTCGAGCGCGCTACCATCTCCTCGTCGATCTCGCGCTTGGACGGGATCGAGGCCCCAACCACGTTCAGATGCGTGCCCGGTGCCACCCATTCGCCCATCAGGATAGGTTCCGCCGAGGATGTGACCGTGCAGACGAGGTCGGCGCCCTCGACCGCGGAGCGGACGTTGTCGAACACCCTGATGGCCAGGCCGGGATGGCGCTCCGCCGCATGGGACGCAAATGCCTCGGCCTTCTCGCGCCGGCGCCCGGCTACCCGCACCTCCCGGAGGGAAGGACGCACGCAGAGCATGGCCCCAAGGTGATGCTCGGCCTGCTCGCCTGCGCCGATCATCGCGAGCGTGCCGCAATCCGGCCGGGCGAGCGCCCGGGTCGCCACTGCGCTGGCAGCTGCCGTGCGGATGGCGGTCAGAAGGCCGGCATTCATCATGGCGATGGCCGAGCCGTGTTCCGGCTCGAACAGGACGATCGCTCCCTGATGGGAGGAATATCCGGCATCGGGATTGCCGGGAAACAGGCTCACCAGCTTGACGCCGAAACAGGCCTCGACCTGGCCGTTGCCGGGCAGGAACGCGCCCGGCATGACGCCCATCCTGTTGGGTTCTCCGACCTCGACGACCGATCGCAGCGGCAGGTTCGCGGCACCGGCGGAGACGGCGATCATTGCCTTTTCGACGATCTCGATGGCATCCGTCATCGGAAGCAGCGAGCGGACATCCCTGTCGGACAGGACGATCATGTGGTGAACTCACAGATAGTAGTTCGAGACCCTATAGCCGCGAATCTCCTGGATTTCGACATCCATGTCGTAGACGGCGCGGATGACCTCGCTGGTCATGATCTCGGCCGGGGTGCCGTGGCGGAGAACGGCGCCGTCGCGCATGGCCACGAGATAATCCGAATAGCAGGAGGCGAAGTTGATGTCGTGGAGGACGAGGACGATCGTCTTGGAGAGGTCGTCGGCGGCCCGGCGCAGCAGCTTCATCATGCCCACCGCATGCTTCATGTCGAGGTTGTTCAGGGGCTCGTCGAAGAGCACGTATTCGGTGTCCTGGCACAGGACCATGGCCACATAGGCCCTCTGACGCTGCCCGCCGGACAATTCGTCGAGGAAGCGATCGGCCAGCGGTTCGAGATCGAGATACCCGATCGCCCGGGCCGCGTGGGCGCGGTCTTCCGGCGTGAGACGGCCCTTGGAATAGGGATAGCGGCCGAACTCGACGAGATCCCGGACCGTGAGGCGGGACGAGACACGATTGTCCTGCCGCAGGATGGACAGGCGTCTGGCAAGAACATCGGACGGCGTCTGCGTGACGTCGAGCCCGTCGACCGTCACGGTTCCGGCCGTCATGGGCAGGAGGCGGCTGATCATCGACAGAAGCGTCGACTTGCCGGCGCCGTTCGGGCCGATGATGGAGGTGACGCCACGCCTCGGCAGCGTGAGCGACACGTCGCGCACCACAATGGTCTCACCGTAGGCCTTGCTGACTTTGGAGATCTCGATCAACGGGCCGTTCCTCTGATCAGGAGGGTCAGGAAGACGATCCCGCCCATGAATTCGATGACGATGCTGAGCGCCGTGTCGAACGCGAAGACCCGTTCGAGGACGAGCTGTCCGCCGACGATGCAGATGACGGCGATCAGGCTCGCGACGGGCAGGATGAAGCGGTGCTTGTGGGTTCCGGCGATCTGATATGCGAGATTGGCCACGAGAAGCCCGAAGAAGGTCACCGGTCCCACCAGGGCCGTGGACACGGACACGAGGATCGCCACCAGGACGAGCACGACGGTGGTCACCCGGTTGTGGTCGATGCCGAGGTTGATCGCGGTTTCGCGGCCGAGAGCCAGCACGTCGCAGGCGTGCATCAGCCGCCACCCGACGATGGAGACGGCGACGACGGCAGCCGTGGATACGGCGAGCAGGTCGGCATCGACGCTGTTGAAGTTCGCGAACAGCCGGTCCTGCAGCACCACGAACTCGTTGGGATCGATGATCCGCTGCATGAAGCCGGAGAGACTTCGGAACAGTACACCGAACACGATGCCGACGAGAAGGAGCAGGTGGAGGCTGCGGCTGCTGCCGGAGAAAAGCCAGCGGTAGAGCAGGCTGGAGAACGCCACCATGGCGGCGACCTCGATCCCGAACAGCAGGCGCGGGTCGAGGGCCGTGAGTCCGGTCGAGCCCAGGGTGAAGATCAGGCCGGTCTGGATCAGGACATAGAGAGCATCGAAGCCCATGATCGAGGGCGTCAGGATCCGGTTGTGGCTCACCGTCTGGAACAGCACGGTCGAGACCGCGACCGCGTAGGCGACCAGGACCATGGACAGGACCTTCGTGCCGCGGAAGGCGAGGATGAAGTCCCACCGGCCCTTGGCGTTCAGTGCCATGAACACCACGATCACCCCGGCCGCGACGGCCGCGAGGATCAGAAGCACGCGGATCGGTCGCAGGTCGTTCTTAGGCAAGGCGCTGTCGCCCCTTGAGCAGAAGAACCAGGAAGAGGGCGCTGCCGACGATCCCCATGATCGTCCCGATGGGAATCTCGTAGGGGTAATACACCACCCGCCCGACCACGTCGCAGGCCAGAACGAGACCGGCGCCCATCACGGCGACCCAGGGCAGGGCGCGGCGCATGTTGTCGCCGATCAGCATGCTCGCCACGTTCGGCACGATCAGGCCGAGGAACGGCATCATGCCGACAGTCACGACGACGGTCGCCGTCACCATGGACACGATGACGAGGCCGAAGGACACGATGCTGCGGTAGTGCAGGCCCAGATTGGTGGCGAAATCCCGCCCCATGCCGGCGAGGGTGAGACGATCGGCAGCCCCATAGGCCAGGAGGGTCAGGACGAAGGTCACCCACAGCAATTCGTAGCGGCCGCGCAGAACTCCGGAGAAGTCCCCCGTCGTCCAGGCGTTCAGGGACTGCATGAGGTCGAACCGGTAGGCGAAGAACGTGGTGACCGCGCTGATGATGCCACCCAGCATGATGCCGACCAGCGGCACAGTCAGGACGGAGCGCAGGGGGACGAGCCTCAGGAGCCGCAGGAACAGGGCCGTTCCGGCCAGCGCGAAGGTTGCGGCCACGAGCATCTTCCCGAACACGGACAGGCCGGGAGCGAAGAGCGTGACGACGAGAAGGCCGAGAGAGGCCGCCTCCACCGTGCCGGCCGTGGAGGGCTCGACGAACCGGTTCTGGGTCAGCATCTGCATGATCAGCCCGGCCACCGCCATGGCCATGCCGGCCAGGATCAGGGCGACCGTCCGCGGAATGCGGGACACCACGAGGATCTGGACGGCGCGGTCCCCCTCCGGACGGAAGAGATCTGCGAGAGACAGATCGCCGGCTCCGATCAGCAGGCTGATCAGGGCCAGGATCGTTACGGCTGCCAGGGCAAGGAGGAGGGCTCTCACGGTCGCTCGGAGCTTCAGGCGGGCCATGTCCCGGCCCGGGGTTTCACATGCAAAAGCGGATCGCCCAGGGAGCGATCCGCAGTCAAAGATGGTTTGGATCGAGGCGGCTTACTTCTTCGCGACCGCCTTGGCAATCTGGTCTACGCTGGCCTGCAGGGCCGTGAGACCGCCGCCGACGAGGTACCAGTTGACCGGATCGAGATAGACGACCTGACCGTTCTTCCAGGCCGTGGTCTGGGCCACGAGCTCGTTGTCCAGCACCTTCTTGGCTGCGCCATCGCTGCCGCGGCCGGCGACCACGTCCCGGTCGATCACGAACAGCCAGTCCGGATTGGTCTTGAGAATGAACTCGGCCGTCACGGCTTGGCCGTGATTGGTGGTGGCCAGCCCCTCGACGGCGGGCACGACCCCGAACTCGCCGTGCAGAATCCCGAAGCGCGAGCCCGGTCCGTAGGCGCTCATCTTGCCGCCCGTCGTCAGGACGAGCAGGCCCTTGCCGGCCTTGGCGGTCTCCTGACGCAAGGCAGCCATGGAAGCTTCGAGCTTTGCGAGCTTCGCGTCGGCCTCGGCCTGCTTGTCGAAGATCCTGCCGAGAAGCTGAACGTTGCGCTTCACGCTGCCCATGAAGTCCTTCGGATCAACCGTGAGATCGATGGTGGGGGCAATCTTGGCCAAGTCGGCGTATTTGGCGCTGGAGCGGCCGCCCACGATGATCAGATCCGGCTCGGCCGCGTTGACGGCCTCGTAATCGGGCTCGAACAGGGTGCCGACCTTCTGGTATTTGTCCGAGCCGTACTTCGCCAGGTATTCCGGGAACCGCGCCGTCGGAACGCCCGCGACCTCGACGCCAAGCGTGTTCAAGGTGTCGAGGGAGGCCATGTCGAAGGCGAGAACTTTCTTCGGCTTCGCCGGGACAGCCGTCTCACCCTTACTGTGCTGGACCCTCAGGTCCTGCGCATGAGCGACCGCGGCCAGGGAGCCGAGGGCGAGGGTTCCGGCGACGAGAGCCGCCAGGGGGCGGGGGCAACGGGCAGGGAAAGTCATCATCACTCCAATTTTCCGGTTGTCGATTGTCCGTCGGGCTCGGGAGCTCAGTCGTCCACGTGGTCGTGTCCGCCGATCCGTCCCGGACGCCAGTAGCCTTCCGATGAGATCTGCTCGCGGGCGAGGCCCCGTGCGATAAGGGTATGGCGCTGGCGGCGGACGTTGCTGGTCTCGCCGATGATGTAGGCGTGGCCTCTGCCAGGGGGCAGGGCGAACCCCTGTACCATGCCGTTCATCAGATCGCTCGGGCCGGCCGGTGCGCCATTGCGATGCACCCAGCGGATGACCGCATCCGCGTCCGTGTTCAGGTCGATCTCGCTGCTCCCGTCATCGACCTCGATGAAGACGAAGGCCTTGGCTCCGGCCGGCATCGTCTCGAGGATATGGGCGATGGCCGGAATGCAGGTCTCGTCGCCGGTCAGAAGATGCCAGTCCGCATCCGGGCGCAGCACGGTGCCCCCGCGGGGGCCCCGCGCCTCGAGGGTGTCCCCGGGCTTCGCCTGGCGCGCCCAGGTCGGCGCCGGGGTCTGGCCGTGGAGCACGAAATCGACGCTGATCGTTCCGGCCGCACGATCCATGCTGCGGATCGTATAATCCCGCCGCCCGGGCTCTCCGCCCGATCCGGGGATCATCAGGACGAGGGCCTGACCAGGTTTGTAGGTGAGATCGCGGATGTCGTCCGCGGTGAGGACGACGCGGCGCAGGTTCGGCTTCACGTCGAAGCTGTCGACGACCCGAAAATCCCAGCTCCTCAGCGGAGGCCGCTGACGCGGCCTGTCCTGGATGATTGGTGTGCTGTCGTGCGTCATGCCTGTTCCTGTTCGGGGTTGTCGCATGGCCCAAGCGGCCGGGAAGGGGGCTCCACCCCTCTCGAAAACTAGAAGGTTGAGGACATGCCCACCCAGAGGCGGCGCCCCTCGACCACCGTGTTGTAGTCGGTGGGCTCGATCTCCTTGTCGAAGATGTTGTAGATGGCGGCGTTCAGGGCCAGCTGGTCGGTGAAGTTGTAGGTGAAGCCCGCGTCCAAGGTGGCGTAGGCATCGTACCTGCGGCCCGCCGCGCCGTTGATGATGACAGGTGTACCGTTGGTCCCGATGCGGGCGCCGCCCACGATCTCGGAGCCGTGGTAGTTCACCGAGGTCCATGCGGACAGGCCGGTGACCGGCGTGACCCAGTCGAGGCGCGCATTGGCCATGTGCTTGGGCGTGCGGGCGAGGGGGAAGCCGGCGAAATCGCCGGTCTGCTGCTCGGAATCCGTGAAGGTGTAGCTGCCGCGGATCGAGATCTCGTCCGTCGCCTTCCAGCTTGCCGCCAATTCGACGCCCTGGATGATCGCATCGTCGATGTTGTAGTTGTACCAGAGGCGGTAGTTCGGATCCTCCGACCAGCGCACCGGATTGCCGGCATCGTCCAGCACCAGCGCATTGCTGATCTTGTCCTTGAAATCCGTGTAGAAATAGGTCGCGCTCGCCGTGAAGCCGTTGAGACTGTCCCAGAGCGCCGCGACCTCGTAGCTCGTGCTCGTCTCCGCCTGCAGGTTGGGATCGGCCAGGATGACGCCGCAGGTTCCGTTGGGCCCGTAGGTGCAGCCGCCGCCGCCCGTGGTGTAGGCGTAGCCCGGCGCGATCTGGCGGATTTCGGGAGCCCGGAAGCCGGTCGAGACGCCGCCCTTCAGGGTCAGGTTGTCGGTGGCATGCCAGACCGCGTAGCTACGCGGGCTGAAGTGAGCGCCGTAGATCTCGTGATGATCCATGCGCAGCCCGTTCGTGAGCGAGACGGTGTCTGTCAGACGCCACTCGTCTTCTGCGAAGAGGGCCCATTGGTTGATCGTGAACGTCTCGTCGACTCCCGTGCGGCGGCCCGGGTTCTGATCGGTCAACGAGGCGTTGAACCATTGGCCGCCGGTCACGAGGGTGTGGTTGCCAAGGAGGTCGAAGGGCGTCGTGAACTTGCCGTCGACGGTCGTGTTCCGGATCTCCGGAGAACGGGGGTTCTTGGCGAAGGCCGAGGTGCGCGGATTTTCCGTGTAGCTCCGGCGCTCCGCCCATTCCTGCTGGATGGAGAAGTTCGACGTGGTGGGACCCCAACGCCCCTCGTGAGACAGTGACCAATATTTGCGGTCGTTGTCGTTGTAAGTGTCGTTGCCGGTGGGCTCGAGCGTGCCCCATTTGGAGGCGTTGCGGCGGATGCGCGTGAAGCCGCTTTCCAGCATGATGTCGTGATTCTCGTTGGGCGTGAAGGTGAGCCGCCCGCCGACATTGCCTTCGCGTGCCCCCGTGATGCCGCTCAGGATGTCATCCTCGTTGCGGCCGAAGCCGCGGCCCCAGAGCTGGAGACCCAGCATGCGGTGGATGAGCGGTCCGCTCGTGTAGAACGAGCCCTGGAGCGAGTTTCCGAAGTAGTCGTGCTGCTGCAGGGTTCCGTCCGCCGTGAAGGCGCCGGTCCAGCGATCGGACACTTTCCGGGTGATGATGTTAATCACGCCGCCCATGGCGTCCGAGCCGTAGAGTGACGACATCGGACCGCGTACGACCTCGATCCGGTCGATCGCCGTGACCGGGGGAATGAAGCTCTGCTCGAAGCCCGCATTGCCGTTGGTCCGCGCATCGCGGGTGCTCTGCCGCTTACCGTCGACGAGGATCAGAGTGTAGGTGCCGGGAAGCCCGCGGATGTAGATGTCCTTCTCGTTGGCGACGCCGGTGACCGAGACGCCCTGAACTTCCCGCAGGGCGTCCGTCAAGTCGCGGAAGGAGCCTTTTTCGAGCTCTTCCCGGGTGATGACGGAAATGCTGGCGGGAGCATCCCTCACGGTCTGCTCGAAGCCTGCCGCCGTCACGACCACCTGATCGAGACTGATCACATCATCGTTACCGGATGCCGCGCTGTCGGTTTCCTGCGCGATGGCCGCGCTCGGACAGAGGAGAAAAGTGGTCGAGAGGCTCGTGCAGGCAAAGAGCGCCGCGATCATTCGGCTCGTCCGGCGTCCCGCACGGGGAAGATCCCGCGCGGCGGATTTCGGCTTCTCAACACAGCGTGCGCTTACCGTGTAGGCTGTCGTTTCCGTGTCGGAATTCTGCCGAACCGAAGCGTCGATCCCTCTCATCTGTCTCCAAGCCCCTCACTTCGCCGAATGATGAGGCAGCTACTAGGTTTGGCGGGAGAGCAGGGTCAACGCCTATGTTTGAGACTCATTCTGAGTTCAGAAAAACGCAAATTATAACGGCTCTAAAGTTGTCCTGTGGAGCTTGAAAGATCAGCCGGAATGGGGAATAGCCACTTCGACCATGCGAGACCGTCATTTGATTGTCTGGCATTTTTCGAATGGGATTTGAAGACAGAACAATTGTGGCATCCGCTCCCGAAGAACCGTCTCTGAAACTCGGTCAGCTTCGTCTCCTCCTGGCACTGGACGCTCTGCTCATGGAGGGTAGCGTCAGCCGGGCCGCCGAACGGATGGGGATGGGAACGCCCGCCATGAGCAGACTCCTCGGACAGATCCGCGAGGTTTACGGCGACCCGATCTTCATTCGTTCTTCAAGACGCCTGATCCCGACGCCGTTCGCCGAGTCCATGCGCCAGCGCATCCGCGCTCTCGCCGCCGAAGCAGAAGCGCTTCTTCGTGCGCAGGAGCGAACCGCCCCTAACGCCACCGTCGATCCCGCATCATGGTCAGGAAGGCCGGTCATCGAAGTGGCGCCCCTGACGACGAGGCCGAGCGTCCTGCTCGAGGGCGAGCCGTTGCCCGAATCCTTCGCGCGCAAGCTCGCGGCCATCGGAAAGGCGGACGATGCGCGCAAGCGGCTTGCGAAACATGTTGCAACGATCGGAGCCGGGATCGGGCACAGTCGTCCTCTGACGACGAGTGAAGCGGAAGATGCGTTTTCCACCATTCTCGAAGGGGAGGCGGATCCCGTTCAGGTGGGTGCCCTGCTGTCTCTCATGCATTTTCGCGGAGAGACTGCCGCCGAACTGGCGGGCTTTGCCCAAGCCGCCCGCGCCCATATCGGACGTGCTGAGCTCGGATCATTGTCCCTCGATCTGGACTGGCCGGCTTACATCTCGCCGAAGTCGCGAAGGATGCCTTGGTTCCTCCAGGCCGCCTTGCTGCTCGCGCAGGCAGGCAATCGTGTCCTTCTTCACGGCAACGATGGCGGCGGCAACACGCGAGGCGGCCTCCTGTCTGCAGCACAGGCCATCGGCATTCCGGTGTGTGCGACCCCCACGGCGGCTCGCGATGCGATCGCATCGCGCGGGATCGCCTATATCCCGGTGGCGGCCTTGTCCTCGCAGATCCATCGCTTGCTATCCCTCTACAGCGTGCTCGAAACGCGCTCGCCCATCAACTCCCTGATGCCGCTCCTCAACCCGTTCGGCGCTCCTGCGAGCATGATGGGCGTCGTGCGTCCGGCCTATCGTGACCTGCATCGCGATGCCGGCGTTCTCCTCGGACGCGGCAACATGACCATTTTCGGCACGAGCCGCGACGCCGCCGAGGCCACGCCTTTCCGTTCGAGCACGCTCCTTCGCCTTGTCGACGGAAAAGGAGAGGATCTGTTCGTTCCAGCAATGCCGGAGCCGAAGGCGTATCCTCTGACCGGCATGACCAGCCTCGAATATTGGCGCGCCGTCTGGGCCGGAACGGTTCGCGACGAGCGTGCAACGGAGATCATCGTCGCGACGGCGGCGACGGGCCTCCTGACGTTGGCGGGAGGACAGGCGGACCAGTACGAGGCAAGCCGGACGCGGGCGCGGGAGATCTGGGACGCCCGGAGGAAATCCGTCGCCTGAAAACACGACGGTGCCGTGCACGAAAGGATCGTCGGGGCAGGGCGATCCCGATGGGCCGCATCGCAATTCTCTGGCTGACCGGTCCGCCGCGTCCATTCGCGTTCATGCCAGGAGCAAAAAAGGAGCGCCTCGGCAGGAAACCGAGGCGCTGAGGTGAGGGAGGACCACGAGGATGCATTCATCCTAGCGAACTTGCCGGCGGACGCTGTGAACCAGTTCACACGAGCCACTGCGATGCGGGCGAGGGGAGATTGATTGGGCCGAGGCGATCCGGAGGTCCGTTCGCCGCAGCCTCGTGCGCTGTGTGACTTTCCTCGCAGATCGCGCTGCTCCTCCCGGGTACCATCAAGGGAACTCAGGAGGTCGACATGTGGGTCATCTCGCATATCGTGTTCGCGTATCTTCACTTTGTGCCGGGCGGAAACGGCGGCTGGACGCAAGGCAGCGACTATCCCCGGTTCTCGACGGAAGAGCGGCGGGACATTGCAATTCCCTTCGAGGGCTATTGGCGGCGCGTGAGCTGAGGAATGGCAGACGGACTGGCCCGGGTCCTGGCGGGGTGGTGCCGGCAGGCCATGGTAAGGGGCTCCAATCAAGGCTGGAGAAAGCCTTCGACGTGCTCCGCATTGAAAGGCGTTCTGCACGCCGCCCGTGCGTGGGAATGTGACGCTGGATCGACCTGATCCAGAGAGATTCAAGATCTGCGCGAATTGCGGCCCTTAGGGATGCAGACCCTGTCGAGCCGGCTTCTCGTTCACGACTGACGGACTCGACTGAGGGACCTGATGTTTCAGGTCCTGCGCGCATCAGCGAAGGAGAAAGGTTCTCAACCGTTCTTTCTCGGCAGAATTCCAGCCCTGACCTCTGCGGTCGTCACGGCTTTCCGGAACACGGCTTCCCGGAGATAGATCGAGTCGAAGACCGACTTGAAATCCCTTTTCCGAATGGACACGAAGTGCTTCCGATTGTGCTTCATGAAATGCTCCCATGTCAGGATGAGACATTGGTATCCTGAATCGACGGGGAGGACTGTGCCGGGTGTCACAGTGCCGGGTCCGGGACATGTTTTGCGGTTTCCGCGATCACCGCGACGTGTCGTCATTCCGGCTCTGTGACGCCGGTTACAGATGCCGAAGCGGCTTGTGTGGCATCAGTATCGGGACTGGACTCTCGCACGCAGGAGGGAAGGCCATGGACAAGTGCAGCCGATGCTGGGCCCACTACATGTATACGATGGCTCTGTCGCGCCAGGTCACGGACCTGTCGAAGCGTCGGGCCTTGATCAGAGAGGCTTACATCTGGCTCCAGCGTTATTTCGATGCCGAAGAGCACGAACTGTCCCGGCGACGCAGCATGCTGGTGCAGAGATAAGATCAACCGAGGGACAAGGCAGACCCATCCATGGTCCCATGGGGCCAGATCGTTCGCCGACTCGCCGAAGGGCCCGCTCCGTCGGACCGTCATGGCTGGACAAGCGTCATCATCGGGTGAAGGAGGTCGGTCTCGGGCGCGTGAGTGGCCAAGACCGCGAGCTGTTCAATCGAAGCTCCGGTCCTGGCGAAGACGTTTATCGGCGATGATCCCGCACGATCGGACGGGAGCGGTGGTCTCGTATGATGGGGCCGCGGGAGGTCTCGGTCACCATCACGCCTCCTGGATAGGAGCTGACGGGTCGGCGATGGTCTCGCACCACGGGGCTCGGCCTGCTCCATAGATCTCCAGGGCGAGTGGTGACCCGAGGATCGCACGCCTCGGCGGTCGTGGCGCCATATCCGCCGAACAGAACGAGGGACAGCATGGCCCCGATGCGGGTTCGAGAAGTCTTCGTCATTTCAGGTCTCCTGTGAAAAGGTTGCTGCACCTTTCGACCTTACACAGAAGCATCGTCGGTCAATGTGAGGCGGGTCACACACGTACGGATCGACCGGAGCGACGCCGCAGAGGCTCGGAAGAGAAAGGGATCCCGCATCGCCCTCCGACTGCTCGGGAAGCCAGCCAAAAGAAAAGCGCCCGGAAGTGCATCAGGGCGCCGAGTTGACAGGGAGGAAGGCTTTCAAGCTATCCCGGTCGCTTCCGATCCGCTGTGCGCTGCATCACATCGGAATTGTGTGATGCAGGTCACGGAACGACGGCAGACTTCGGGTCATCATGAACTCAATTGCAGGAGATCATCATGACCATCACCATTCTCGATCCGCGGTCCGGCCAGCATGTGACCATTTCGCTTCCCGTTAAGCCGACAGGCTGCGTGAAGACCTGATGCACACATCCGCCGAGCGCTTGGCCCGAAGGCTGGCCGCTCGTGCCCTGCGGGACAGCACGATGAACCTCAAACAGCACTACCAGGAGAAGGCCGCCAAGGCCGATCGTTTGGCGGACGAGCCGTATCAGAGGGCCGAGCTGCGCGTCGAACTGCGCTCGGCGGCGCGCCGGTGGCGGCACTTGGCCGAGCAGGCCGATTGGCTCACCCGTCAGCCACGCGATCCGAAGCATGAGGCTGCCGACACGAACTCTTCAACGGGACGCTAGCGCTCTTCGCCGCAGCGCGGCAGTTGCCACGAGTGCAGCCTGCTTCCGGACAGGTTGCGCTTGCCAGGGGATTTCAGCGGCTGATTGCGGGCCCGGGGGCATCGCTGCCTGGAGGCGGTCGGGCTCTCGTGACGAGTGGCGCCTGAAGGGCCTGAGGGGGCTTGTGCCGGCTGCCTCGCCTTGCGCCGGATCCTGCGGCTCCTTCCTAGTGGATGGTTGGCATGACGTCCGAGAATGGGATCAGCAGCACTTCGTCATCATCGTCATCACTGACATAGACGTGCCAGTCGGCGAAGTCGCGCATGCCATAGGCTTTCTCAACGAAGGCACGGGCCAAGGTAAGAGCCCGATCACGGGCCTCGATCAGGTCGAGAACCTCGGCTCCCTGACGGTCGATCAGGATCTCGCCGGGGCCTGCGCAATGAAAGTACAGGTGGAACATGTGAGCCTCCAACTTGATGGCTCCACTGTGACATGCCCTGGTCCCGGCTTCTGTGCTCACGATCACGGTTCCCGTGCCCATCCGGTGGCATGGTCGACCTCACACGGAGTTCGATCATGTCCCGTCGCATCCTATGCCTCCTTGCTCTTCTGTTCGTGGCCGACGCCATCGCCGTGAACGGCCGTGCCCCGCGACCTGTCGTGCTGTCCGGCAAGGAAATGCTCGATGTGACCCGGCTCGCGCGTCTGCAGGTCTCGCTCGCCGTCTAGCCGGTCTAGCTGTGTGATCCGCGTCACAGAAACGGGAACCTGTTTCGGAGAGCATGGGAAGCAACAGAGGAGGTCGTCATGGTTCTCATCGTCCTGGATCGCTTCACCGATCAGCCGGTGATCGTGTCCGTCCCCGTCCGTCCGGCCGTCCGGAAGTCGGAGCCCGCCATCGTCATCCATCCCCGTCAGTTCGCCAGCAGGAGGGCCTCATGAAACCGTCGAAACTCTCCGCCATGCGACGGGCACGCCGCCGGATTCTTCAGGAGCTGGCAGGGTCCAAGCGCTAGCCGAGGCGAGCAGGGTCAAACCGTCAGGCTTGCACGCCGCCCCGGTCGAATAGGAATGCGGCTTCGACTCCTCGGCACGCGAAGGGATGCCAATCTCCTGCATTGCGCATGGAGACGCAGACCACGCCTCCCGCATTGGTTCCGATTCCGATCCAAAGGTGACCGGAACGGTGTCCTCTCAGGTTGAGACAATCCCCCCGTTCGTCTATGATTGCTTGGCTTTCGGCTCAATTGACGCGTTCTTTCCGCGAAATCATGCAAGGGAGGCGCAACGGTGCGTCTCGGTGGGGAACAGATCCAAAAGGATTTGCCGTTTCTCTCGGCTCTCTCCGTGAGTTCGTTCTTTTCTGCGCTCGGGCATGATGCAATCGCGCAGATCGCGTCCTTGTGTACATCCCGCAAGATGACCAACGGAGAAACATTGTTTCTCAAGGGTGATCCTGGTGATGCCCTCTACGGGGTCAGGAGAGGCCAGATCGTCATCACGACGACGACGGATGCCGGCCGGCAGTTCACGCTCAACATCCTGGGGCCTGGGGACATCTTCGGCGAGATTGCCTTGTTGGACGGACAGCCCAGGAGCGCCGATGCGGTCGCTTCAGGCAACGTCGAGTTGTTCATGATCCGGCGAAGCGACTTTCAGGACCTTCTCAAGAGGCAGCCGGAAATTACCACCCGCATCATCGAGCTGCTGTGCGAGCGCCTCCGCTTCTCGAGCGAGCGCCTGGAAGAGGCGTCTCTCCTGTCCCTCAAATCCCGACTGGCGCGGCGCCTGCTGAAGCTTGCCGAGGATTTCGGTGAGGAGATCGACATCACGCAGGAAGAGCTCAGCGTCCTTGTCGGCGCGGGTCGGGAAACGGTCAACCGGCAGCTGCAGAAATGGCGGAAGACCGGCGTCGTGGAGCTCGGACGGGCCCGGGTGAGGATCATCGATCCTCAACGCCTGCAGCAGGCAGCCACCGAACGCGACCGGGACATCGGCTAGGTTGAGCCTCCGGCAATGGGTGCCGAAGTCTGCATGCTACTTGTCGGAGGATGCCGTCAGCGACGTGCCGGCGGGTTCGAGGGTTAGGAAGACCCAGCCCGTCGCCTCGGCGCTCTCCTGCTTGATGTACCGGTAGTTCGTCCTGAACCACTCGAGCACATCGTCCGTCTTGTTGTCCAAGATGAGATCCCCCCGATCCGTGCGGACGGTCAGGACCGCATGACCTTCGCCGTTCTCATCGATGACGACGGTCATGCGCAGAGCCCGTCGCGGAAGCCCGGCCTCGATCAGCAGCTTGCGCTTCAGGAGCTGATAGTCCTCGCAGTCTCCCATGCCGTCGGTCGGGTAGCTCCACAGATCGACGACGCCCCAATGATTGCGATCGGTGACAGGGATCAGGCGACGGTTGACGGAAAGGTTCACGGAGGAGAGGAGGTCGGCAAGTTCCTCAGTCATCGGGAGGGTTTCCGGTTGCCGCAGGTCGACGATGCATTCCTCCGGGATCCGGCTGCAGAACTCGACCCAGCCCGGGAGGGGCGGAGCTTCGTCATCGCGAAAGAGATGCGGGCCAGCCGACACGCACTCCATTGCCGAGAGGAGAAAGGCCAGGACGATCCAAATCCGTCTTCCCATGTCAACCTCCCGCGGGAGATGGTGATTTCAGACCGGGGAGGGGCATCCCCCTTGGCCTGAACGGCTCATGGGATCAGATTGACCTGTTCCGCTTGGTCCTTCTGTGCAGGCGGTCACAGATTTTGGTCCGGGTCGGATAGACGGCGCGGCGCTTATGCCGGATGCTGTCGGGATCGGCATAAAGCCGACCCCGGGTCACCTTGCGCTCGCGGCAATGGTGCTGCGTGGAGGGCGAGATCACTCTTCGCGGAAGGTGACGGCAAGACGGTCGGTGAGCGGCTGTGTCAGGTAGGAGATGATGCGCCGGGAATCGCCGCGGATCAGCACGTCGGCGGGAAGTCCCGGCGTCAGTTCCTTCCCTTCCAGCTTGCGCCGTTCTCCCGGAGCGATCGCGATCTTGACGGTGAAGTAGGCCTGCCCCGACTGGCCGCTGACGACCTGGTCCGGCGAGACGTTGGTGACCAATCCCTCAAGCTCCAACGGCGTCGGGAGCTTGAAGGAGCTGATGAGGATGGTCGCCGGCTGGTCGATATGCACCTGATTGACCTCCTCCGGCCGGATTTTCGCATTCACGATCAGCGGTTCCTCGCTCGGTATGATCGACATCAGCTTCTGGCCCGGGCCGACGATGCCGCCGATCGTATGGACCATGAGCTCGTGAACCAGCCCTGTCCTGGGCGCCCGGATGTCGAGCCGCTGAAGCCGGTCCCGCGCGGCCGAGAGCTGCTCCTCGGTTTCGGCAAGCCCCGCCGTGACGGACTGAAGCTGCCGCAGGATCTCGGAGCGCGAATTTTGCGTAAGCTCGGCGATCTTGAACTGGATTTCGGTGAGCTGGGAGCGTGCGCCTGCGATTCGGGCCTCGATATCGCCCATCTCGCCCTTCAAGCGGCTCACCTCCCGTTCCGTCTGACGCAGCACGGGACGCCTGATCAGCCCTTTGCTGTCGAGCATGCGTTGATCGGCAAGCTCGGCCGTCACCTGAGCGAGTTCTTCCTTGAGAGCCCTGTATCTTTCGTTGAACCCGTCGATCTGCCTCTCGACCTGGTGCTTACGCTCCTGCTGCTGGGAGAGCTGGCTCATCCGCGTGAAGCGCCGCTCGTTCATGAGGCTTTCCTCGGCCGCGAGGGTCGCCCTCAGAGCGCTCTCCGCCTGCTTGGACGGAATGACGGCCAGGCTAGGGCGGGTGATCGTCGTCCGCTCCATGTGCTCCGCCTCGAGGCGTGCCTTCTGGGCGGTGAGCTCGATCAGCTTGCGCTCCAGAATGCTCGCGTCGGCCGTGACCTTGGCGGCATCGAGACGGACGAGCACCTGGCCCTCCCGTACGAGCTCTCCCTCCTTGACGAGGATCGCCCCGATGACGCCGCCCTCCAGGTGCTGGACGGCCTGGGCGCTGGATTGCACCGCGAAGGTTCCCGACGTGACGACCGCGCTGTCGACCTTCGCGGCGACCGCCCAGCCGCCGACCCCGAAGAATACGAGGAACGAACTCAACATGAACCAGCGCATCAGCCGGCGCATGGAGGAGGAATTGGCGAGGAGATCGGCTTCGAACTCGGTCATGGCGCGCTCCACGGTGTGGTCCCGTCGCCTGACGGGGACGGGAAATCGGTTGTCAGGATCCCGCGTCGGTCCGAAGGCCGACGCGGGATCCTGCATCAGGTTGGCACGCCGCACTCCCCACCGCTGTGGTCCAGTTCACACTTCCCGGCTCAGGTGGCGCTCGATCGCTGCGCCCGGGTGGCATCCAGGCTGGTGACGGTGGCGGTCACAGCCGTCAGGCTGTCCGGTCGGCCCGCCGGTTCCGCGGACGTCGCGCTGGCATCAGACTGGCCGGACGGGGCAGCCTGGGACTCTGATGGGATCGCGCCAGGCCCGGACTGGGCCGCCGGCGTTCCGCCGGCTGATTGCCCGCCGGGCGCCTGAGACGGCTTGTGCGGCTGCCCGATGCGAGGGAACAGGGCGGCAAGAACCTGCTCCTTCGGACCGAACATCTCGGCGCGGCCGCCGCGGACCGACAGGATCTTGTTGGCGGCGAAGATGGCGCTCGGCCGGTGCGCCACGATCACGACGATCTTCCCAGCTTGACGCATCTGGTGAATGGCGTCGTTGAGCGATTGCTCGCCAAGCGGATCCAGGTTGGAATTGGGCTCGTCGAGCACCACCAGGAACGGATTTCCGAACAACGCGCGGGCAAGGCCGATGCGCTGGCGCTGGCCGCCCGACAGGATTGCGCCGCCTTCTCCGACCGGCGTGTCGTATCCCTTCGGGAACGACAGGATCATGTCGTGCACGCCTGCCATCCGCGCGGCCTCGATCACCTGCTCGGAGGTCGCATCCTTTCGGAAGCGCGCGATGTTCTCGGCGATCGTTCCGTCGAACAGCTCGATGCTCTGGGGAAGGTGGCCGATCGCATCGGCAAGGGCGTCCGGCGAGTACTGGCCGATCAAGGCATTGTCGAAGCGAACCTCGCCCCGGGCCGTCGGCCAGGCGCCGACCAGGGCGCGGACGAGGGTGGACTTTCCGCATCCGCTCGGACCGATGATCCCGAGGGCGTCACCCGCCTCGATCTCGAACGAGACCCCGGCGACCGTCGCGACTGCCCCGCCCGGAGGCACGATTGCGATGTCGCGGACCGACAGGGTGTGGCGTGGGCGCGGCATTCCGTGCTGCTGCTGAACGGCTTTCGGAAGCTTCGACGAGAGGGTGCGCAGCCGCCGAAAGGCCTGCCAGGCAGCCGAGGTGTTGCGCCAGTTCCCGATGACCTGATCGATGGGCGTGAGCGCCCGTGCGAGGATGACCGAGCTCGCGATCATGGCACCAGGCGACATCTGCGCCTCGATGACCAAGTAGGCTCCGAGCGCAAGCATCGCCGATTGCAGGACGTGCCGAACTGTCTTGGAGATCGCGCCGAAGACGCTGGCATGATCGGCGAGGTCGCGTGCATGCGAGATCGAATTCACGTAGCCGCTGCCCCAGCGCTTGCACAGGTCGTCGCCCATGCTCATGGCGGCCGCCGCCTCGGAGTTGCGCCTGGCATCCAGCAGAAGGGTCATGGTGGCCGCGTGCGCCTGGTTGGCGGTCTTGACGGTGCCTTTGGTGACCAGTTCGTTGATCAGACTGAGGATGACGAGAAACAGGGCGCCGGCTCCGGCGGCAAGAAACAGGATCGGATTGACCAGAAACAGGATCGCGAAATAGATCGGCATCCAGGGAAGGTCCAGGAGGGCGCCCGGCCCGGGGCCCATCAGGTAGTTGCGAACAGACGCGAGATCCTGGAGCGGGTCGTGATTGCGTGCATGCGGTCCCAAATGGAGCGGCAGCTTCAGCGTCGCCTCGAACAGCGTGGGAGCCAGCCGGTGGTCGAAGGTGATGCCGACACGGGCCATGAGCTTGCCGCGCAGCCCTTCCAGCAGCCCATAAAAGGCATAGAGCAGCAGGGCGAGCAGGGAGAGGGCGGCCAGCGTCGGAAGACTCTTGCTCGACAGGACCTTGTTGTAGACCAGCATCATGAACATGGGGCTGGTCAGCATCAGGACATTTCCGAGGCAGCTGATGGCGCTGATGCCGATCAGCGGCTTTTTGAGCGTGCGAAGGGCGGCATGAAGCTGGATCTCAGCGCTGTTCCTCATCCCATTTTTCATCGCAAGCGTCCTTGTTGCGGCCGTCCGCGCCGAGGCTGGCAGGAAGCGAAGCAACGGCGAAGGGGCGTCTGTGGCATGATCATGGGCGAGCTCAGCGCCGAAGACTGTGACGCGGGTCACAAACGTCCGTGTCGGCGGCCTTGCGTGCATTCGGATCGCCCGAACGCCATCGCCGATAGGCCGCCTTTGCACCTCGCCCGCCGACCGCTATGCTGAGGGGCCTCGTGCTCCACTCTGTGGGAATCCCACCATGGCTGATGTTCAGTCGTCAGGCGCAGCGACCGATGCGGACAGATCGGTCAAGCTCGAAACGCTCGATATCTTCAAGGGCATCGATCCGTCGACCGTCGAGCAGATAGCCCGCAAGGCCCAGAGCCGCACGCTGGAGAAAGGCGAATTGCTGTTCAACGTCGGGGACATGTCCGATGCGCTCTACGTCGTCGCCGAGGGCCGGGTCCGGATCTGGACCGTCTCGGCTGCGGGTGCCGAGGTGACGCTCAACGTTCTGACGAACGGCGCCGTGTTCGGCGAGATCGGCATGCTCGACGGAGGCGTGCGGACGGCAGGCGCGTCCGCCATGCTGCGGACGCGCCTGACGAGTATCGCCCGTCGGACCTTTTATGAGGCGCTGGACCGGGACCCGCAATTGGTGCGCAACGTAATCGACCTGCTGTGCCGCCGCCTCAGATGGACCAGCGCCCGGATGGAAGATGCCACCCTGCGTCAGGCGCCGCAGCGTCTCGCGCGCATTCTCGGCCATCTCGCCCGAGATCACGGCAAGGCCACCCCGAGGGGGATCGAAGTCGTTCTGAAGCTGACCCAGAGCGAGATGGCCCAGTGGACGGCGATGTCGCGCGAGGGATTGAACAAGGTTCTGAACCGCTGGGCCGAGGAACGCCTCCTGATCCAGGATCGAGGCGGGCTGATCGTTCGCGATCTCGAGCGGATCG
>DASZBB010000175.1:0-8900 GCA_035944695.1 Microvirga sp. | reverse complement strand
CAAAGACGAGAGCGAGCCCTCCCGATGCCCATCTCGATTCTAGGCCTCGATGCCGACGATACGCTCTGGCACAACGAAACCTTCTATCGGATGACGCGCCAGCGCTTCACCGAACTCCTCGCCGATTTCGTCGATGCCGCGACCCTTGAAGCGGAGGTCGAGGCAACGGAGAAGCGCAATCTCGGCCTCTACGGCTATGGCGCCAAAGGCTTCACGCTCTCGATGCTGGAAACGGCGCTCTCCGTCAGCAAGGGGCAGGTGTCCAACCATGTCATCACGGAGATTCTGGCAGCCGGACGGGAGATGCTCAGACACCCGGTGGACCCTCTCCCAGGCGTTCGCGAGGCTCTCGAAGAGCTCTCGGCGCAATACAAGCTGATCCTGATCACCAAAGGCGACCTATTCCATCAGGAATCGAAGCTCGCGGCGTCGGGTCTCGGCACCTTCTTCTCGGGCGTCGAGATCGTCAGCGAGAAGAGGGCCGAGACCTACACGCGAATCTTCTCCCGCCACGGCGCCGGCCCGGAACGGGCCGCCATGGCGGGCAACTCCGTGCGCTCGGACGTTCTGCCCGCTCTCGAAGCCGGCAGCTATGCCGCGCTCATCCCCTACCATCTCGTCTGGGCCCACGAGGACGCCCCGCTCCCGACGGCACATCCCCGCTTCGCCGAGCTGCCATCGCTGGCGGACGTGCCGAAGTGGCTGTCCCGGGTTGCCGATTCTTCCGCATAAGTCGGCCTGTTTCCTCTTGCCTCGTGCGGGCCCGCCTGCCAAACAGCCCCGAGCGCAGGAGACCCGCAGCCATGACCCCGAACGATGTTCTCGACGAGTTTCGCTCTGCCGGCGCGTTGCTGGAGGGGCATTTCATCCTCTCGTCGGGTCTGCACAGCCCGGTCTTCCTGCAGAAGATGTTCGTGTTTCAGGATCCGGCTCGGACCGAGCGGGTCTGCCGTGCGCTGGCTGAGAAGATCAGGGACACCTTCGGGACGATCGACTACGTGGTCTCGCCGGCCGTGGGAGGCATCGTTCCAGGATACGAGACCGCGCGGCATCTCGGAGCCAAGGCCATCTTCGTGGAGCGCGAGAACGGGGCGTTCGTCCTGCGCCGCGGCTTCGCGATCCCGGAAGGCGCGCGAGTGGTCATGGTGGAAGACATCGTGACGACGGGGCTTTCCTCAAGGGAATGCTTGGCAGCCCTGCGGGAACATCCCGGCACGATCCTCGGCGCGGCTTGCCTGATCGACCGTTCCGGCGGCAAGGCGGATCTCGGGGTGCCTCTGGTGTCGTTGGTCCAGCTCGACATTCCAGCCTATCCACCGGACCAAATTCCTGCCGACTTGGCGGCTCTTCCGGCCATCAAACCGGGCAGTCGCAACCTAAAATCGTGAATAGCTGTTTATTTGTCACACATAGGCTTGACTGCCTTGGTTCTGCCAACTTGACTCTTGGAATTTACACGCCATTAAGTATTTTGCTTTGTCGTTTTTACTCGTCCGAAGGGTTAATAGCAGCCTGTTTCAAGGCGCGTCGTGATTTTATCGCGCAATTCCATTGCCAGCGTAAATAATAGATGCCGCTTCAATAATACAGGTTGTTATGCCGCTCCGGCAGACACGAATAGAGAATACTTATGTCAGGCCAGCAGCGGATCGCGCTCTTCATTGACGGCGCCAACCTATACGCTACCACCAAAACCCTTGGCTTCGATATCGATTACAAGCGCCTTTTGAAGGAATTTCAAGGTCGCGGCACTCTCGTCAGGGCCTTTTACTACACGGCGCTTGTAGAAGATCAGGAATATTCTTCCATCCGCCCGCTGATCGACTGGCTCGATTACAATGGCTATCGCGTGGTGACGAAGCCGACCAAGGAATTCGTCGATTCCGCCGGACGCCGCAAGGTCAAGGGCAACATGGATATCGAGCTCGCCATCGACGCGCTCGAACTCTCCCCTTACATCGACCACATGGTCCTGTTTTCCGGCGACGGCGACTTCCGTTCCCTGGTCGAAGCCATGCAGCGCCGCGGCGTGCGCGTCTCCGTCGTCTCGACGGTCACGACCCAGCCGCCCATGGTGGCCGACGAGTTGCGCCGCCAGGCCGACGAGTTCCTCGACCTCTCGCAGCTCGCCTCACGGATCGGCCGCGATCCGTCCGACCGCCCGCAGCGCGCCGGAAACGAGAACGGCGATCGATCTCGCCCGCAGCCGCGCAACGGCGCTCTCGAAAGCCGCTACGGGATCCGGCAGTCTCCCGACGAGGATTTCGACGTCTGAGAGCTGGCCCTCACTCAAGAGATGGACGCGTGGCCGGGTCGCCCCGGCCATTTGCTTTTCAGAGCGAGCTCTCCTCGACCTGGCAGCTCAAGCCGAGCGCTCCCGCGGTGTTGCTGACGGTGGCCAGGCACAGATCCGTCTGTCCGCCGGGAATGGAAACGGCGAACCGGGTCACGTAGAGGCCGCCCTCGCTCTCCGGGAGCTTGCGTGCCTCAAGGCGCACGATGTTGGCCTCGTACTGCTTGAACACCTCCGAGAGACGGGCCACGAGACCGAGCTGATCCCCGCCGCTGATGGTGATGCGGTGGGTGATATTGCCCGCAGGACCGGGGCTCGGGTCGAAGGCATAGGGAACGGCCCGGACCTCCGCTCCCTCCAATTCGGGAAGACGCTTCAGGCCCGCCTCGATATCGGCGGCCTTCAAGTCCGTGGGAAGCTCGCAGAGCGCGACGAATTCGGCGCCGGAGCCCAGCGCCGCGAAGGTCGTGTCCCTCAGGTTCACGCCCACGTCGAACAGGTGTTCCGCGATTGCCGCGACGAGACCGACCCGATCGGGTCCAAGAACCGACACCAGAGCCACGGATGCCATGTCGTCCCTCCCAAGCAACAGATGAGAGATTTAGCGCGGCAGGCCGTTGCGTCAGCCCTTCTCCCGCATGAGACGCGCCTTCTCCCGGTTCCAGGAGCGCTCTTTCTCGGTCTCGCGCTTGTCGTGCAGCTTCTTGCCTCTTCCGAGGCCGAGCTCCACCTTCGCCCGACCGCGATCGTTGAAGTAGATCTTGAGCGGGATCACCGTGAACCCTTCGCGCTGCGTGGCGCCGATCAGCTTGTCGATCTGGCGCTTGTGCAGGAGCAGGCGGCGCGGACGCTTCGTCTCGTGGTTGAAGCGGTTCGCCTGGAGATATTCCGGGATATAGGCGTTGAAGAGGAAGAACTCCTCGCCGGACGGCCCGGCATAGGCCTCGCCGATGGTCGCCTTGCCCTGCCGCAGGGATTTCACTTCCGTGCCGGTGAGCGCGATCCCGGCCTCGTAGGTGTCGATGATCTCGTAATTGAACCGCGCCTTCCTGTTGTCGGCGACGACGCGGTTCGCAGTTTTTGGATCTTTGGACATGAGCTCTTTTAAGCGTTGATCAGGCCCGCATGGACCATGGCCGAGCGAACGGCCTGCTTCGCGCCCTCGGAGGCGGGCACCAGGGGCAGGCGCACCGTATCCTCCATGAGACCGAGGAGGGACGCGGCGTATTTCACGGGCGTCGGGTTCGTCTCGACGAACAGGCTGGTGTGCAGAGGCATGAGCCGGTCCTGAACCTTCAGGGCCGAGGCATAGTCGCCATTCAGGCAGGCGTTCTGCATCTCGGCGCAGAGCCGGGGCGCGACGTTCGAGGTCACCGAAATGCAGCCATGGCCGCCATGGGCCATGAAGCCGAGTGCGGTCGCGTCCTCGCCGGAGAGCTGGATGAAGTCAGGTCCCAGCACCTGCCGCTGCAGGCTCGCGCGCGCCATGTTGGCGGTGGCGTCCTTCACGCCTGCGATGTTCTTGAGCTCATAGAGCCGCGCCATGGTCTCGACCGACATGTCGATCACCGAACGGCCGGGGATGTTGTAGATGAAGATCGGGATGCCGATGGCGTCGTTGATGGCCTTGAAGTGCTGATAGAGGCCTTCCTGCGTCGGCTTGTTGTAATAGGGCGTCACGATCAGCACCGCATCGGCGCCGACCTTTTCCGCATGCTCGGAGAAGGCCACCGCCTCCGCCGTGCTGTTGGATCCGGCGCCCGCGATCACGGACGCCCTGCCCTTCGCCTCCTCGACGCAGATTTCGACGACCCGCTCGTGCTCCTTGTGGCTGAGCGTGGGGCTCTCACCCGTGGTGCCCACGGGAACGAGGCCGCTCGTGCCCTCCTGGATCTGCCAGTTGATGAAGGACCGGAACGCCGCCTCATCCACGGCTCCATCCTTGAAGGGGGTCACCAGGGCCGTGATGGAGCCTTTGAATTGGGTCATGGGGGTTATCCTCGATAGTCGCGCCGGGCCTTCTCTTGGGCCGAAGTGCACATAGGAAGTTGGGTTTTACACATAGGGGGTGCGGCGCATGCGCGCAAACATTCGTTCGGGGAGTTGTCCTAGCTCGGCTCTTAGTGTTTCCTCAAGAGAAACGTCGTCACAACGAGATAAATGGCGGCAGCAAGGGGTTAGCGGGTGAGCCTCAACATGCGTCCTCTCCTCTGTCTTGCGACGTCCGTCGCGCTTGTTCCCATTCTCGTTCTCCCGATCTCCGCAACCGAAACTCCCCCCGGCACGCCGGCTCCGGCACAGCCCGCCACCCTGGAGAGCTTCGTGCCTCCCGCGCCGGTGCCGGGAGACCTGGATCACCTGCCGGAGATCCTCAAGGCCTATCGGGACAACGATCTCACCGAGGCTCAGATCCTCAAGACGAAGCTGACCCAGCCCGCCGCCCACGCGCTCGTCGAGTGGTTCGCGATCCGCAGCGGGCTCGCCACGGGCTTCGACCGGATGGTCGCCTTCCAGAAGGATTATCCGGACTGGCCGATGACGAGCCAGCTTCGGAGAAGGCACGAGGAGGCCCTGCTGGCCGAACGCAGGCCTCCGTCCCAGGTCCGCGCCTTTTTCGCCAAGCAGCCCCCAGGAACGCCGGCCGGCCGGATCGCGCTCGCCTTCGCCCTCCAGGCGGAAGGCCTCGCGCAGGAGGCGAACGACAAGATCCGCCATGTATGGCGCGAGGATACCTTCGGGCCCGATGCCGAGCGCCGCATCCTCGACCGCTTCCCGGATGTGCTTGCAAAAGCCGACCACCGCTTCCGCATGGAGCGGCTTCTCCTGAAGGAGAATTGGGGCGGCGCCCAGCGCGCGGCCGGCTATGCGGGCAAGGAATACGAGCTGCTCGTCAAAGCCCGCATGGCGGTCTTCCAGGGCAAGAAGAAGGCCGAGAAGGCCTTCTCGGCCGTCCCGGCCTCCCTGCGCAGCGACTCCTCCTACCTGTTCTCCAAGGCGCTGCTGCAGCGCCGGAGCAACAATCTCGCGGAGGCCGCCGCGATCATCATGCAGGCGCCGCGCGACCCCGAACTGCGGGTCGACGGCGACGAATGGTGGGCCGAACAGCGCCTGATCACCCGCACCCTGCTCGACAAGGGCGATCCGAAGATGGCCTACGAGGTGGCAAGCCATCATGCCGCGGAATCGCCCGCGCAGCAGATCGAGGCCGAGTTCCATGCCGGCTGGATCGCCCTGCGTTTCCTGAACGATCCGGCGACCGCCTCCCGGCATTTCGCGGCGGTCGCGAAAACCGCCTCGACCCCGATCTCCATCTCCCGCATCGCGTATTGGCAGGGCCGCGCGGCGGAGGCCGCCGGCCAGGGGCAGGACGCCAGGATCTACTACGAGCGTGCCGCCGACCAACCGACGACCTATTACGGGCAATTGGCCCAGGCAAAGCTGGGGCAGACCATCTCGCTGCGGAAAGTGGACCCGCTGTCGGAAGAGGAGCGCAAGGCATTCGACGCCCTCGTTCCGATCCAGGCGGTGAAACTGCTGCAGCAGATCGGCGAGCACGACCTTGCCCTGAGCCTCTATACCGACCTCGCCCAGACCCTGAGCGATCCGGGGCAGCTCGATGCTTTGGCAAGTCTTGCCGCCTCCCAGCAGAATCCGCGAGCCGTGCTCGCTATCGGCAAGTTGGCGCTGCAAAGGGGCTTCCCGCTCGATCAGCATGCCTATCCGCTGGCAGCCATTCCCGATTTCCAGCCCGTCGGCGATGAGGTCGAGCCGGCCATGGTCTATGCCATCGCCCGGCAGGAGAGCGCCTTCAACCCGCGTGCCATTTCAACCGCCGGCGCGCGCGGGCTGATGCAGCTCATGCCCGCCACCGCGAAGAGGACCGCGCAGCGGTTCGGCGTCGGCTTCGATCTGAAGCGGCTGATCGAGGACCCGTCCTACAACGCCAAGATCGGCTCGGCCCATTTGGGCGAGCTGATGGAGGACTGGAAAGGCTCCTATATCCTCGCCTTCGCATCCTACAATGCGGGCGGCGGCAACGTGATCAAGTGGATCAGGTCCTACGGCGACCCCCGCAAGCCGGACGTGGACGAGGTCGATTGGGTCGAGCGGATCCCATTCTACGAGACGCGCAACTACGTCCAGCGCGTGCTTGAGAACCTGCGGGTCTATCGGCAGCGCCTGAACGACAAGCCAGTGCCTGCGGTCCCGGCGACGGCGGATGCGACCGGCACCAATTGATGAGGCAGGACGCCGTTCGTCGGACGTCGACGAGGTCGGACTGAGATGAGCGGCTCCTACCGCGACCTTTTCGTAACCGCCGCTGACGGAATACGGCTCTATGCCCGCGACTACGGCCCGCTGACCGGTGCCGCAAAGCCGGTCGTCGGCCTGCCGGGTCTCGCCCGAACGTCCGAGGATTTTCACGACCTCGCCGAGGCCCTGAGCCGCGATCCGTCGTGTCCTCGCCGGGTTCTGTGCCTGGACTATCGGGGCCGCGGGCGCTCGCAATGGGATCGGGACTGGCGGAACTACGACATCAAGGTCGAACTGAACGATACCCTGCAGGTTCTGGCGGCCGTCGGAATCGAAAAGGCGATCTTCATCGGCACCTCCCGCGGCGGCTTGATCACGATGGCGCTGAGTGCGGTCCGGCCGGAACTCGTCGCCGGCGTGGTTCTGAACGACGTCGGCCCGGTCCTCGAAGCCCATGGTCTGAAGCGGATCCGAAGCTATGTCGGCAAGCTTCCCACCCCTCGAACCATGGCGGAGGCCATCGGCCTCCTGCGCCAGGCATCGCAGAGCCAGTTTCCGCGCTACACCGATGACCAATGGGCAAAGATGGCGCGGGGAACGTGGCGCGAGGCCGAAGGCGGGTTCGTTCTCGATTACGATCCCAACCTGACGAAGACCCTCGACGATCTCGACCTCGACGCGCCTCTGCCGGATCTGTGGCCCCTCTTCGAGGCTCTGAAGCCGTTTCCCGTTCTGGCCATCCGGGGCGGCCATTCCGACCTGCTGACGGCGCACACCTTACAGATGATGCAGGACCGGCATCCGCGCCTGACCGCCGTCACGGTGCCGGACCAGGGCCATGCGCCCTCCCTCGACGGCGATCTCATCCCGGCCATCAGGGATTTCGCCGCGGCTCTCGACGGCCGGGACTGAACCGCGTCGCTCCCGTCTTCGGATCTGGTGGAGGAGCCTGAAAAGCGGCCCTCTCGTCCTGCCGCCCTGCCCTTGCTGCAGAACGGCCTCCCTCCCCGGGCTTGTATCGCGCCAGAAGGTCAACCATGCGCGGTACAGAACGTCTCGAAGACTTCACGCGAGCCAACTGCATCCACGTGATCGCCCAAAAGAAAAACCCCGGTGTTGCCACCGGGGCTCTCCTATCCAATCAGGACAAGCCGATTAGAAGTCGCGCTGAACGCGCAGGCGGCCTTCCCAAACGTCGTTGTCGGCGTCAACCGGATCCGGACCACGCGGGTCGATGTTGGCGTAGAGAACCTCGACGCCGAGATCCAGGCCGGAGACCGGCGACCAGATCACGTTCGTGCCAGCGCGCCACTCGTTGAAGTCAGCCGCGATACCGAGGCCACCCGGGAAGGCAGCCGGAGCGTCATTGCCGTACTCGACACGAGCGTACGAACCAAAGATGTTCTGACGGATGGTCGGGGTCCAGTAGTGACGCAGACCACCGGCGATGGACCAAGCTTCGGCAGTGTGGATGTCGCCATCAACGCCGACGTAAGCGTCGACAACCGACTCGGTGAGCGAGCCAACGGTAACGGTCGAACCGAAGCCGAGGTAGCCAAGAGCGCCGTCAGCATAGGTCGCAGCGAGCCACAGGGCGTCGCCGGCAGCCAGCATCGGGAGGTTGATCGAGCCCTGAGCGGTGATTGCCCAGCCGAGTTCGGTGTCCGGATAGTCGAAGGTGCCCGGAGCAACTTCAACCAGGTTGTCGCTGCGCAGCTGGTGCAGAGCGCCCGAGATCTGAGCCGAACCCCAGGTGCCGGCGTACTTCAGGTTACCGACGATGTCGGGCATCGTCTGACCAGCTTCAGTGAACACCGAGGTGGTGCCGAAGGCGGTGCCAGCGTAGCGGCCTTCTTCAGCCGCGATCGTGGCCGAGAAGCCGTTGCCGAAGGAGAAGGTGTAGGCGAACACGTTGTTCGTCGGAGCGTCCGAGAAGCGGAGCGTGCCGAAGTGGCCGGTGGGCAGGTCGCTGTTGTCGAAGAACGACACCGTACGACCGGCGGTGAGGCCGCCGAACTGGATGAAGGCCTGGTCGACGTTCGAGGTCGTGGCGCTGAAGCCGTACACGCCGGTGTCGCGGGTCATCTCGAAGCGCACGAAGGTGCGGAGCAGACCGTAGGCGGTGGCGGTGCGGGCGTCGATGTTCAGACGGCCACGGGTACGGAAGCCGATCGCATCCTGCGAGCGGTCGGTCGGCTCGAGGTAGCGGAACTCGGCGCGAACACGGCCGCCGACGCGGAGGCAGGTTTCGGTGCCGGGGATGTAGAAGAAGCCTGCGCCGTAGGTGGAGCAGACGCGAACGTATTCGACAGCAGCGGCCTTCTTCGCGGGAAGGTCGGCGGCTTGTGCCCCG
>DASZBB010000174.1:0-24379 GCA_035944695.1 Microvirga sp. | reverse complement strand
CAACGACGCATACCGCCGATTCGTGGGCGAGCACCGGACCCTGGTGGGGCGCCCCCTGCGCGAGGCCCTGCCGGAGCTCGCCAGCCAGGGCTACTTCGGCCTGCGGGATCAGGTCTACCGGACGGGACGCCCCCATATCGGACGCAGCCAGCGGGTTCTCCTGGCCAGCAATCCCGACGGCGGCCTCGAGGAGCATTTCCTCGACTTCATCTATCAGCCGATGAAGGACGGCGACGGCCGCGTGATCGGCATCTTCAGCGAAGCCATCGACGTGACGGATCACAAGCGGGCCCTCGATCATCAGGGCCTCCTGATCAACGAGCTGAATCACCGGGTGAAGAACACCCTGGCGACCGTTCAGTCCATCGCGTTCCAGTCCCTCAAGAATGCCCAGACCATGGAGCATGCCCATGAGAGGCTGGAGAGCCGGCTGATGGCGCTCGCCCGCGTTCACGACGTGCTGACCCGGGAGAGTTGGGACAGCGCCGAGCTGCGCACCATCGTGCATCAGGCGATCTCTCCCTTCGAGAGCGTGGATCTGCAGCGTTTCGTCCTGTCGGGCCCCCCCATCAAGCTGCCGCCGCGGCAGGTGCTGCCCTTGTCCATGGCGGTCCACGAGCTTTTGACCAACGCGCTGAAATACGGCGCGCTCTCGGTGCCGTCCGGCTGGATTTCGATCTCGTGGGATCTCGATCCGAACGGAGGGGAGGTGCGGTTCCGGTGGGAGGAGAACGGCGGGCCGCCGGTGCAGCCGCCCTCCGCGCGCGGCTTCGGCACCCGCCTGATCGAAAGAGGGCTCTCCCAGGAGCTCGGCGGAGCCGTGGCGATCGAATTCGACCCGTCCGGCGTGATCTGCGCCATCACGTTTCCGCTGACATTAGAGCCGCCCCCGGCATCCGTTCGAACCCGTCCCGGCGCCGGGGCCGGAGGGAGCGAACTTCGTTCCGGCCTTTGACGGCTTGTTAACCGGTTTTTGCGAAGGCTTCTGCACGAATTTCCCTAAGGTCAATAGCCGTGCAGTTCCTCGCCAACCGGAAGCTTTCCCATCTCACGACCGCCGCCATGGTGGCGTTCGTCGTCGTGACCGCCGCCGCGCTCTTCGCGGTCGTCGCCCTCCAGACCCGATCGGACGTCGAGACCAAGGCGCTCGCCCAGCTGCAGTCCAACGTGCGGACCTTCGTGGGCATCCTGAGGGGCTCCATCGACAGCCTGACGGTGAAGAAGGACGCCGCCGGGGCGGTCACCGGCATCACCGTGAACGACGACGCCGTGTTCTACAGCGACGAGCTCGCCGACCGCATCGCCGAGGCCACGCAGGCGCCCGCCACCCTGTTCGTCAAGGACAAGGCCAGCGGCAACTTCATCCGCCGGGCCACCAACATGCGCAATCCCGACGGCTCCCGCGCGGTCGGCACCGCCATGGACCGCAACGGGGTGATCTTCCCGGTCGTGTCGGCGGGCGGCACCTATGTGGGCAAGGCCAAGATCCTCGGACACGACTATCTCCTGGTGAACCTGCCGGTCTTCGGCCAGAGCGGACAGGTGCTGGGCGTGCTCGGCAGCGGGTTCCAGGTCACCGCGCTTGAAGCCTCGGCCAACCAGCTCATGTGGCAGATGGGGATGGTCTCCCTGGCGGTCGTCCTCGTGCTGACGCTCGCCGCGATCTTGGCGGGCCGGATGCTGTTCCGGCCGATTCCGAAGCTCGCCCATGCGATGAAAAGCCTGGCCCACGGCGAGACCGCCCTGACGGTCCCCTACATCGCCGCCGGGAACGAGATCGGCGAGATGGCCCGCGCCGTGGAGATCTTCCGCGAGAACACGGTCGAGCGTCAGCGTCTGGCCGTCGAGCAGGCCAGCGAGAGCGACGCGAAGATGCAGCGCGCCCTGAAGCTCGACGAGCTGACGCGCCGGTTCGAGGCCAATGTGTCGGCCCTGACGCAGGGGCTCGCCGCCGCGGCCTCGGAAATGGAAGCGACCGCCCAGACCATGACGAGCACGGCCGACCGGACCAACCGGCAATCCGTCAGCGTGGCGGCCGCCGCCGAGCAGACCTCGAGCAGCGTGCAGACCGTCGCGGCGGCCACGGAGGAGATGTCGATCTCGATCCGCGAGATCGCCCGGCAGGTCCACCAATCGTCCCAGATCTCCTTCGAGGCGGTCGAGAGCGCCAAGCGGACCAACGGCATCGTGCAGGCCCTGTCGAGCAGCGCCGAGCGCATCGGCGACGTGATCACCCTGATCAACAATCTGGCCGCACAGACCAACCTCCTGGCGCTCAACGCCACCATCGAGGCGGCGCGCGCGGGCGAAGCCGGCAAGGGCTTCGCCGTGGTGGCCTCCGAGGTGAAGACCCTTGCGACCCAGACGGCCAAGGCGACCGAGGAGATCGGCTCGCAGATCGCCCAGATCCAGGGAGCCACCCAGGAGGCCGTGGGGGCAATCGCCGGGATCCAGACCGTCATCGACCAGATCTCGACCATCTCCACCGGGATCGCCGCCGCCATGGAGGAACAGGGCGCCACCACGGGCGAAATCTCGCGCAGCGTCCAGGAAGCCGCCCGCGGCACCGGCCAGGTGACCGAGAGCATCGAGACCGTGAAGCACGGAGCCGGCGAGACGGGCGCTGCCGCCACCCAGGTCCTCGGCGCGGCCCAGGAGCTCGCCCGCTACGCCGAAAACCTCAGCCGCGAGGTCGACGTGTTCCTGAGCGACGTCAAGGCGGCGTGAGGGGTCAAACCTCTCACGCCTCGTCCGGCGCCTTCGCCGGCACCTCTCCGCCGTCGATGGCGATGAGCTGCTGGCGGACCCGCTCCAGGCCTTCCGTGAGGCTGGTCAGCTCCTCGGCCATGGCCTCCTGGATAGCCACGGCGGCGTCGGGGAACTCCTCCAGCACCCGTCGCATGAGGCTCGGCGTCACCCGGATGATGGCCGAGGGTTCGCGGGCGGTGGCGGTGGCGCGGCGCTCGATGCGGGCGAAGAGCGCCGCCTGTCCGATGAGGGCGCCCGGACCGGCGAGAAAAGCCTCGGGCGAGCCGTCGTCCCTGGCGTCGAGCGCGATGGCGCCGCGGCTCACCACGTAGCCGCCGTCCGAGCGGTCGCCCTTCTTGAACAGCACGTCGCCCTCCCGATAGGACCGGGTCTCCGACGCGAAGGCGACGAGGCGCAGGGCATCCCGCTCCAGCAGGTTGAACAGGGGCGCCTGACTCAAGGTGGCGATATCGTCGTCGAGCGCCATGGGGACTTAGGGGATGAGCTTGTAGCCGCCGGGCTCGGTGACCAGGATGCTCGCATTGGACGGATCGGACTCGATCTTCTGGCGCAGGCGGTAGATATGCGTCTCGAGGGTGTGGGTGGTGACGTTGGAATTGTAGCCCCACACCTCGGTCAGCAGCGTGTCGCGCCCGACCACCGCCTGACCGGCGCGGTAGAGATAGCGCAGGATCGCCGTTTCTTTCTCCGTCAGCTTCAGCTTCGAGCCCTTGTCGGTGGTGAGCAGCTTCGAGCCGGGCCGGAAGATGTAGGGGCCGATCTGGAACACCGCATCCTCGCTCGCCTCGTATTGGCGCAGCTGCGCCCGGATGCGGGCGAGCAGCACGGCGAACTTGAACGGCTTGACCACGTAATCGTTGGCGCCCGCCTCCAGGCCCATCACCGTATCCGTGTCGGAGCCTTGAGCGGTGAGCATGATGATCGGGCTGCGGAAGCCGTTCTGGCGCATGACCTTGACCGCCTCGCGCCCGTCCATGTCGGGCAGGCCCACATCCATGATGGCGAGGTCGATCCGGTCCCCCTTCACCGCCTCGATGGCGCCCGTGGCGGTCTCGGCGGTCGCGACCTGGAACTCGTCATAGAATCCGAGCTGTTCGGCTAGGGTGTCGCGCAGGTCCTGATCGTCATCGACGACGAGGAGGCGGCTGGCATTCGACATCTCATACCCTTCAACACGATGGACTGCAAAAGTCGCCGAAACGGCCGACGGAACGAAACACCATCAGGCCCTCGGCCGGTTCGGTCGCCCCAAGGCGCCTCCCATGACCCTGATCGAAAAGATGCAGCCTGACGATGGCGCCGGCGCAGGCCTTGAGCTTCGGATCATGCTCGACGCATAAGAGTAGTCATTCCCAGCTTGACAACAAGGGGGCCTCAAGGCCCTTCCACTGCCTCATGAAACCGTCTCGCGTCAATGTTATTCGCGTCTTCCGCTCTCCGCTCGACCACAGGCGCGGGCGCCTGACGGCCGGCAAGCTGGTCATGCCCTGCGCGCTGGGCCGCTCCGGACCCCGCCATGACAAGCGCGAGGGCGACGGCGCCTCCCCGGTGGGCCGCTTCAGGATCCTGCAGGCCTTCTACCGGCCGGACCACGGCGTCCGCCCCCGGACCGGCCTGAAACTGAGGCCGATCCGACCGACCGACGGCTGGTCCGACGACGTGAGGGACCGCCGCTACAACCGCCCCGTTCCCCTGCCCTGCCCCACGGGCCACGAAAAGATGTGGCGGGACGACCATCTCTACGACGTGGTGCTCGACATCGCCTGGAACCGTGGTCCGATCCGGCGCGGCCGCGGCAGCGCCATCTTCCTGCATCTCGCCCGCCCCGGCTTCCTGCCGACGGAGGGCTGCGTCGCGGTGGACAAACGCATGATCCGGCGGCTGCTGGAGCAGATCGGGCCGAAGACGCGGATCGAGATCGTGGGGTGACGAACCGTCGTCATCGTCCTCACCTCATGGCCGGGCTTGTTCGAGCCATCCCGGCTGAAAGAGCGCAGTGCTCCAAACAATCGGGATCACCGGCACAAGGCCGGTGATGCCGTCGAGGGTCGGACACTCAGCATTCACCCGAGCACGCTTTCATAAAACTCCTCCGGCCCGTCGATCTCCCGCATCTTTCCCTTGTCGATGAGCAGGAAGCGGGTGCCGATGGTTTTCACGAAGCTGCGGTCGTGGGACACGAGGATGCAGGTGGCCTGCGCATCGAGGATTTCCGCTTCCAGCTGCTCGCGGCCGGGGATGTCCACGTGGTTGGTGGGCTCGTCCATGAGGTAGAAGTTCGGCTCCGACAGGCGCAAGGCCAGGAGCCCGAGCCGCGCCTTCTGGCCCGGCGACAGCTTTGCGATGGGGAGATCCTGCCTCTCGATGGAAAAGCCCGCCTCCGCCAGCACCGCGCGGCTGCGCTGATCGCCGAGGCGGAAGCGCGAGAGGATGAAATCGTGCGCGGTGCTGGTCGCGGGCAATTGCCCCATGTCCTGATCCACGTAGCCCAGCGCGAGGCTCGGGCTCACGCGGATGCCGGGCTGGCCGTCGGGCGCGTGCATGGCCCGGTGCAGCAGCCGAACGAGCTGCGACTTGCCGGCGCCGTTGCGGCCGAGCACGACGATGCGGTCGCCCTGGGCCACGTCGAGCCTCGGGATGGCGAAGAGCCTGCGCCCGTCCGGCGCCTCGACCATCACGTTCTCCAGCGCCACGAGCACGCGCGCATGGGTGCCGCGGTTGCCGAGCCGGATCTCGCCCGGCCGCTCCTTGTGCACGGAAC
This sequence comes from Microvirga sp., assembly GCA_035944695.1. Classification (GTDB taxonomy): domain Bacteria; phylum Pseudomonadota; class Alphaproteobacteria; order Rhizobiales; family Beijerinckiaceae; genus Microvirga. The sequence continues at coordinate 18,849 of DASZBB010000174.1, read as the reverse complement.
GCGCGGTCTGCTCCAGCGCATCGGCCCGGCGCCTGATCTGCGCGGACTTGATCTGCGCCGCGTCGCTGCCGCTGTTGATGCCGACATTGCGCAATTCCTGCGCGCTCTGGCGCAGGCGCTTCACCTCGCGCAGGGTCCTGTCGCGCTGCGCGAGGGCTGCCGCGTCATGCGCGTCGAGCAGCGCGCGGGCGCGGCGGTAGGGATGCGCGAAGGAGACGGATTCCTCGGGCCGGAGAAACAGGGTCTTGCTCGTGCAGGCATCGAGGAAATCGCGGTCGTGGCTCGCCACAACGATGGGCGCCGTATAGCCCGCCGCGTTGATCCAGGCCTCAAGCTTGAAGAGCTTTTCCAGGTCGAGATGGTTCGTGGGCTCGTCGAGGAGCAGCAGATCGGGCTCGGTGATCCACGCGCGGGCAATCAGCGCGAGCCGCTGCCAGCCGCCGCTGAGCGCACGCATCGGGAGGCCGCGCAGGTCGGCCGGCGTGTCGAACTCGTCGAGCACCACGTCGACGCGCCATTCCTGACCCTCGCGCTCCCCCGCCGGCAGCGCCTGGAGCAGAACCTCGTGCAGGGACAGATCGAGGAGCCGTGCGGGCACGTCCTGCTCGACGAGCGCGACACGCAAGCCCCGCGAGCGGACGATGTCGCCTTCCGTCGGCTCGGCAAGGCCGGCGAGGCATTTCAGAAGGGTCGATTTGCCGGCGCCGTTGGCGGCCACGAGACCGAGGCGGTCACCCTCGCCGACGACGAGGTTCAGGTTTCGGAACAGGGGTGTGTGGGCAATGACGCCGACATTGCGAAGGCTCAGGGAAGTCATGTGTGCATCTCATCGGTGCGGCGCGCTCGGGGCTCCGGGCCGTTAGGGAGCGCGCGAATGTCTTGAACGTGTCAGACGCGCCGGATCCTTGCGGAGTCTTGGCGCGAAAAGCCGTTCAGAGCTGACCAGGATGAGATGAGGAGGGCAAAGAGTCCGTCAGATCCGTTCGATGGCCGGCCCTGCAACAAGCTGCTGCAGGGCGTTCCAGGGGCCGAACTTGTGTTGATGCACAGCTTCAAACATGCAGCCCTCCCTGGTTCGAATGGTGGATCGAGACAATAAGCTTAACCGAGCGGGGCAGCGGATGCAACGCTCGTGGTCGTAGACTCCGGTCTGCGCTTGATGAAATCCACGAAGGCGCGCAGGGGCGCGGGCATGTGCCGGCGGCTCGGATAATAGAGGAAGGGCCCCGAGAAGGGCTGCTGCCAATCCTGCAGCACCGGCTCGAGCGCGCCGCTCCTCAGCTCCTGCTCCAGGAAGTCTGCGAAAGTGGCGATGAGGCCGAGCCCTTGGAGGGCGGCGGCGATCTCGAGATCGATGGAGTTGGCGATCACCCGGGCCGTGGGCGTGATCTTCACGATCTCGCCGTCGCGCTCGAACTCCCAGGGGTGCATCACGCCACTGGCGAAGCGGTGCCGGATGCAGGCGTGGTTCAGGATGTCCTTCGGGTGCGAGGGTCGGCCGTGGACGGCGAAATAGCCCGGTGCGCCCGCTACGACGAAGCGCTGCACGCGTGGGCCGATGGGCACGGCGATCATGTCCTTCTCCAGCCGCTCGTCGTAGCGGATCCCGGCGTCGAACCCGGCCGCCAGCACGTCGACAAAGCTGTCGTCGGCGCTCACCTCCAGGACGATGCCGGGATGGGCCGCGAGGAACGGGCCGATGATCGGCGGTAGCACACGGCGGGCCACCACCGTGGGCACGTTGAGCCGCAGCGTTCCCGTCGGCGAGTCGCGAAAGCCGTTCACCGCGTCGAGCGCGGCCGCGACCTCGCTCAGGGCCGGGCCCAGACGCTCGAGCAGCCGCTGCCCGGCTTCCGTCGGCGTGACGCTGCGGGTGGTCCGGTTCAGCAGGCGCACGCCGAGCCGTGCCTCCAGGCGACGCAAGGCCTCGCTCAAGGACGAGGCCGAGACCCCGCGCAGGCGCGCCACGCTGCGGAAGCTGCGCGCCCGCGCCACCGCCGCGAAGGCATCAAGATCGGCGAGATCCACATCGCTCATTGTTCGAAAATCCAAACAGCCTGTTTCGGTTATGCCGGATTATCGCACGGACGGGAAGTGGGCATGATCCGTTGACGCCAGCGAACGCCGCTGGCCGACAGATTCAGGAGATCGAACGATGCAACACCACCGTCTTGGACGAACCGGCCCCACCGTGTCCGCTCTCGGCCTCGGCTGTATGGGCATGTCGGGCATGTACGGACCCGCCGACAGGGCCGAGAGCATCGCCACCATCCATGCGGCGCTCGACGCCGGCATCACCCTGCTCGACACGGGCGATTTCTACGGCATGGGGCATAACGAGATGCTGATCGGCGAGGCGCTCCAGGGCCGCAACCGCGATCGGGCTCTGATCAGCGTGAAGTTCGGCGCCCTGCGCGATCCGGCCTCGGGCTGGAGCGGCTACGATGCGCGCCCGCAGGCGGTGAAGAACTTCCTCGCCTATACCCTGCAGCGTCTGAGGGTCGATTACATCGACATCTACCGCCCGGCGCGGCTCGATCCGAACGTGCCGATCGAGGACACCGTCGGGGCCATCGCCGACATGGTGAAGGCGGGCTATGTGCGCCATATCGGCCTCTCGGAAGTGGGCCCGGACACCATCCGCCGGGCGGCGGCCGTGCACCCGATCTGCGACCTGCAGATCGAGTATTCCCTCATCTCCCGGGGTATCGAGGATGCCATCCTGCCGGCCTGCCGGGAGCTGGGCATCGGCATCACGGCCTATGGCGTGCTCTCCCGCGGCCTGATCAGCGGCCACTGGAGCAAGGACAAGGCCGGTCCCGGCGATTTCCGCGCCCACAGCCCCCGCTTCCAGGACGGCAACGTGGAGAGAAACCTCGCCTTGGTCGAAGCCCTCAAGAATGTGGCGGAGCGGAAGGGCGTCAGCGTAGCGCAGATCGCCATCGCCTGGGTGGCCGCGCAGGGCGACGACATCATCCCGCTCGTCGGTGCCCGCCGCCGCGACCGGCTCAGCGAGGCGCTCGGCGCCCTCGACGTGCGGCTGACGGGCGAGGATCTCGCCGCCATCGAGCAGGCCGTGCCCAAAGGCGCTGCGGCGGGCGACCGCTACGCCGCGCCCCAGATGGCCATGCTCGACAGCGAGAGGGGCTGAGGGAGCGCGAAAGATCGCCCCTCTCCGTCATCACCGGCCTTGTGCCGGTGATCCCGATACGAGAGGCTCCGCGCTTTTCCAATCGAGATGGCCGGCACAGGGCCGGCCATGACAGTGAGGAAACCAAGTCCGAAGCCTTGATCCGCCTCGGTTCTCAGGCCTTGGGCACGCGCGGTCTCGCCCCGAAAATCGCGCTGCCCACCCGCACATGGGTGGCGCCGAGCTGGATCGCCGCATCGAAATCGGCGCTCATGCCCATGGAGAGCGCCTTCAACCCATGTCGCTCGGCGATGGTGTTGAGCAGGGCGAAGTGCGGCGACGGCGGGTCCTCCGCCGGCGGGATGCACATGAGGCCCTCGATCTCCAGGCCATACCGGCTGCGGCAGGCCTCGATGAGGGCATCCACCTCGGTCGGGATCACGCCGCCCTTCTGCGGCTCCTCGCCGGTGTTCACCTGCACGAGCAGGCGCGGCCGCTTGCCCTGCCTGGCGATCTCTTTCGCCAGCGCCTCGGCGAGCGACGGGCGGTCGAGGGTGTGGATCACGTCGAAGAGCTCCACTGCCTCCCGGGCCTTGTTGGACTGGAGCGGGCCGATCATGTGGAGCTCCACGTCCGGGTAGCGCTCGCGTAAGGGCGGCCATTTGGCCTTCGTCTCCTGCACGTAGTTTTCGCCGAAGACCCGCTGGCCTGCCGCGAGCACCGGCTCGATCGCCTCGGCGGGAAAGGTTTTGGAGACCGCCACGAGGGTGATGCTCGACGGATCGCAGTCATAATCGGAGGCCGCGCGCCGAATGCTCTCTCGCACCTGCTTCAGGCCTTCGACCGCATCGTTCTCGCTCATGGAACCCTCTCCGAATCGTCTCGCATGCGCGAAACCGTTGACCGCGCGGGAGAGCTGTGTCCTAGTCCGCCGCAACCCGGCGGCGCAAGCCGCTTCGCCCCATTACGACGGATATAGACGAGACATGAGGCCCGAGCGCTACAACGCCAAGGAAGCCGAGCTGAAATGGCGGAAGGTCTGGAACGACCGCGACCTGTTCAGGACGAACAACGACGACCCACGTCCGAAATACTATGTGCTCGAGATGTTCCCCTATCCGTCGGGGCGCATCCATATGGGCCACGTGCGCAACTACACCATGGGCGACGTGGTGGCGCGCTACAAGCGGGCCAAAGGCTTCAACGTGCTCCATCCCATGGGCTGGGATGCCTTCGGCATGCCGGCCGAGAACGCCGCCATGCAGAACAAGGTCCACCCGAAGGAATGGACCTACGCCAATATCGCCACCATGCGCGCCCAGCTGCAGTCCATGGGTCTCGCCATCGACTGGAGCCGCGAGATCGCGACCTGCGATCCGAGCTACTACAAGCACCAGCAGGGCATGTTCCTGGACTTCCTGGAAGCGGGCCTCGTCGACCGCAAGACCGCGAAGGTGAACTGGGATCCGGTGGATCACACGGTGCTCGCCAACGAGCAGGTGATCGACGGGCGCGGCTGGCGTTCGGGTGCCCTGGTCGAGCAGCGCGAGCTGACCCAGTGGTTTTTGAAGATCACCGATTTCGCGCAGGATCTGGACGAGCGGCTCGACACCCTGGACCGCTGGCCGGAGAAGGTGCGCCTGATGCAGCGCAACTGGATCGGCCGCTCGGAAGGCCTGCTGGTGCGCTTCGCCCTGAAGCCCGAGACGGTGCCGAACGGCGAGACCGAGCTGCAGATCTACACCACGCGCCCCGACACCCTGTTCGGCGCGAAGTTCATGGCGGTTGCGCCCGATCATCCCTTGGCGAAGGCCGCGGCCGAAAAGAACCCCGAACTGGCCGCCTTCATCGAGGAGGCCAAGCGCATGGGCACGGCCCAGGAGGCGATCGACAAGGCGGAAAAGCTCGGCTTCGACACGGGCATCCTGGCCGAGCACCCGTTCGATCCGAACTGGACCCTGCCGGTCTACGTGGCGAACTTCATCCTGATGGAATACGGCACGGGAGCGATCTTCGGCTGCCCGGCGCACGACCAGCGCGACCTGGACTTCGTCAACAAGTACGGTCTGGGCAACACGCCTGTCGTCTGCCCGCCGGACGTGGACCCGGCGACCTTCGTCGTCACCGACACCGCCTATGACGGCGAAGGCCGGATGATCAATTCCCGCTTCCTCGACGGCATGACCATCGCGGAGGCCAAGGAGGAGGTCGCCCGCCGCCTGGAGGCGGAGACCCGCGGCAACCGCCCGGTGGCCGAGCGCAAGGTGAATTACCGCCTGCGCGACTGGGGCATCTCGCGCCAGCGCTACTGGGGCTGCCCGATCCCGGTCATCCATTGCGACGAATGCGGCGTGGTGCCGGTGCCGAAGGACCAGCTGCCGGTGGTGCTGCCGGAGGACGTGTCCTTCGACGTGCCGGGCAACCCGCTGGACCGTCACCCGACCTGGAAGCACGTGGACTGCCCGAAATGCGGCGGCAAAGCCCGCCGCGAGACGGACACCATGGACACCTTCGTCGATTCGTCCTGGTACTTCGCGCGCTTCACCGATCCGACCCTGGCGGATCAGCCCACCGACCGCGCGACCGTGGACCGCTGGCTGCCGGTCGACCAGTATATCGGCGGCATCGAGCACGCGATCCTGCACCTGCTCTATTCGCGCTTCTTCACCCGCGCCATGAAGAAGACCGGCCATGCCGGCCTGGACGAGCCCTTCGCGGGCCTGTTCACCCAAGGCATGGTGGTGCACGAGACCTACAAGGATGCGGGCGGCGGCTGGGTGCTGCCCGGCGACGTGCGCTTCGAGACCCAAGGCAACACGCGCAGGGCCTTCCACGTGGAGACCGGCGCGCCGATCGAGATCGGCTCGATCGAGAAGATGTCGAAGTCGAAGAAGAACACGGTCGATCCGGACGAGATCATCGCATCCTACGGGGCCGACACGGCCCGCTGGTTCATGCTCTCCGACTCGCCGCCCGAGCGCGACGTGATCTGGACCGAGGAAGGCGTGCAGGGCGCCGGCCGCTTCGTCCAGCGCGTCTGGCGTCTCGTGGGCGAGATTGCGGACCGCATCGGCAGCGCCGACGGCGTTTCGGGTGATGGTCCGATCGCACTCGCCGTGCGCAAGGCTGCGCACAAGGCGCTGGCGGCCGTCGAGGAGGACGTGGAGCGCCTGCGCTTCAACCGCTGTGTCGCCCATCTCTACGAACTGGCCAATTCCCTGCAGGATCTGGCGAATCAGGCGAAAAGCACCGATGAGCCGGGCACTGGAACGGCCTTTGCCGAGGCCGGGCGCATCTTCGTGCAGCTGCTCGCTCCGATGATGCCGCATCTGGCGGAGGAATGCTGGGAGTCCCTGGGCCAATCCGGTCTCGTGGCCGACGCCCCCTGGCCGCAGGTGGAGCGCTCGCTCCTGGTCGAGGACACGGTCACCCTGCCGGTGCAGGTCAACGGCAAGAAGCGTGCCGACGCAACGGTTGCCCGCGACGCCGATCAGGCTACAGTCGAGGCTGCCGTGCTGTCGCTCGAGGCCGTGCAGAAGGCCCTGGACGGAAAGCCCGCCCGCAAGATCATCGTCGTTCCCAATAGGATCGTGAATGTCGTCGCTTAACCTGAAAGGCCTCGCCCGCGTCGTTGTCGTGGCCGGCCTGTCTCTCGGCCTGTCCGCCTGCTTCCGTCCGCTCCACGGCCCGACGGCGTCGGGCGAATCGCTCCAGACGGTCCTGGCCTCCATCGACGTGCCGGAGGTGAAGTGGCCGCCGGCGCTCGCGAATACGGGGCACTACCTGCGCAGCGAGCTGGTCTACGCCCTCAACGGCTCGGGATCGGACACGCCCAAGCGCTATAGCCTGAAGCTGGCCTTGCGGGAGAGCCAGTCGAGCCCGGTGGTCGACACCGAGACCGGCACGGCGAGCTCCGTCATCGTCGGCGGCACCCTGACCTATACCCTGACGAGTCTGGACGGAAAGACTGTGGTCGCGCAGGGCACGGCCACCTCGTCGACGAGCTTCGACCGCTTCCCGCAGCGCTTCGCCAATATCCGGGCGGCGCGGGACGCGGAAATCAGGCTCGCCCGGGATCTGGCCCAGCAGGTGAGGACCCGGCTGTCGGCGACGCTCGCGACCGCAAGCTAAGCCGATGGTCGCCGTCAAGGCAGGCGACGTGGACGGGGCGCTGCGGCGCCCCGATCCGCGCATCGGCGTCTTCCTGTTCTACGGGCCCGACATCGGCCTGATCAACGAGCGCGCCCGCATGATCGCCGAGCGCTCGGTGGACGATCCATCCGACCCCTTCCAGCTCATCCGCATCGACGGCGACGACATCGCGGCCGACCCGGGCCGCCTCGCCGACGAGGCCGGCACCATGGGACTCTTCGGGGCCAAGCGCGCGATCTGGGTGAAATCCACCTCCCGCAACATCGCGCCTGCGGTCGATGCGGTCCTGAAGGGCGAGCTGCAGGACACGGTGATCGTCATCGAGGGCGGCGACCTGCAGAAATCTTCACCGCTCAGAACCCTGTGCGAACGCTCGCAGAAGGCGCTCGCCCTGCCCTGCTACGCCGATACGGGCCGCGATCTCGGCACGGTCGTCGACGAGACCTTGAAGGCGAACGGCTTTTCGATCCAACGCGAGGCCAGGACCGCCCTCATCGCGAGCCTCGGCGGCGACCGGCTCGCCACGAGGGGCGAACTCGCCAAGCTCATGCTCTATGCCCATGGCCAGACCGAGATCACCCTCGCCAACGTGGACGCGATCATGAGCGACGTGTCGAGCCTGGCCATGGACGCCGTGGTCGATGCCGCCTTTGCGGGCGAGGGCACGGGCCTGGAGACCGGCTCCCGGCGTCTGGCGGCGGAGGGCGTGAACGCCTCCGTGTTGCTCGGTGCCGCCCTCCGTCACGCCCTGATGCTGCTCACGGCCAGACTTTCCGTAGAGGAAGGTCGGCCGATCCCGGCCGTGATGGAGACCCTGCGCAGCCTGCACTTCCGGCGCAAGCCCCTGGTCGAGCGCCACCTCCAGCGCTGGACGAGCGACAGCCTCCGAAACGCCATCGCTCTCCTGCAGGCGAACCTGCTGCAGACCCGCCGCCTCGCCGATCTCGACGACACCATCGCGGCCAAGACCCTGCTCGACATCGCCAGGGCGGCGCGGCGGTAGCCGCCGCCTCGTCAAAGTACACGGTTTCCGTCATGGCCGGGCTCGTCCCGGCCATCCCGATGCTGTGAGGCACCGTGCCCTTCCAATCGAGATCACCGGCATAAGGCCGGTGACGACATGAGCGGATAAGATTCTCGCGAGAACGCATCGGCCGTCATCGATTGCGGTCTCGCCTTTTGCACCCTGGAATGACAGCGGAGTGCGGGACCCTACGGATTCAACCGCCGGCACAGCCCGTCGAGCTGCTCCAGGGTCTTGTACTTGATGCGCAGTTCGCCGCCCTTGCCCTTGTGGTCGATGCTGACCGTGAGGCCGAGCACGTCCTGCAGGGCCTTTTCGAGGGCGCGGGTGTCCGGGTCCTTCTCGGCCTTGGCGGGCTTGGCTGCCTTGGCCTCGGCCTTGTCCGGATCGGCATTGTCGTTCTGGGCGATCTCCTCGACCTGGCGTACGCTCAGGCCCTCCGCGAGGATACGGTTGGCCACCTGGACCGGATCCTTCACGGACAAGAGCGCGCGGCCGTGGCCCGCGGTGAGCTTGCGCTCCATCAGGAGCTTGCGCACGCCGACGGGCAGATCGGCGAGGCGCAGCATGTTGGCGATATGGCTGCGGCTCTTGCCGATGATCTTCGAGAGGTTCTCCTGCGTGTAGGAGAACTCGACCATGAGCCGCGAATAGCCCTCCGACTCCTCGATCGGGTTGAGGTCGGCGCGCTGGACGTTCTCGAGGATCGCGTATTCGAGCGAGGTCTTGTCGTCGATCGAGACGATCACCACCGGCACCTTGTGCAGGCCGGCCTTCTGCGCGGCGCGCCAACGACGCTCGCCGGCGACGATCTCGTACTGCTCGGTGTTGGTCGGCATCGAGCGCACCACGATGGGCTGGATGATGCCGCGATCCTTGATCGACTGGGTCAGCTCCTGCAGATCCTCCTCGTCGAACCGCTTGCGCGGATTGCGCGGGTTCGGGCGCAGGAACTCCACCGGCACATGGCGGGGCACGAAGCCCTTGCGCTCGAGATTGCCCATCTCGTCCCCGACCTCCCCGATCAGGGCGGCCAGTCCCCGGCCCAGGCGCGACTTACCTTCTTCTGCCATTGTCTCTCTCAAATTGTTGTTCAAGCCGCGCGCAGGGCGCGTTCACGCTGAATGACTTCCGAGGCCAAACGGAGATAGGCCTGCGAGCCCGCGCATTTCAGGTCGTAGAGCAGCACCGGCTTGCCGTGCGACGGCGCCTCCGACACGCGGACGTTGCGCGGGATCATGGTCTCGTAGACCTTCGCTCCCATGAACTCGCGCACGTCGGCCACGACCTGCCCCGAGAGGTTGTTGCGCGGGTCGAACATGGTCAGCACGACCCCGTGGATCGACAAATCCGGATTGAGCGCCGAACGGACCTGCTCGACCGTCTTGAGCAGCTGGCTGAGACCTTCCAGAGCAAAAAATTCGCATTGGAGTGGCACCAGGACCGCGTCAGCAGCCGTCAACGCATTGATGGTCAAAAGATTGAGCGATGGCGGGCAATCGATCAAAATATAGGTAAAAGGTTCGGTTACCTCGGAGCTCGAAAGGCTCTGGATCGCCGAGCGCAGGCGATGCGACCGGTTCCGCTCGTTCGCGATCTCCAGTTCGACGCCGAGCAGGTCGAGGGTCGAGGGCGCGACGGATAAACCCGGCACCACGGTCTCGGTGATGCTCTCGGCCAGCGACGCTTCGCCGGCGAGCACGTGATAGGTGGAGACTTGACGGCTCTTGCGGTCGATGCCGAGGCCCGTCGAAGCGTTGCCCTGCGGGTCAAGATCGATGATCAGCACTTTCTCGCCGATGGCGGCGAGCGCCGTGCCGAGGTTGATCGCCGTCGTCGTCTTGCCGACGCCCCCCTTCTGGTTGGCGAGCACGAGAACGCGCGGCTTCACGCCACGCGCGCCTGCTTCGGGTCCGTTGCGGTCGGTCATCATGAATGGCTCTCGATGGAGGTTATGCGAAGAATCCTGGCGTCGGAATCGGTCAGGCTCGGCAGGATCTCTGCCTCGAATGTCCACTTTTTCCGGGCCTCGGTCAATTCGATCTCGGCGTCTCGCCCCTTGGGGAACAGGCCCCTTGTCCCCGCTTTCAACAAGGGTGCGGTCCAGTCCAGGAGCATGGCGAGGGAGGCCAGGGCGCGGGCGGAGACCACATCGGTCCTGCCGACGAAGCCCGGCACGACGGTCTCGAGCCGCGCCTCATGGATTGTGGCCGAGACTCCGGTCAGTCGGGCGATGTGGCGGAGGAAGGCGCATTTGCGAGAATTGCTCTCGACGAGGTGAACGGCGAGCCCCCTCTCCGCCCCCGCGATGGCGAGCACGAGACCGGGGAAGCCGGCGCCGGACCCGAGATCGAGCCAGGTCCGGGCGTCGGGCGCGAGATCGAGGAGCTGGAGCGAATCGACGATGTGGCGCTCCCAGATCTGGTCGAGGGTGGCCGGACCGACCAGGTTCTTGATCGCCTGCCAGCGCCGGAGTTCGCGCTCCAAGAGCTCAAGCTTCTCGAATGTTTCACGTGAAACATTCAGGTCGGATGCGGTGGCCGGTGCCGGTTTCGTCACGAAAGCACCTCGGCGGCGCGGTCCTTCCGGCTGGGCACCTTGCGGGCGTGGGCGGCCAGAAGCGTGAGCGCAGCCGGCGTGATGCCCTCGATCCGGGCCGCTTGACCGAGGGTCTTGGGGCGGACCAGATCAAGCTTGGCCTTGATCTCGTTCGACAGGCCGGGAAGACCCTGAAAGTCGATGCTCTCTGCCAGCACCACGCCCTCGTCGCGGCGATAGGCGGCGATGTCGGCCTGCTGCCGGTCGAGATAGACCGCATAAGTTGCGTCCGTTTCGAGCCGCTCCCGCACCGGTGCGCTCACCTCGGCGAGGTCAGGCCAGACCCGGATGAGGTCGCTCCAGCCGATGTTCGGATAGGAGAGGAGCTGATAGGCGGAGCGGCGGATGCCGTCCTGGTTCAGCTCGAAACCGTGACGAGACGCCTCCTGCGGCGTGAGGGTCAGAGCTTGCAGTCGCTGCCGCGTCTCACGGATCTCCGCCTGAGATTGCCGGAAATGGCTCTCGCGCCGGGACCCGACGCAGCCGATCTCCAGACCCTTGCCGGTCAGGCGCTCGTCCACGTTGTCGATGCGCAGGCTCAGGCGGTACTCGGAGCGCGAGGTGAACATCCGGTAAGGCTCGCTCACCCCCCGGGTGATCAGGTCGTCGATCAGCACGCCGATATAGGATTCCGCCCGGTCGAACACAATGCCGTCCTGGCCCGCGGCCCGGCGCGCGGCATTGAGACCGGCGACCAAGCCCTGGGCGGCTGCCTCCTCATAGCCAGTCGTCCCGTTGATCTGGCCGGCCAGGAACAGCCCCTGCACGGCCTTGGTTTCAAGCGCGGCGGTCAGGTTGCGCGGATCGACGTAGTCGTACTCGATGGCATAGGCCGGCTGGAGCATCCTGACCTTCTCCAGGCCCGGAATATGGGCCAGGAAGGCAAGCTGCACGTCCTCCGGCAGGGAGGTCGAGATCCCGTTGGGATAGACGGTGATGTCGTCGAGCCCTTCGGGCTCAAGGAAGATCTGATGCCCGTCCCGGTCGCCGAAGCGCACCACCTTGTCCTCGATGGACGGACAGTAGCGCGGACCCCTACCCTGGATCTCGCCGGAATACATGGCCGAACGGTGCAGGTTGTTTCGGATCAGGTCGTGAGCCTTGGCCGTCGTGCGGGTGACGCCGCACTCGATCTGCGGGTTCACGATCCGGGTGGTGAGCAGGGAGAACGGCACCGGCTCGTCGTCCGCCGCCTGCTTGTCGACTCCGGCCCAGTCGATGGTCCGGCCGTCAAGGCGGGGTGGAGTGCCGGTCTTCAGGCGTCCGAGGGTGAAGCCGAGCCGCTCGAAGGTCTTCGGCAGACCAAGCGACGGGCGTTCGCCCATGCGGCCCGCCGGGATCTTCTTCTCGCCGATATGGATCAGGCCGGACAGGAAGGTGCCGGTGGTGATGACCACGGCCCCGGCGGCAAGGGTCCGTCCGTCGGTCAGAAGAAGGCCCGCGACACGGCCCTCCTGAACCAGGAGATCATCGGCTTCTCCCTCCACGACGGTCAGGTTCGGGGTGTGCAGCAACTCGGCCTGCATGGCCCGGGCATAGAGCTTGCGGTCGGCCTGGGTGCGCGGCCCGCGCACGGCCGGCCCCTTGCGGCGGTTGAGCAGGCGGAACTGGATGCCGGCGCGGTCGGCGATGCGGCCCATCACCCCGTCGAGGGCATCGATCTCGCGCACGAGATGCCCCTTGCCGAGACCGCCGATGGCCGGATTGCAGGACATGGCGCCGACGGTGGACAGCTTATGGGTGACGAGGGCCGTCCGCGCGCCTATGCGCGCGGCCGCAGCGGCCGCCTCGGACCCCGCGTGGCCGCCGCCCACGACGATCACATCGAACACCTCACCCATCCTGATCTCCATGCCGGAGCATCGGCCAAATCAGCAAACCCCTCTGGGAATGCCCGATGCTCCTCGGTCCTGCCGAGCTCAGCCCGATGCGGGACGCTCGAAAAACGCTGTTTTGTCTCGTGCGCCTGGATCTAAGACCGGGCGCGACGGAGGTCAAAAGGGCAAAATGTTTCACGTGAAACATTTTGGGCCCGACCCCGCTTCTGCACAGGCTGTTCACACCCTGTGCCCCGGCGATTCAGCATTGTTCCACCGATTCGTGAACAGCGGAAATCGCGACTCCCACCAATTCGATTCACGGTTACCGACGAAACCCGTCACTTCCCGATGCAGAAGCTGGAGAACAGGCGGTCGAGCACATCCTCCACGTCCACCCGGCCGGTAATCTCGCCCACCGCCCGCGCCGCCAGGCGCACCTCCTCGGCAGCCAATTCGAGCGGGCCGCGGTTGACCAGCATGAGCCGGGCCCGCTCCAGCGCCGCATGAGCCCGCTCCAGCGCCTTGCGATGGCGTTCGCGGGTGACGAGGGCGTCCCCCTGCCCCATCAGGACACCGGCCTCCTGCTCCAACCGCGCGATCAGGTCCCGCAGCCCCTCGCCGGTCGCGGCCGCGATCATCAGGTCGCAATCGTGCCGGGTCCGATTCAAATCCGCCTTCGTCCCGACGCGGAGGAGGCGCCGCGCCTCGGGCGGATTGCTCTCCTCGCCCTCCGGCGGCACGAGCCAGAGCACGAGGTCCGCATCCTGCGCCCGGGCCCGGGCGCGGGAAACCCCCTCCTGCTCGATCAGGTCGCCGCTCTCCCGCAGGCCGGCCGTGTCGACGACGATCACGGGCAGGCCGCCGAGGTCGCAATGGACCTCGATCACGTCCCGGGTGGTGCCGGCGATCGGCGATACGATGGCCACGTCCCGCCGGGCCAAGGCATTCAGCAAGGTCGACTTGCCCGCATTGGGCGGGCCCGCCAGCACCACGGTCAGCCCCTCGCGCAGGCGCTCGCCGCTGCGATCCGCCATGGCCCGACCGATCTCGCCCGCCACCCGGTCGATCATCTGCAGGATCTCCGCCTCGAGATCCTCCGGCACGTCGCCCTCGTCGGAGAAGTCGAGGCTCGCTTCGAGCAGGGCCAGGACCTGCAGCACGCCTTCCCGCCAGCCCTCGGCCGCGTTGCCCAGCCGGCCGCCGAGCTGGCGCATGGCCTGCCGGCGCTGGGCCTCCGTCTCGGCGTCGATGATATCGGCCAGGCCCTCCACCTGGGCCAGGTCCATCCGGCCGTTGAGGAAGGCCCGGCGGGTGAACTCGCCGGCCTCGGCCGGGCGGCAGTTCTCCACGGATCCGAGAACGCGCAGCACCGCCGCCCGGGTCGCCAGCCCGCCATGGATGTGGAGCTCGGCCTGATCCTCGCCGGTGAAGCTCCCCGGTCCCGGCATCCACAGGACCAGGGCCTGGTCGAGAGCCTCACCGCTCGACGGGTCCTTCAATGTCCGCACCACCGCGCGGCGGGCTTCGGGCACTCCGCCCGCCATCCGCTCCAGAATCGTGCGGCACTGACCTCCGCTGATCCGGATCAGGCACACGGCGGCGCGGCCGTGGCCGGACGCGATGGCGAAGATGGTATCGTCGGAACGCATGCGGGTGAACCTGGTGACGAGAAGAGGATTGACCGTGATGACGCAATAGAAGCTGAACGCGCGGTTCGGATCGGTTCTGATCCGAATCGATCGCCCCAACGCCGGAGCAGGACCGATGAACCGCCTGACGCAGGCCAGTTCCCCCTACCTTCTGCAGCACCGGGACAATCCTGTCCATTGGTGGGAATGGGGGCCCGAGGCCCTGGCCGAGGCCAAACGCCTCGACAAGCCGATCCTGATCTCCATCGGCTATGCCGCCTGCCACTGGTGCCACGTGATGGCCCATGAGAGCTTCGAGGACCCAGACGTGGCCGCGGTCATGAACGAGCTCTTCGTCAACATCAAGGTCGACCGCGAGGAGCGGCCTGATGTGGACCACGTCTACATGAGCGCGCTCCACCTCCTGGGCGAGCCCGGCGGCTGGCCGCTCACCATGTTCCTGACGCCCGACGGCGAGCCCTTCTGGGGCGGCACCTATTTTCCGAAGGAGCCGCGGTTCGGGCGCCCCGGCTTCGTCGGCGTGCTGCGGGAGATCAGCCGCCTGTATCATGCCGAGCCGGAGCGCATCCTCAAGAACCGGGACGCCATCAAGCAGCACCTCGCGAAGACCGACCGGGGCGACGGCGGCACGCTGGGCCCCGCCGATCTCGACCGGATGGGGCTGCGGCTCTCCGAGCTGATCGACACGGACAACGGCGGCCTGCAGGGCGCGCCGAAATTCCCCAACCCGCCAATCCTCGAATACCTTGTCCGTTATGCCCGCCGCACCGGCGATGCGGAGGCGGAAAGGCGTTTCCTCCTCACGCTGGAGCGCATGGCGCTCGGGGGCATTCACGATCATCTCGGCGGCGGCTTTGCCCGTTATTCCGTCGACGAGCGCTGGCTCGTGCCGCATTTCGAGAAGATGCTCTACGACAACGCGCAGCTCCTGGAGCTCTACGCGCTGGCCTATGCCGAGACCGGCCGCGCCCTGTTCCGGGATGCCGCCACCGGCATCGTTGCCTGGCTCGAGCGGGAGATGACCACGCCGGAGGGCGCCTTCGCGTCGAGCCTGGATGCGGATTCCGAAGGTGAGGAAGGCCGCTTCTATGTCTGGAGCCTGCCGGAGATCCGCGAGGTTCTGGGCGATGAGGATGCGGCCTTCTTCGCGCGTGTCTACGACATCAGCCCGGCGGGCAACTTTGAGGGTCACAACATCCCGAACCGGCTCGTCTCCGGCGAGGCGCCGCCTGCCGTAGAGGAACGGCTTGCCGCCATGCGGGGCAAGCTTCTGGACCGGCGCGCCTCGCGGGTGAGGCCGGGCCTCGACGACAAGGTGCTGGCCGATTGGAACGGCCTGATGATCGGGGCTCTCGTGCGGGCCGCCGCCCTCCTCGACCGGCCGGATTGGGTCGCCCTCGCGGCCCGGGCCTATCGTTTCGTCTCTGAATCGATGAGCCGCGACGGCCGGCTCGGTCATTCCTGGCGCGGCGGCGCCCTGATCTTCCCGGGCTTCGCCCTCGACCACGCCGCCATGATGCGGGCGGCGCTCGCCCTCCACGAAGCCACGTCGGATCCCGCCTATCTCCGGGACGCGCAAACCTGGCGCGACGGGCTGCTGTCGGACTTCATGGTCGATGAGACCGGCTGCCTCGCCATGACGGCCCGGGGGGCCGATCCGCTCGTGGTCCGTCCGCAGCCGACCCATGACGACGCGGTGCCCAACGCCAACGGCGTCTTCGCCGAGGCGCTCGTCCGGCTGGCGCAGATCACCGAGACGCAGGAGGATCTCGAACGGGCCTCGGATGTGCTGAGCCGGCTGGTGGGCCTTGCGCGATCCTCCCCGCTCGGCCACACCTCGATCCTCAATGCCCTCGACCTGCACCTGCGCGGCCTGAGCATCCTCGTCACGGGACGCGGGGCCGATACCCTGTTCGAGGCTGCGCAGAAAATCCCCTACCTCGATCGGAGCGTGCACCGTCTGGGCCCCGACGAGGCGCTCGACGACAACCACCCGGCCAAAGCCCTCGCCGCATCGAGCCCGGAGGCCCAGGCCCTCGTCTGTGCCGGCACACGCTGCTCGCTGCCGGTGACGGATGCGGATGGGCTGAAGGCACGGGCGCGGGACATGCTTGCCGCGCTTCCGGCAGAGTGAGCGAGAACTCTGTCCTCGACGTCATCACCGGCCTTGTGCCGGCGATCCCGATGGATTGCAGCGCGCCGCTCTTCCGTCATGGACCGGACGAGCCCGGCCACGACGGAAGACGGTGCCTCGTCCGCTTCGTCCCGATTCGAACCTGACGGAACGATGTTGCCAACCCTCAGCAATCCGGCTCCGGTCGCTCCACCCCGCGCTTCAGATGGGAGAGCGGCAGGGTCGCGTCGGATTTCACCCGGGTGAGGGCGAAATTCGACCGGATGTCGCCGATCATCGGCAGGACGAGGAGTTTTTCGGTCAGCAGCGTCTCGTAGGCCTTCAGATTGGTCACCACGATCTCGGCGATGAAATCGGCCGTGCCTGAGACCATGTGGCAGGCCACCACCTCGGGCATGGCGGCCAGCGCCTGCTGGAGCGCCTGCGCATTGTCGCGGGAATGCTTCTCCACCTTGATCTCGACGAAGACCGTGAGCCCGAGACCGACCGAGTCCCGGTCGAGCACGGCCCGGTAGCTGCGGATGAAGCCGTCGCGCTCCAGGCGCCGGACCCGCCGCAGGCAGGGCGAAGGCGAGAGCCCGACCTGATCGGCCAATTCCTGATTGGTCAGCCGCCCGTCGGTCTGGAGGGCGTTCAGGATCCTGAGGTCGATGGCGTCGACATTGATATAGGGCATGGATGCGTGTGACCCGTTCTCGCGCAATTTTCTGCCAAGAACATGCAATCATCAAGCCGAACTTCGCAAGGACATGCCTTGGGCTGGAAGGCTATGCTCAGTAGCAACAAGGAGGCTCATCATGTCCGATCTTGCCTGTCCGGCACCTCTGGCGCGACGCCGCCCTGCCCTCATCGGCTGGCTCGCCGCCCTCGCCACCGTGACGATCTGGGCCGTCTGGGCGGTCGCCACCCGCCATGCGGTGACCCATGACCTGCCGCCGGCCGCCCTCGGTCTCGTGCGCTTCGGCCTCCCGGCCGTCCTGCTCGTCCCGATCAGCTGGCGGATCGGCCTGTTTCCGAAAGGTCTCGGAATCGTCAAAGGGCTCGGGCTCCTCGGCTCCGGCGCCCCGTTCTTCCTGGTCGTGGCGCTGGGCATGCAATTCGCCCCGGCGGCCGAGATCGGGCCGCTGCTGCCGGGCACCATGCCGCTCTTCGTGGCGCTGATCGGCTGGCTCGTCTTTGGCGAGCGGCTTGGGCGCTTCAGGGTCGCCGGTTTCGCCCTCATCCTGGTCGGTGTCCTCTGCATCGGGGGCCATGGCCTGCTCTATGCGGGCAACGGCGCCTGGCGCGGGCATCTTCTGCTGCTCACGGGCGCCTGCCTGTGGGGCGTCTACACCCACGCCTATCGCCGCAGCGGTCTCTCCGCCCTCCAGGCCGCCGCGCTCATCGGGCTGTGGTCCTTCCTGATCCTTCTCCCCTTCGGCGCCCCGTCCCTGGTCCGGGCGCTCGGCGACGGTTTGGCCGGACCCGTGATCGTGCAGGCAGTGCTTCAGGGTTTCCTGTCCGGCGTCGCGGGCATCATTCTCTACGGCATCGCGGTCGATCGTCTCGGCACCTCAAGGGCCGCCGCGGTCTCGCCCCTGTCGATCGTGCTGGCGGCGGTGCTCGCCGTTCCCGTCCTCGGCGAGATCCCGGATATTGCCGCTCTCGTCGGGATAACATTGGCGACGCTGGGCGTTGTGCTGGCAAGCGGCGTCTTCAATTCCTCCACGCGGGCATGACGAGGGCGCCCGTCACGGCACAGGAGCGACGATGTTCTTTTTCTTCTCGAACCGGCTGGGCTGCGCGGGCTCGCTCCTGATTTCCGCCGTGCTGACGGTGATCGTGCTCGCATTGATGGGGGTGTTCTGACGGCAAACAAAAACCCCATCCTCCGCGAGAAGGATGGGGCTGATGTTCGGGGCCGGACGGTCCGGCCGCCTCAGGTGTTCATCGAATCGAAGAATTCCTGGTTCGACTTGGTCTGGCGCAGCTTGTCGAGCAGGAACTCGATGGCGTCGACCGTGCCCATCGGATTGAGGATGCGGCGCAGCACGTACATCTTCTTGAGCGTGTCGCTCGGGACCAGCAGCTCCTCCTTGCGGGTGCCGGAGCGGGTGATGTCGATCGCCGGGAAGGTGCGCTTGTCGGCGACCTTGCGGTCCAGGATGATTTCCGAGTTGCCGGTGCCCTTGAACTCTTCGAAGATCACCTCGTCCATGCGCGAGCCGGTGTCGATCAGCGCGGTCGCGATGATGGTGAGCGAGCCGCCCTCCTCGATGTTGCGCGCCGCACCGAAGAAGCGCTTCGGGCGCTGCAGGGCGTTGGCGTCGACACCGCCGGTGAGCACCTTGCCGGAGGACGGC
>DASZBB010000173.1:0-4556 GCA_035944695.1 Microvirga sp. | reverse complement strand
CGGCTGGTAACGCTCTTGTCGGAAACGTCGACCATGCTGGCCTGACCGGTCGCGTCGAGATGCGTGAGCTTCGTCATGCGGCCTCGCCGAACAGAAGTTTTCGCGTCGCTGCCGCCACATCGGCTTGGCGCATGAGGCTTTCGCCCACGAGGAAGGTGCGAATGTTCACCTTCGACAACCGCTCGATGTCCGACAGCGTGAAGATACCGCTCTCACCAACGACGATGCGGTCGGAGGGGATCAGGGGAGCCAGGTCTTCGCTGACCCGAAGCGACACCTCGAAGGTGCGCAGGTTGCGGTTGTTGATGCCGACCAGCTTGGTGCCGAGGGGCAGCGCGCGCTCCAGTTCCGCCCGATCATGCACCTCGACCAGCACATCCATCCCAAGTTCATGCGCCGTATCGATCAGGGTGCGGGCCTCCTCGTCGGAGACGCTCGCCATGATCACGAGGATGCAATCGGCACCCCAGGCCCGCGCTTCGTAGACCTGGTAACGCTCGAACAGGAAGTCCTTGCGCAGGGCGGGTAGACCCGAGGCTTCGCGAGCCTGCATGAGATACTCGGGCTTGCCTTGGAACGAAGGTTCGTCGGTCAGGACGGACAGGCAGGTGGCGCCGCCTTGGGCATAGGCCTTTGCGAGGCTCGGCGGATCGAAATCGGCCCGGATCAAGCCTTTCGAAGGGCTCGCCTTCTTCACTTCGGCGATCAGAGCGGGCCGACCTGCAACGAGATGACGCTCGATCGCTTCTGCAAAACCACGGGGCGGGGAGGCCGCTCGAGCGCGACGCTCCACCTCGCTCGGCGAAACGGCGGCTTTCGCAGCCGCGATCTCCTGGCGCTTATAGGCTTCGATCTTGCTGAGAACATCGGCCATCGCAGGTTCACTCAGCGTTCGAGACTTTGACGAGACGCTCAAGGGTCGCCTTCGAGGCGCCGCTGTCGAGCGCCCTTGATGCCCGGTCGAGACCATCACGCAGGTTCTCGGCCTCGTCTGCAACGACCAGGGCGGCAGCCGCATTGAGCAGGGCCACATCGCGATAGGGCGTGCGGGCGCCGTCCAGAACGGCGCGCAGTTCGGCAGCGTTGTGCTCCGGGTCGCCCCCTCTGAGATCGTCAAGGGAGACGGTCGGCAGGCCGACCTCTTCCGGCGTCACGGTGAAGCGGCGGACGGCGCCGTTCTCCAAAGCCACCACGAAAGTCGGGCCGGTGGTGGTCATCTCGTCGAGACCGTCAGAGCCGTGTACGGTCCAGACCTTCTGAGAGCCGAGCTCCTTTAGAACCTGGGTGAGCGGTTCAAGCCAAGCTTCCGAAAAAACACCGAGAAGCTGGCGCTTGGCGCCGGCCGGATTGGCCAGCGGTCCGAGCAGGTTGAAGATCGTGCGGGTTCCAAGTTCGACCCGAACCGGTGCCACATGGCGCATGGCAGCATGATGGGTCTGCGCGAACATGAAGCAGAGCTTGGTCTCATCGAGACAATGTCCCAGGCGTTCCGGATCGAGGCCGAGCTTGACGCCGAGAGCGGAGAGCACATCGGCCGTGCCGGACTTGGAGGAGGCTGCCCGGTTGCCATGCTTGGCGACGGGAACCCCACAGGAGGCCACGATAATCGAGGCGAGCGTCGAGATATTGTAGCTGCCCTTGTGGTCGCCGCCGGTGCCGACGATGTCGACCGCCTTCTCGGGGGCATTGACCCGCAGCATGCGCCCACGCATGGCGGTCACCGCCCCGACGATCTCCTCTAGAGCCTCGCCGCGGACCCGCAGCGCCATGAGGAAGGCACCGCCCTGGGCCGGGGTCACTTCGCCGGAGAGCAGGTCATCGAAGGCATCCCGTGCCTCGTCACGCGTCAGCGATGCGCCTGTGGCGACTTTGGCGAGGTAGGATTTGAACGATTCCATCGCTTTCAATGTCCTGATGGCGCGGCTTCGGCGTCGGCTATGCGGTGCTTCGCGTTCCATTCCGCCGCGAGTTCGAAGAAGTTGCGCATGATCGTCACCCCATGTTCCGACAGGATGCTCTCGGGGTGAAACTGGACGCCGTGGATCGGCAGGGAACGGTGCGACAGCCCCATGACCAGCCCATCCGAGGTCTCCGCCGTCACCTGCAGGTCGGCTGGGCAGGATTCCCGATCCACGATGAGCGAATGGTACCGGGTCGCCTTGAACGCCCCGTTGATGCCCCGGAACACCGCCTGACCGCCGTGCTCCACCTCGGATACCTTGCCGTGCATGGGCAGGGGGGCCCGCGAGACGGTACCGCCGAAGACCTGACCGATCGTCTGCAGCCCGAGGCAGACGCCGAAGGTCGGGATTTCGGGCGAGGCGCGTTTCACGAGATCCAGGCAGATCCCGGCCTCGTTCGGCGTGCAGGGGCCTGGGGAGAGCACGATGGCGTCGGGCCGAGAGGCGAGCACTTCGACCGTGGTGATGGCATCGTTGCGCACCACATCGACGGAGGTCGCGAGCGGGCCGAGCAGATGCACCAGATTCCAGGTGAAGCTGTCGTAATTGTCGATGACGAGAACACGGGTCATGGCGCGCAGACGTTCGCGTAAGCGACGCCTCCGGTCAAGGGAAGCCTTACCTCGCTCATTGCCCAACCCTTGCTTGGCTTGCGAAACGCACGGCCTCTTCCGCGGCCCGGAACAGCGCCTTGGACTTGTTGATGCATTCCTGCTGCTCCGAGGCTGGATCGGAATCATAGACGATGCCGGCGCCGGCCTGGACGGCCATGCGCCCGTCCTTCACCAAGGCCGTGCGCAGCACGATGCAGGTATCCATCTCGCCATTCGCGCCGAAATACCCGATGCAGCCGGCATAGGGCCCGCGCTTGTCCTTCTCCAGCTCGTCGATGATCTGCATGGCGCGCACCTTCGGGGCGCCGGAGACCGTGCCGGCCGGGAAGCCGGCCACGAGAGCATCGAGCGCGTCGAAGGATGGATCGAGCCTGCCTTCCACGTTCGACACGATGTGCATCACCTGGCTGTAATATTCGAGGAAGAAGGAATCCGTGACCTCCACGGAGCCCATCTCGGCCACGCGGCCCACGTCGTTGCGCCCGAGATCGAGCAGCATCAGATGCTCGGCCCGCTCCTTCTGATCGGCCAGTAGGCTTTCCGCATGGGCGCGGTCCTCGGCGGCCGTTGCCCCGCGCGGCCGCGTTCCGGCGATGGGTCGGATCGTGACCCTACCGTCGCGGACCCGAACGAGGATCTCCGGTGAGGAGCAAACGATCTGAAAATCCTCGAAATCGAGATAGCAGAGAAACGGAGCGGGATTGACCCGGCGCAGGGAGCGGTAGAGCGCGAAGGCGGGGAGGGGAAAGGCCGCCTCGAACCGCTGCGACAGCACCACCTGGAAGATGTCGCCGGCGCGGATGTACTCCTTCGCCTTCGCCACCATCGCCTCGAATTCCTGCGGGGTCGTGTTCGAGACCGGCGGCTCGAAGTGGATCTGCGTCGGGTCGCTGCGGTCGTCGATGGGCAGAGGGCGGTCGAGGGCGGCCGTGACCTCGTCGAGGCGGGCAAGAGCCGTCTCATAGGCCGCCTTGGCGGAGGTTCCGTCCTGCGGGCGGACCGGCGTGATGAGCGAGATCTCGTCCTTCACCGCGTCGAACACCACCATGACGGTCGGGCGGACGAGAATGGCGTCGGGAACCTGCAGTACGTCCCGATTGGGCTCGGGCAGCCGCTCCATGAGCCGGACCATGTCGTAGCCGAGATAGCCGAAGAGGCCGGCCGCCATCGGCGGCAGGTCGTCGGACAGGGGCAGGGCGCTCTCCTTGATCAACGCGCGCAGGCTGTCCAGAGGCGGCCTCTCCTCCACCCTGAACTCCTGCCGGCGGCTCAGTGCTTGGCGGTCGATGGCGGCCACCCCGTCCTGGCAGCGCCAGACGAGATCGGGATCGAGCCCGATCATGGAGAAGCGACCGCGGGTTGCGCCTCCCTCCACGGATTCCAGCAGGAAGGCAGCCCCTTTCCGCTCATGTCGCAGCTTCAGGAAGGCCGCAACCGGGGTCAACAGATCACCCACGAGGGTCGTGCGCAAAACGCCGGCTTCGCCGGCCTCGTAGGCAGTCGCGAAGGTGTCGAAATCGGGCGTGCTCGTCATGGAACTAAGATTCGCCGCCCGTGGCCCGACGCAGCGCCTGCTGGTTGATCGTGACGCCGAGATCTTGACGAACCTGGGCAATGTACTGGCTGATCAGATCGTCGCCGAAGCCGGTCTGGAGCTGGTTCTGCGCGTTTTGCGCCGCTTGCGTGGTGGTGACCAGCGGCGGCACCGTGGCGGCCGTGACCTTGAACACCGCGCGTCCCTCGCCGGCGGGCGCCGAGGCCGCCTTGCCGACCGGGGTGGTGAAGATGCGCTCGACGATCTCGGTCGAGAGGTCGTCCTTCGCTTGGTTGCGGCCGATCTCGGTGATCGTCTTCAGCGGCACGCCCGCCTCCTGCGCCACGGTCTCGATGGCCTCGCCCTTGTCGAGGCGCTCGGTCAGCTCCTTCGACTTGGCGACGAGGCGCTTCTCGATCTAGGCTGCGGTCCAGCCCTTCACCGCCT
>DASZBB010000172.1:0-12867 GCA_035944695.1 Microvirga sp. | reverse complement strand
ATGCTGGTCTTCAGCGTCTCGCCCATTCTGGCGCCTCTCGCCGGCAGCACCCTGACGGCGTTCTTCACCTGGCGCGCGATCTTCTGGGCCATTGCCGTCATCGGCCTCGCGGGCCTCGCCGTCGTTCTCTTTCTCCTGCCGGAAACCCACAAACCGGATGCGGGCCGAAAAGGCATTGGGCAGGCCTTCGCCACTTACAGGAGCCTGTTGAAGGATCGACGTTTCCTGGGGCTCGCCTTCATCGGCGGTTTCAGCCAAGCGAGCTTCTTCGCCTATCTTGCCGGCTCATCGGTCATCTTCATCGAGCATTTCGGCCTGACGCCTTCAGCCTACAGCATGGTTTTTGCGTCGAATGCCATCGCCTTCATCGGCAGCGCGCAGTTCAACAGCGTGTTCATGCGGCGTTTCGGGGCCGAGCGGGTGGTGAGAACCGCAATGTCCGCATTTGCCGCCCTGGTGATCCTGCTGTTCGTGCTCACGATTCTCGGCGTCGACAATGCCTTCGTTCTCTGGGGTCTGCTTTTCGTGTCGTTCGGCTGCCTCGGCTTCGTCATCCCCTCGACGGCCGTGCTCGCGCTCGAGGAACATGGCCCCGTGGCCGGAACCGCTTCTGCGCTCATGGGAACTCTGCAACTCAGCACCGGCGCCGTGATCATCGTCCTGGTCAGCGTCTTCTACAACGGCACGCCGCTCTCGATGGTGAGTGCCATCGTGGTCTGCGGGATCGTGGCTTTTACATTGAGCTTCCGCATCATGAAGCCCAAGCGGGTCTATCCCTGACGGATTTCGCCGAGGATCCAGTCGCGGAAGGAGCGCAGCAGCGGGGTTCCCGCCTTGTGCTCGGGATAGACCAAATAATAGGCGCCGCCACTCACCAGAGTGTCGGGAAACAGAATCTCGAGGCGCCCCGAAGCCAGTTCATCGGCGATCAGGAAGTGCGGGATGAGCGCGGCGCCCAATCCCGCCGCTGCGGCCTGGGCCACCATGGCGAATTGCTCGAAACGGGGGCCACGTAAGGGATTTCCGACCCCGACTCCGACGCTGGCGAACCACTCCGCCCAAGCGGTTGGGCGGGTGCTTTGCTGGAGCAGGGTGGCACGGGTAAGGCTCTGAGGCGAATGCAGATTCTCGCGCGCACGATAGGCCGGGCTGCAGACTGGCACGACCTCTTCGGTCCTTAGAAGTTCGCAGACCGCGCCAGGCCAATGCGGTTCGCCGAAATGAATGGCCGCATCGAAGGGATCGGTCGCGAAGTCGAAGGGCACGAGGCGGACACCGAAGTTCACCGTTGCGCCGGGGTGCCGGGCAAAGAAATCGGGGATGCGCGGAATGAGCCATCGGGTGCCAAAGGTCGGCAGGGTGGCGAGATTCAGGA
The DNA here is from genome assembly GCA_035944695.1 of Microvirga sp. Lineage (GTDB taxonomy): Bacteria > Pseudomonadota > Alphaproteobacteria > Rhizobiales > Beijerinckiaceae > Microvirga. The sequence continues at coordinate 11,492 of DASZBB010000172.1, read as the reverse complement.
CCCCGCTCGTTCCGGAGAGCGCAATGGCCTGATGGGTGGCGTCGGAGAGTTCCGACAGGGTGCTGCGCACCTGGGAGGCATACATGCGCCCCACGTCGGTGAGCACGACCCGCTGCCGGGAGCGGCTGAACAGGGAGACGCCGAGGGATTCCTCCAATTGCTGGATCTGCCGCGATACGGCGCTCTGGGTCAGGTTCAACTCCTCGGCGGCTCTCGATACGCTGCCGTGACGGGCGGTGGCCTCGAATGCCAGAAGGTTGCCCACATTGGGCAGAAAGCCGCGACGAAACACACGTTCATTCCATTTGAGAATAACCTGCTGCGAAGATGTCGATTTACATTTCCCCTGTCCAGCGCGATTTTGCCGCCCAAATTCATAGCTTTGGTTAGTCTCGGCGGCTGACCGCACTCTCTGGGAAGGATGATCGTCATGGCCGGTGCTCAGGAATATGCGAAGTTCACGTGGGATGACCCGCTCCTCCTCGACGACCTCCTCACCGACGATGAGCGCATGATCCGCGACACGGCCCGTGCCTATGCCCAGGACAAGCTTCTGCCGCGGGTGATCGAGGCTTACCGCGAGGAGAAGACCGATCGCACCATCTTCAACGAGATGGGAGAGCTAGGCCTTCTCGGCGTGACCCTGCCGGAGGAATACGGGTGCGCCGGGGCGTCCTACGTCGCCTACGGCCTCGTGGCGCGCGAGGTGGAGCGGGTCGATTCCGGCTACCGCTCCATGATGAGCGTGCAGTCCTCCCTCGTCATGTACCCGATCTATGCCTACGGCTCCGAGGAGCAGCGCCGGAAATACTTGCCCAAGCTCGCCACCGGCGAATTCGTCGGCTGCTTCGGTCTCACGGAGCCGGACGCCGGCTCCGATCCGGCCGGGATGAAGACCCGCGCCGTGAAGACCGATGGCGGCTACCGCCTCACCGGCTCCAAGATGTGGATTTCCAACTCTCCCATCGCGGATGTCTTCGTGGTCTGGGCCAAGTCCGAGGCTCATGACAACCAGATCCGCGGTTTCGTGCTGGAGAAAGGCATGAAGGGACTCTCGGCGCCCAAGATTGGCGGCAAGCTTTCCCTTCGTGCCTCGATTACCGGCGAGATCGTCATGGACAGCGTCGAGGTGGGCGAGGATGCGCTGCTTCCCAACGTGTCGGGGCTGAAGGGGCCGTTCGGCTGCCTCAACCGGGCCCGCTACGGCATCTCCTGGGGCTCCCTGGGGGCGGCGGAGGATTGCTGGCACCGGGCGCGCCAATACACCCTGGATCGCAAGCAGTTCGACCGGCCGCTCGCCGCGACCCAGCTCGTGCAGAAGAAGCTCGCCGACATGATGACCGAGATCACCCTCGGCTTGCATGCAAGCTTGCGTGTCGGCCGTCTCTTCGACGAGGGCCGCGTGGCGCCGGAGATGATCTCGCTCGTCAAGCGCAACAATTGCGGCAAGGCGCTGGAGATTGCCCGTGTGGCCCGCGACATGCATGGCGGAAATGGCATCCAAGAGGAATATCATGTCATGCGCCATGCGCAGAACCTCGAGACCGTGAACACCTATGAGGGCACGCACGACGTGCACGCCCTTATTCTGGGCCGTGCGCAGACCGGCCTGCAGGCATTCTTCTGAGAGAAGGCTGGGAGCTCATGTCAATCCGGATCACCCTGGCAGGCTCGACCGGCTGGGTCGGCAAGGCCCTCGTGGCGGCGATTGCTGCCTCCGACGATCTCGCGCTCGCAGGAGCGGTCAGCCGCAGCGCGGCGGGACAGGATGCCGGCGAAGCCGCCGGACTTGCCCGCATCGGTGTTCCGGTCAGCGCCACGCTGGAGGAGGCCCTGAAGGCTCCCTCCGACGTGGTGATCGACTACACCAAGCCGGGAGCGGTCAAAGCCCATGCGCTGACCGCGATCGCGCGGGGGCGCCATGTCGTTGTCGGCACCTCCGGGCTTTCAGCCGAAGATTACGCGGAGATCGATCGGCATGCGCTCAAAGCCGAGCGCGGGGTGCTCGCTGCCGGCAACTTCTCGATCACGGCGACGCTGCTGCGTCGCTTCGCTTTGGAGGCGGCCCGCTACGTCCCGGATGTGGAAGTCATCGACTATGCATCCGCCAAGAAGCCCGATACGCCTTCCGGGACAGCCCGCGAGCTTGCGGAACTCCTCAGCGAGGTGCGCCTTCCCGCAAGCGCGAAGGCGATCCAGGATCTCACCGGCGTACGCGAAACCCGCGGCGGCTCCCTCGGCGCCCGGGAGCCGGTGCAGGTTCATTCGCTGCGCATGCCCTCGTTCGTCCTCTCCTGCGAGGCCGTGTTCGGAGCGGACAACGAGAGGCTCGTGATCCGCCACGACGCAGGCTCTTCGGCTGCGCCCTATGTGGCCGGCACGCTGCTGGCCGCCCGTCGCGTCCTATCCTTCATCGGATTGAAACGCGGCCTCGATGCCGTGATGGATTGAACGTCATGAAACCGCTCGAAGGCCTCAAAGTCCTCGAACTCGCGCGCATTCTCGCAGGCCCCTGGGTCGGCCAGCTGCTGGCCGATCTCGGCGCCGACGTGATCAAGGTGGAGCGCCCCGGGGCCGGCGACGATACCCGCGGATGGGGTCCCCCCTTCGTCGAAGGGGCAGAGGGCGACCACCTCTCGGCGGCCTATTTCCATTCCTGCAATCGCGGCAAACGATCCATCGCGGCCGATTTCGAGACGCCCGAAGGACAGGAGCTCGTGCGCAGGCTCGCGGCCCACGCCGACGTAGTGATCGAGAACTTCAAGGTCGGCGGGCTCAAGAAATACGGTCTCGACTACGAGAGTCTGAAACGGGTCAACCCGCGCCTCGTCTATTGCTCGATCACGGGTTTCGGGCAGAACGGACCCTATGCGTCCCGGGCCGGCTACGATTTCATGATCCAGGGCCTCGGCGGCATCATGGACCTGACGGGCGATCCTGAGGGCGAGCCGCAGAAGATCGGCGTGGCCTATGTGGACATCTTCACCGGCGTTTATTCCGTCGTCGGCATCCTGGCTGCCCTGCGCCGGCGGGACCAGACCGGGGAAGGGGCGCATCTCGACATGGCGCTCCTCGACGTGCAGACGAGCGTGCTCGCCAACCAGGCCATGAACTACCTGGCATCCGGGACATCGCCTCGGCGCATGGGCAATGCCCATCCCAACATCGTGCCCTATCAGGTTTTTCCGGTCGCGGACGGCCATGTGATCGTGGCGGTGGGCAATGACGGGCAGTTCGGCCGCTTCGTCTCCGTGCTCGGGCGGCCCGAACTGGCGCAGGACGAGCGCTTCCGCACCAATGCGGGCCGGGTCGGCCACCGGGCCGAACTCGTTCCGCTGCTGACGGAACTGACGCTGAAGTTCACGCGTGAGGATCTGCTGTCCGCCCTCGAAGGGCAGGGGGTTCCGGCCGGTCCCATCAACACGGTCGCCGACGTCTTTGCGGACCCGCAGGTCATGGCCCGCGGCATGAGGATCGATCTGCCCTCCCAGGCCGCCAGGGGCGGGGCCATCCCGTCCGTCCGCTCCCCCATCGTGATGGATGGGCAGCCGATGGCGGTCGGCCGGCCCTCTCCGCGCCTCGGGGAGCACACCGATGAGGTTCTGAGCGATCCGTCCTGGATGGCCTGAAGCCGGGGAGACGTTACTCGGCGATGCCCTTGGTCACGAGGCGGTCGATCGCCTTCACGATCCGCTCCCGATCCTCCTCCGAGAACGGGCTGAGCTTGTGCATCTCGAGGCTGCTCAGCCCTTCCGTGGCAAGCCAGCCCAGCAGGGCGGAATCCAGGTCGTCCGAGCTTGCCTTCAGCTGCTCCAGGGTGGTGCTGATCACCTGACGGACCGGATCGAGAAGGCTGGGATTCTCGGCGGTCGCCGCCATCATGCCGGTGGCCATGTCCTTCATCTTGCCGCCGCAGCAGATATTGAGCAGGGTCTTCGTCACCACCCGGGCCTCGCGGTTCGGGCCGGGGGCGGTGGTTTCCCGCAAAACGTCCTTTTCGGTGGCAACCTGGTCGATCATGCGCTGGATCATGGCCTGAAGCAGCGCATCCTTGGTCGGGAAATTGTAAAGAAGCCCGCCCTTGCTGAGGCCGGCGCGCTCGGCCACGGATTCAAGCGTCAGCCGGCCGGCGCCGATCTCTCCGACGAGTTCTGCAGCCGCATCAAGAATTTTTTCTCGTGAACTTTTGCGGCCTCTGGTACAGGAAAACAGCATCTACATCTCTTGTCTTGTGCGTCGCCGCACTTGCAACTAAACCGTCCAGACGGTATATAAATTCCCTCTCACGGCTTTGGCGTCAAGATAAAGTACGCTGTTGCCGCACCCACAATAGTCGTACAGGGCTCGCGGACGAGCCCTAACTCTCGGAAAAAGCCTATGAAACGGCGCATCGTAGTTGCTCTTGTGTTCATTCTTGCAATCGGACTTTGCGCCGGTTTGGTCTGGTTCAACTTTTTCCGCGACAAGATGATCACCCAGTTCTTCGCCACCATGCAGCAGCCGGCGCAGGCCGTTTCGGCCGCCAAGGTCGAGGCGAAGACCTGGACGCCAAGCATCAGCGCCATCGGTACGGCCAAGGCCGCCAACGGCGTCGAGCTGGCTTTCGAGATCGCCGGCATCGTCAGCGAGATCAAGTTCAAGGCCAACCAGAGCGTGAAGCAAGGTGAGGTCCTCGTTCAGCTGGACGATACGGTCGAGCGGGCGGACATTCAGGACGTCCAGGCGAATGTAAAGACGGCCGAGAGCAGCTTCGAGCGCGCCAAGACCCTGTCGACCCGTGGTTACGGCACCGAAGCCAATCTCGACCAGGCCAGCGCTTTGCTTGCCGCCGCACGTTCCCGCTTGGCCCGCCTGCAGGCGACCATCGAGCAGAAAGCCCTGAAGGCGCCCTTCTCCGGTGTGATCGGCATTCCGCGGATCGATGTCGGTCAGTACCTGCAGCCGGGAACCGTCATTGCGAGCTTCCAGGATCTGTCTTCGATGAAGGTCGATTTCACGGTTCCCGAGCAGCGGGCCGGCGAGATCAATCTCGGCCAGGAGGTTCGCATCGGCACGACCGAGAGCAACCTTCCATTCAAGGGTCGCGTCATCGGCAAGGATCCGCGCGTCGATCCCAAGACCCGCCTCGTCTCGGTGCAGGCTCTCGTCAAAGACAACAAGGACGGAGCCATTCTCCCGGGTCAGTTCCTCCACGTGGAGGTGATCCTGCCGGAGCAGCCCAACGTCATGACCGTGCCGCAGACGGCCGTCATCGCCAGCCTCTACGGCGATTACGTCTACACGATCGACCAGGAAGAGAAGCAGGGCCAGCAGGTCCAGGTGGTAAAGCAGGTCTTCGTCAAGACCGGCCGCCGTCGCGGCGGTGCCCTCGAGATCGTCTCCGGCGTCAACCCGGGTCAGCAGGTGGTCGCCTCCGGGCAGAACAAGCTGCAGTCCGGCGCGACCGTCAAGATCGACAACAGCATCGATGTGACGAAGCTCGACGGGTCGAAGCTCGCGAGCGGACAATAGGCATCAGCCATGAGTTTTACTGAACTTTTCATCCGCCGCCCCGTCCTGTCGATGGTGGTGAGCCTCCTGATCCTGCTGCTCGGCGCGCAGGGACTGATGAACCTGCAGGTACGTCAGTATCCTGAGGTCGAGGAAACCACGATCACGATCACGACTACCTATACGGGTGCGAGCGCCGACCTGATCCAGGGCTTCATCAGCACGCCCATCGCCAAGTCCGTGTCGAGCGCGGAAGGCGTGGATTACGTGACGACGCAGAGCCGTCTCGGCATCAGCACGGTGTCCGTGCGCATGCGCCTGAACACGGATCCTAATGCGGCGCTCACCGAAGTCACCGCGAAGGTGCAGCAGGTTCGCGCGCAGCTTCCCTCGGACGCCGAAGATCCGGTCATCATGAAGGGCACGGGCCAGAGCTTCGCCCTCATGTATATCACCTTCGGCAGCACGGAGATGAATCCGGAGCAGGTCTCCGAATTCCTGACCCGCGTGGTGCAGCCGCGCTTCGCGACCCTCGAGGGTGTCGGCAACGCCGAGATCCTCGGCGGGCGCGACTTCTCCATGCGCGTGTGGATCGACCCCGTACGGCTTGCCGCCCGCGGCGTCACGGCCGGCGATGTCGTCCAGGCGATCAACGCCAACAACTTCCTTGCGGCTCCCGGCAAGACCCAGAGCGAATACGTCGCCTACCGGCTCGACATGCAGACCACCCTGCAGACGCCCGAGACGTTCAGCATGCTGCCGATCCGGTCGGAGGGCGATCAGGTCGTGCGCCTGCGCGATGTAGCCGACGTGGAACTCGGGCCCGAGAGCACGGACACCATCGTCAGCTTCAACGGCAGCCAGGGCACCTTCATCGGCATCACGCCGACTCCGTCGGCCAATCCGCTGACTGTGGCCGAGGCGGTGACGCAAGCCATCGACTCGATCCGCCCAACCTTGCCCAAGGGCATGAATGTCGAGATCGTCTACGATGCGTCGAACTTCATCTCGGCCTCCATCGAAGAGGTGTTCAAGACAATCGGTGAGGCGGCGCTCATCGTCGTGGTGGTGATCCTGCTGTTCCTAGGGTCGTTCCGCTCGGTTCTCATTCCCATCGTGACGATCCCGCTCTCGCTCATCGGCGTGTGCTTCTTCCTCTATGCGCTGGGCTATTCCATCAACCTCCTGACCCTGCTGGCGATGGTGCTCGCCATCGGCCTCGTGGTCGACGACGCGATCGTGGTGCTGGAGAACATCCACCGCCATATCGAGGAGGGGCTCAAGCCCGTCGAAGCGGCCGTCGTGGGCATGAAGGAGATCTTCGTCCCCATCGTCTCCATGACGATCACCCTGGCGGCCGTGTATGCGCCGATCGGCTTCACGCAGGGCCTGACGGGTTCGCTGTTCCGGGAGTTCGCCTTCACGCTCGCAGGATCGGTGATCATCTCCGGCATCGTGGCCGTGACGCTCTCGCCGATGATGTCGTCGAAGCTGCTGAAGTCTCACGGTGCACAAGGACGCTTCGCCGCCTTCGTGGACCGCACCTTCACGCGGCTTGAGAACTGGTATGCGAGGCGCCTGAAAGGCTCGCTGGACTATCGCGGCGTAACCCTGGTCATCGTCGCCGTTCTCCTCGGCACCACGGCCTTCCTGTTCACCAAGACCTCCTCGGAGCTTGCGCCGGAAGAGGATCAGGGCGCCTATCTGGGCCTCGTCAACGCGCCGAAATACGCAACGGCCGAGTACACGCAGGCCTTTTCCAAGCAGTTCACGGGTGCGGCCGAAAAGATCCCCGAGATCGACGACAGCTTCCTGATCGTCGGCATCGACGGCGGCGGCGGCGGCTTCGTCGGCTTCAAGCTGAAGGAATGGAGCGAGCGTTCGAAGAAGGGCGAGCAGACCAAGCAGGAGATCCAGAATCTCCTGAACGAGAATGCCGGCGTGCAGGCCTTCGTCTTCGCACCGCCGTCCCTCCCCGGCGGCGGCGACGGTCTGCCGATCCAGTATGTGATGCGCACGATCGGTGACTCGTCTCAGGCCTATGAGGTTGGCGAGGAGATTCGCCAGCGCGCGATGAAATCCGGCAAGTTCATCGTGGTTCAGAACTCGATCTCCTACGAGACCCCTCGGGCTCGCATCACGGTGGATCGTGACCGCGCCGCGGCTCTCGGCGTGCCGGTCTCGGAAATCGGCAACACGCTCGGCGCGCTCGTCGGCGGAGCGCCGATCTCGAAGTTCGACCGCGACAACCGGAGCTACGACGTGGTCAGCCAGGTCCGGCAGGAGGACCGTCTGAATCCGGAACGGCTTGGGGAATACTATGTCCGAGCCGCCGACGGGTCCATGGTTCCGCTCTCCGCTCTTGTGAGCATCAAGACGGACGCGGCGCCGGCCGTGATCGAGCAGTTCAACCAGTTGAACTCGACGACCCTTTCTGCTCTGCCTCTGCCTGGCGTCACCACGTCTGAGGGCCTGGCGACGCTGCGCTCCATTGCACAGGAGGTCATGCCCCAGGGCTTCTACGAGGATTATGCCGGTCAGTCGCGCCTGGAGATCCAGGAGGGAAGCTCGATCTTCCTCGCCTTCGGTCTCGCAGTCATCGTGATCTATCTGGTGCTGGCGGCGCAGTTCGAGAGCTTCCGCGATCCGTTCATCATCATGATGTCGGTGCCGCTCTCCATGTTCGGCGCCATGATCTTCCTGAATCTGGGGCTTGCGACCTTGAACATCTACACGCAGGTCGGGTTGATCACCCTCGTGGGGCTGATCACCAAGCACGGCATCCTGATGGTGGAGTTCGCCAACGAGCAGAAGGAAAAGCATGGTGTGAGCAAGCGCGAGGCCATCGAGGAGGCGGCGCGCGTGCGTCTTCGTCCTATCCTCATGACCACGGCCGCCATGGTGCTCGGCGTCGCGCCGCTGCTCTATGCCACCGGTGCGGGTGCGGCGGCTCGCTTCTCCATGGGCCTCGTGATCGCGTCGGGCATGTCGATCGGCACGATCTTCACGCTCTTCGTGGTGCCGATGTTCTACACCTTCATCTCGAAGGAGACCGTGCGGGCCGGCCGGGCGGAGGAGAAGCATCCCCATCGCCAGGCGCTGGCCGCGGAATAAGGCTACGGGCCTGAAGGGGGCGACCCCTTTCAGGATCCGTCCGACGCAGCGAGAAAAGGAAATGGCCGGGCAATGCCCGGCCATTTAAGTATCAAGTCTCGAAAGGCAGGTCCGGTGTCGGCTCTGTCTTTTGCGTGTGACGCTTAATGGGCGATCTCGCCCTCGACTTCCATGAATGGGGAGACGGACTTGAAGCCGGCCTGCTCGGCGGCCTTCTTCACAGCCTCTGCAACTTCGGTCGAGTGAACCTCGATGGTCTCGCCCGTCTTGGAATCGACGAACATGATCTTCATCGCGTTCACGTCCGGTTGGCCGTGGGAGATCACGTAGGAGTTCTGGGTCGCCAGTCGGTGGACGAGACCGGCGTCGCGCAGGAAGTCGAGCGCACGGTAGATCGTCACCGGGGCGAGGCGCTTCTTCTCGCTGCTGAGACGGTCGACCAGATCGTAAGCGCCGACCGGTCCGCCGCTCTGGACCAGCTCGCGATAGACGCGCTCGCGAATCGGCGTGAGCCTGAGATTGTTCTGGCGGCACAGATCGTCTGCACGGCGAAGGAGGTTTTCCTCTTCTTCTTTCCTGAGGGCCTTGGTGCTCATGAGCCACACTCCTGTTATTACGGAACCTATATATTCATATAGGTAAAATGCGAATCTGACAATGTGCTATCATTACTGGAGGCACTTGCAGCTGTGCATATTCCGCAAAGAAATTTGGCGTTTGGACACAAACAAGGCCTGCCGCTCCAAATATAGTTACGTAGTAACGTAACTAGGCCGCCGAAGTTCCTCCGGCTAAGCTTGCTTCGAGCAGGTCTCGCAGAGGCCGCGAATTTCGACCGTCACCTTCTTGGTGCAAAACGCATGGTCGTCTCCCCAATGGGACAGGCGCTCACTGATATGCGGGTCTGTGAATTCTTTGACCAAGCCGCAATTCTCGCAGATGGCGAAGGCAGCCATGTCGTGCTCGTGATGGGGGTGCTTGCACGCGACATAGGCGTTGAGGCTCTCGAGCCGGTGCGCCAACCCCTTCTCGATCAATTTGTCCAGGGACCGATAGACGGTCGGGGGCGTCACGGCGCCCTTGGCCCGCATCTTATCGAGCACCTCATAGGCCGAGAGCGGATTCTGGGCCGAGCACAGGATCCGGTGCACCCGCTTCTGGGTGTCGTTCAGGTCCTCGAGGCCGTGGTGGTGATGCGTGGAAGCCATCTTGAAATCGTCTCGTCCGCGTCTGGGCGTGATGACCCTATAGGTCATGATTGCGGGGATGATTTCAAGGGAGCTGCCCCGGGGACCGGCTCAGCCGGTCCCTTATCCCGCACGGATTAGAGATCGACCCACGCCGCCTTGCGCTGCGACGAACGCACCGCCGCCTCGATGAAGCGCACCCCGCGCACGCCATGCTCGACGGTAGGCACCTGGAGCGAGAGGGGATTGGGCTCGCGGTTCTCGACCCGCGCGGCAATCTGCTCCGCCACGTCCGTGTAGAGCTGGGCGAAGCCTTCGAGGTAGCCTTCCGGATGTCCTCCCGGAATGCGCGAGGCCGCGCGGGAGACCTCGTCGGCCCCATTCCCGTTGCGGCGGATGATCCGCGGCGGCTCGCCCAGAGGCGAGAAGGTCAGGTAGTTCGGGTTCTCCTGATGCCATTCGAGGCCGGCCTTCTCGCCATAGACGCGAATGCGCAATCCGTTTTCGAGCCCTGCCGCCACCTGGCTGCACCAGAGCATGCCTTTGGCGCCCGATGTGAAGCGCAGCATCATATGGGCGTTGTCGTCGAGCCTGCGGCCCTCCACGAAGGTGTGCAGCTCCGCCGACAGGGACGCGACTTCGTCGCCGACGATGAACTCGGCGAGATTGAAGGCGTGGGTGCCGATGTCGCCGACGGCGCCGGCAGGCCCCGAGCGGGCCGGGTCCGTGCGCCATTCCGCCTGCTTGCTGCCGGTCTCCTCCATCCGGGTGGCGAGCCAGTCCTGCGCGTATTCCACCTGCACCACGCGGATCGCTCCGAGCTCGCCCGCCTGCACCATGGCGCGGGCCTGCCGCACGAGCGGATAGCCCGTGTAGTTGTGCGTGACCGCGAAGATGAGGCCGGATTCGCGTGCGAGCTTCGCGAGCTGATCGGCCTCGCGTCGCGTGGTCGTGAGCGGCTTGTCGCAGATCACATGGATGCCGGCCTTCAGGAAGGCGCGTGCCGCTGCCGCATGGGCGTGATTGGGCGTGACGATGGCGACTGCATCGATGCCGTCCTTCAGCCGCCGCTCGCGGCGCGCCATCTCGTTGAAGTCGCCATAGATGCGATCGGGCTTCAACAGCAGATCCTCGCCCGAGGCCTTCGCCCGGTCCGGATCGGACGAGAGGGCCCCGGCCACCAGCTCCCAGCGGTCGTCGAGACGGGCGGCAATGCGGTGCACGGCACCGATGAAGGCGCCGCGTCCGCCGCCGACCATGCCGAGTCGCAAGCGGCGGTTCAGCTTCTGATCCGGAGATCCAGCAATCGTCATGTGTGCCCCCTTGTCGCTTATGCGGCGTCGATGCCGAGCATCCGGCGGTTGGCCGCCTCGTCCGTCCCGCCGGCGGCGAAATCGTCGAAGGCCTTCTCCGTGACGCGGATGATATGAGCCTTGATGAACTCGGCGCCTTCGCGCGCGCCATCTTCCGGATGCTTCAGGGCGCATTCCCATTCCAGGACGGCCCAGGAATCGTAGTCGTACTGGGCGAGCTTCGAGAAGATGGCGTTGAAATCCACCTGCCCGTCGCCCAGCGAGCGGAAGCGGCCGGCGCGGTTGATCCAGCTCTCGTAGCCGCCATAGACGCCGATGCGTCCGGACGGGTTGAACTCCGCGTCCTTCGCGTGGAAAGCCTTGATGCGCTCATGGTAGAGATCGATGA
>DASZBB010000171.1:0-17442 GCA_035944695.1 Microvirga sp. | reverse complement strand
GCCGCCCTCGGAACCCTCGTCGTCCTGATCCTGGCCTTCTTCAACAACCTGGCCCATGCGGCCGACGGCTGGACCGCAATCATGCCCTGGGGGTTGACCCTGTCGGGTCTGACGGTGCTGGCCATGCTCGTTACGCTCTGGCTCGGCACGTCGTTTGCTCATGGTCCTGCCCTGGGAGTGCGCAACCATGCCTGACCGCTTTCGCCTGCAACGGGCCTCCGCCCTTACGGGAGCCTGCCTCCTTGCCCTCGTGCTCGCCGGCTGCACCGACAGCGATACGGGCTTCGACATCTCCAGCCAGATCGGGCCCGACCCGGTCCTGCCGGATCCCAGCACGGAGTTCATGCCCGACCTGAAGATCGCCGAGGTGGTCGGCTGGAAGGACGGTCAGACGCCGAAGGTCCCGCAGGGCCTGACGGTGACGCTCTACGCCAAGGACCTCGTCAGCCCGCGCATGGTGCGCACGCTGCCGAACGGCGACGTGCTCGTGGTGCAGTCGCGCGCCCCCGAGGGCAAGCCGCTGCCGCGGCCCAAGGACGTCATCCGCCAATGGGTCATGGCGATGGCCAAGGGCGACACCGGCGGGCCGCAGAAGGAAAGCAACCTGATCACCCTGCTGCGCGACACGAACCGCGACGGCAGGGTCGACGAGCGCCACGATCTGCTGAAAGGCCTCAACTCGCCCTTCGGCGTCGTCTGGCACGAGGACACGCTCTACGTGGCCGCGGCCGATGCGATCCTGGCCTATCCCTACCGGCTCGGAGAGACGGCGATCACCGCGCCCCCGAAGGAATTGGCGCCGCTGCCGGGCGGGCCGATCAACCACCATTGGACCAAGGACCTGGCGCTGAGCCCGGACGGCCGGTTCCTCTACGCCTCGGTCGGCTCCAACTCGAACGCCGCAGAGCGCGGGCTCGAGGCCGAGAAGGGCCGGGCGGCGATCTGGCAGGTGGACCGCGCGACCGGCATGTCGCGCCTCTACGCCTCCGGCCTGCGCAATCCCAACGGCCTGACCTTCCATCCCGACACCGGCGTTCTCTGGACGGTGGTGAACGAGCGCGACGAGCTCGGCCCCAACCTCGTGCCGGACTACCTGACCTCCGTGCAGGAGAACGGCTTCTACGGCTGGCCGTGGAGCTATTTCGGCAACCACGTGGACGAGCGCGTGCATCCGCCGCGCCCGGACATGGTGCAGAAGGCGATCAAGCCCGACTACGCGCTCTCGAGCCATGTGGCGGCGCTCGGCCTGACCTTCTCGATGAACTCGTCGCTGCCGGATCAATACAGGAGAGGCGCGTTCATCGGCCAGCACGGCAGCTGGAACCGCAACGCCTTCAACGGGTACAACGTGGTCTACGTGCCGTTCGAGAACGGCCGGCCGGCCGGCAAGGCGCAGGAGGTGGTCACCGGTTTCCTGGACGGCGACCAGGCCCGCGGCCGGCCCGTCGGCGTCGCCATCGACGGCACCGGCGCGCTCCTCATCGCGGACGATGCAGGCAACGCCGTGTGGCGCGTGGCGGGGGCGAACGGTCCGGCTCCGCAGAGCCAGTGACGACAGGATGAATCACCGACAAAGGACCGGCCGATGGCCGGTCCTTCCCCCTGTCGGACATCATCGATCCCATACGATCAGTTTTTGGGCGTGAGCTGAAGGCGCTCGCTCGCGGCCCTTTCCACCGCTTCCCGGGAATAGAGCAGCGGCACGTAATCGCCGGTCGCCCAGAGCGGCGCGAGATCGCGGTAATGCGGGCTGTAGGGATTGCCGGACTGGCCGGGCGTATTGATCGCACGGCTGTCGTCCCAGTTGCCCACATCGAGCACCATGCGGAACGACGCACCGGACGTCACCTTGAACGTGGACGTGCTGTAGCCCGCCGCGTGCGGCACGTTGTTGCCGCCGCCCATCACGAGCGGCCCGACGGTCATCTGCGCCTGGGTCGCCTTGTCGGCGAGCGGTTTCAGGGCATGGTTGAACTCGGCCTGGTGCAGGTTGCCCCATTTCCACTGCGCCATGTCGTCGCCCAGCAATTTGCTCACCTCGTCGGCTGCGGCCGAAAGGCTCTGGAGCAGGATCCTGTCCCGCGCGGCCGACTGATCGGCGCCCAGCGCCTGGTCGGGCTTCTCGAGGTAGTCGACCACGGCCGAGAGGCTGCCGTTGCCGATGATCGCGCGCGCCGCCTCGGGTGTCGTCGCGGCGACCGTCGCCCGGCCGAGATGCTTGCTGGTCCAGACCTCGAAGAGCGCCGCGCCGGCGCTGTCGGCCGTCTCCCGCGCATCCCAGCTCTGCAGCAGCTCGAGTGCGGCCCGCTGCTTCGGGTCTTCCGAACGAAGCGGTTTGAGCAGGGCGACGAGCCTGCGGCCGATCATGCTCGTGTCGTCGTTCTGCAGGTCCATGGCATCGGCCAGCGTGAACTTCGGCTTCGACCGGAGCACCTCCGTGATGCGCTGGAACCGCGACGGATCGGCCCATTGGTCGAAGCCGATCTTGCGCTCGTTCACCGGATAGCCCGGAGGCAGGTTGTTCTGGTTGGCGGTCGCGAAGAAGCCCTGGGACGGATTGTACTCCCGCGGCAGGTCGGACATGGGGATGAACCCCTCCCACTCGTAGCGTCCGTCGCCGGGCACGGGCATCAGGCCGTCATAGCTCACCCGCCGGGGCGTGAGCCCGCCCGGGATCCAGCCGATATTGCCGTCCGTATCCGCGTAGACCTGGTTCTCGGAGGGAGCGCCCCAGCGGTCCATGGCCTGCGAGAAGTCGTTCCAGCTCTGGGCCGTCATGTAGTCCGACGAGCCGAAATAGGCCGAGGTGCCAGGATCGAACCAGACCGAGCGCATGGCGAAGGCTCGCCGGCCGGCGTCATCCTTGGACAGCACCGGCCCGTGGCGGGTGAAGAGCAGGTCGACGTTGCGCGGCTGCTCGCCCTTGACCTCGATGGTCTCCCGCACGACCCTCATGTCCTCCCAGCCGTCGCGGAACCGGTACTGGTTGGGGTTGCCCGGATTGAGCTCGTAGACGTAGAGGTCCTCCTGGTCGATCGCGAAGATCGTCAGGCCGAAGGCGATCTTCCCGTTATGCCCGATGGAGATGCCCGGCAGGGCCGGCTCGCCCGCCCCGATCACCGACATGCCGGGCGCGTTCAGATGCACGATGTAGCGCAGGGACGGCACGCCGTGGGCCCGGTGCGGATCGTTCGCCAGGATCGGACGGCCCGTCGCGGTGCGCGAGCCGGCGACCACCCAATTGTTGGATCCGATCCGGTCGACATTGGCCATGGCTTCGTTGAGGAAGTTCTCATGCGTGTCGAGCGAGGCTTTCTTCTGCGGCGCCGTGAACGAGACGTCCTTCGTGCCGAGCTCGTAATCCTTCAGCACATCCTTGGGGATCGAGCACGGGTCGAGACCGGCCGGAACCTTCGTCTGCCATTCGGGCTCGAACTTCGTGCGCAGGCGGTCGGCATCGAGCCCGGCCGCGCACGCGACCTGCGCGCGCCGGACTTCGGACGCCACGTTGCGGGTCAGGCCGTGGCTGCGGATGCGCACCACATCCTCGGGCTTCCACAGGTCGGGCTGCGTTCCGGCGATCTTGAACTCCGCCGGAGCCGGACGGGTGCCGTCCCGAACCTCCTGCACGAATGCGTTCACGCCCTCGACGAAGGCTTCCGTGTAGGTCTTGGCGTTGGGCCCGTAGGCGGCCCATTCCTTGTCCATGTCGCCGCGATAGAGGAACATGCGGGCGGCGCGGTCCTGCTCCGCGTAATCGGGGCCGAAATCCTTGGCGAGCAGGCCGAGGCCGCGCTTGCGCCAGAGGTCGATCTGCCAGAGCCGGTCGCGGGCCGCATTGTAGCCCTGCATGAAGAAGGCATCGTGCTGGTTCGCCGTGTAGATGTGCGGAATGCCCCAATGGTCGACGATGATCTCGGCCGGAGCCTGCAGTCCCCTCACCGGCTGCGACGCGGTTCGAACGGCGCTCGACATGTCGGCGAAGGCCGGAATGGCCGTGCTTGCGAGCAGAGCACCCACATATGGCACCCATCGTGCGGTTCTGGTCAAAGCTCCCATCGCGTTCTCCTCCCTTGGCGAAAGCGATCGTTCCCTTGTTCTCCAGGAGCGGAGTGGCGTTCGGGAATCGATCTCACCCGATGCTCGGTCTTTCGTCGGCCGATGGACAACTGCATTCCTGACGGGGCAGCCCTCAGGATGATGCAGCTTGTCGCTCCGGGCATTCACGCTATCTGTGCGCGCTTGCAAACCGCGTCGACCGTGAGGCCTGCCTCACCGGGATGAACGCTGCAGCCCTTGCGACCCCGGTTCCGGAACTCGAAGATTTGCGCGAGGCATCGGTCACATCGCCGATGCGGCGTGATCCCGCGCATCGTCCGCATCGCCCAGCGGAATGTCCATCACGCAGACGACGCCGGTGGGCGCGTAGGTGAGCTGCACGTCACCGCCCACGTCCTGCGCCAGGCTCCGTTCGATCAGCCGCGTGCCGAAGCCCCTGCGGGTCGGAGCGGTGACGGGCGGGCCGTCCCGCTCCTGCCACTTCAGCACCAGGCGCGGCACGTCGCCCGGCGTGACCGTCCAGGTGATGACGACGCACCCCGAAGAGACAGAGAGCGCCCCGTATTTTGCGGCATTGGTCGCCAGCTCATGGACTGCCATCGCAATGGCCAGAGCCGTTCGCGGAATGAGGCGAAGGCGCGGTCCCTCGATGTCGAGGTGCTTCGTCTTCTGCCTGAGATAGGGCTCGAGGACTTCGTCGATGATTTCCCGGAGCTCCGCTCCCTCCCAGTTCTCGCGCGTGAGCACGTCATGGGCGCGCGCCAGGGCGAACAGGCGGTCCTCGAATGCCTGAAGCTTGGGGCGACTCTCGTCGTTTAGCTGCCGCAGGCTTTGGGCAGCCATTGATTGGACGATGGTGAGCGTGTTCTTGACCCGGTGGTTCAGCTCGTTGATGAGGAGCTCCCGGTGCTCCTCCCATTCCTTGCGCTCGTGGATGTCCACGCTGACGCCGAACCATTTCTCGATGCCGCCGTCCGGGCCGATATGCGGCATGGCACGGAAGGCATGCCAGCGATATTCTCCGTCCTGGCGGCGGTAGCGCACCTCGCCCTCGTAGATTTCGCCGGTCTCGCGGCAGTGCTGCCAGTAGGGCAGGATGCGCTTGGCATCGTCCGGATGCATGGTGCTGGCCCAGCCGAAGCCGAGAGCCTCCTCGACGGGGCGTCCGCTGAACTCGTGCCAGCGCTCGTTCATGTAGATGATGCGGCCGTCCTCCGCGCCGACCCAGACCAGGGCGGGCGCCGCGTTGGTGACGGTCTGGAACTCCGCCACGCTCGCACTCAAGCGCTCCTCGATCTGCTTGCGCTCGGTGATGTCGAGAACGGAGCCCACATAGCCGAGGAAGGTGCCGTCCTCGCCGATCCGCGGTGCGGCGGTGTCGATGGCCCAGCGATAGGTGCCGTCGGCCCGGCGAAGCCGATATTCGAGCTGGAAGGACTCCCGCTTGTGATTGGCGTCTCGGAACACCTCGTCCGACCAGCCCCGATCGTCCGGATGGACAGCATCGAGCCAGCCGAAGCCCAACCCGGTCTCCGGAGTCTGGCCGGTGAACTCGTACCAGGAGCGGGACAGGTAGGAGCAGGTCCCGTCGGGCTCCGTGACCCAGACCATCACGGGAGCGTTGTCGGCGAGGTTGCGGAACCGCGCCTCGCTCTCGCGCAGGTTCTCTTCCGCCTGGACCCGCTCGGTGACGTCGTAGCCCTCGGCGAAGATGCCGGTGACTGTGCCCTCGCCGTCCGTGACCGGCTGATAGACAAGGTCGACGAAGCGGTCCTCGACGGGACTGCCCGGCTTTCGCTGAAGCCCGACCCGCAGGCTGCGACCGACGAAGGGCTCGCCCGTCGCATAGACCTTGTCGAGCAGCTCGAAGAATCCCTGGCCTTCTACCTCGGGCAGAACCTCCCGGACGGGTTTACCCAAAATGTCCCGACGGTGGCCGACAAGCTGGAGATAGGCATCGTTCGCCAGCTCGAAGACGTGGTTGCGCCCGCTCAGCATCGCCATGAAGCCCGGCGCCTGCTGGAAGAGCTCGCGGAGCCGGTCCTGCTCCGCCCTCAGTGCGGCGCGCAGCTTCACCTCCTGGGTGGTCTCCGTGCAGGCGCAGAACATGCCGCCGATGCCGCCGGTCTCGTCGCGGACCGGCGAGTAGGAGAAGGTGTACCAGGTATCCTCCGGATAACCGTTGCGCTCCATCACCAGATGCAGGTCTTCGTGAAAGGTCGCTTCCCCGGCGAGCGCTTTCGTGACCAAAGGCTCGATGTCGGACCAGATTTCCGACCACACCTCCCGGAACGGCAATCCCAGGGCGTGAGGGTGCTTCGCTCCGAAGATGGGCCGATAGCCGTCGTTGTACAGGAAGGCGAGGTGCGGCCCCCAGGCGACGAACATGGGAAACTTGGAGGTGAGCATCAGGCTCACCACGGTCCGCAGGCTCTGCGGCCAGCCCTCCGGCGGTCCAAGAGGCGATGTGGACCAATCATGGGCACGCATGAGCGCCCCCATTTCTCCCCCGTCGCTCAGGAAGTCGAGATTGGGAGTGAGCTTACCGTGCATCGTAACCGCCCGGAGGTGGCTTGGTCCTACGTTCATGAAATGAGTCGGGCCTGACTGGAAGCCGAAGAGGGATGGACGGGAGTGCGCAGGCTCTGCCTGTGCCGCGAGTGTGGACCTCGGCTATCACGTAAGCCGAAAACGCCGACGACCGCGGAATGTTCAAAGCTGTTCTGGCGGACATGCCGGTTTTCGGAAGGCAGAGGATCTCCTGCATTTAGGCCGTCGCTACGCTACTTCAATGTGTCCCACGGTGGATGTGAGCGGCAGGATCCGGCGTGACAATCGTTCCGCAGTCATTCCAGGGCGGACCGGAAGAGCCGATGGCGGGATGGCATCGTTCCGGTTCGCATCCTCCTTGGCCCGGCCGTCCCGCGTGTTCGTGGCGCGGCGCTCTTCCGACCGGGATCATCGACATGAGCCCGGTGATGACGTGAGAGGGTCGCATCAGGCGGTGTGATGCAACGATCTGTTCTCACTTTGTTCTTGACGGCCGGTGCAAGCTGGGCTATAACTTTGCGCAGATCGGTTCCTGCGAGGGGCGCGCTCGCGAGGCGTCGCAAGCTGTGGGAGCCGGCACGGTCCCGCGGCTGGCCTCGCAAGCTTGCCGGCGGGAGGCCCTTGGTGCCTTCGGGCTGCCAAGTCTCAACGCCTAAAAGCACCGTGCGCGAGGGGCGGACCGGCTCTTCCATCTTACCCATAGCATCGAGCCGGGCCGCCTCTCGCGCCACCCTCGATCCACCCGCAAGGCTCGCAGCGCACGCTGCGGGCCCCAAGGTGCTGGCCGCTTTGCCCAGAAAGGTGTCACCCTGCCCTATTGCCGCCGCTCTCTTATCATTATATTGCAGCGCATCAGATTTCGCCCGGTACGAGCCAGGGGCGCGGCGACGCTTGCCGCGTGCCGGGCCGCTTTGCTTTGAAAGACCCCGTATGAAACTCCGCAATATCGCCATCATTGCCCACGTCGACCACGGCAAGACCACCCTCGTCGACAAGCTGCTCCAGCAATCCGGCAGCTTCCGCGAGAACCAGCGCGTGGAAGAGCGCGCCATGGACTCGAACGACCTCGAGAAGGAGCGCGGCATCACCATCCTGGCCAAGGCCACGTCGGTGGTCTGGAAGGACACCCGCATCAACATCGTCGACACCCCCGGCCACGCCGATTTCGGCGGCGAGGTGGAGCGCATCCTGAGCATGGTCGACGGCGCCATCGTGCTCGTGGACGCCGCCGAGGGCCCGATGCCCCAGACCAAGTTCGTGGTGTCCAAGGCCCTCAAGATCGGCCTGCGCCCCATCGTGGCGATCAACAAGATCGACCGTCCCGATGCCCGCCACCAGGAGGTCATCAACGAGGTGTTCGACCTGTTCGCGGCGCTCGACGCCACCGACGAGCAGCTCGACTTCCCGATCCTCTACGGATCGGGCCGCAACGGCTGGATGGCCAAGTCCCCGGAAGGCCCGAGCGACGAGGGTCTGGCGCCTCTGTTCGACCTCGTGCTCGAGCACGTGCCGCCGGCGAAGACCGAGGAGGGCCCGTTCCGCATGCTCGGCACCCTGCTCGAGGCCAACCCGTTCCTGGGCCGCATCGTCACTGGACGCATCGCCTCCGGCACGGTGAAGCCGAACCAGACGATCAAGGTGATCGACCGCAACGGCAACCTGGTCGAGAACGGCCGCGTGTCCAAGATCCTGGCCTTCCGCGGCCTGGAGCGCCAGCCGATCGAGGTCGGCGAGGCCGGCGACATCGTGTCCATCGCGGGCTTGGTGAAGGGCTCGGTGGCCGACACCTTCTGCGCCCCCGAGAACGACATCCCGATCCAGGCGCAGCCCATCGATCCGCCGACCGTCACCATGTCCTTCATCGTCAATGACAGCCCGCTCGCGGGTACCGAAGGCGACAAGGTGACGAGCCGTATGATCCGCGACCGCCTGTTCAAGGAAGCGGAAGGCAACGTGACCCTCAAGATCGAGGAGGCCGCCGACAAGGACTCGTTCTACGTCTCCGGCCGCGGCGAATTGCAGCTCGCGATCCTCATCGAGACCATGCGCCGCGAGGGCTTCGAGCTTGCCGTGTCGCGTCCCCGCGTGGTGTTCGAGAAGGACGAGAACGGCCAGCTTCTCGAGCCCATCGAGGAAGTGGTGATCGACGTGGACGAGGAGCATTCCGGCGTCGTCGTGCAGAAGATGTCCGAGCGCCGCGCCGAGATGGTCGAGATGAAGCCGTCGGGCGGCAACCGCCAGCGCCTCGTGTTCTACGCTCCGACCCGCGGCCTCATCGGTTACCAGAGCGAGCTCCTGACCGACACCCGCGGCACGGCGATCATGAACCGCCTGTTCCATGCTTACGAGCCGTACAAGGGCGAGATCGCGGGACGGCGCAACGGCGTGCTCATCTCCAACGACGCGGGCGAAGCCGTGGCCTACGCCCTGTGGAACCTGGAGGATCGCGGCCCGATGATGATCGAGCCCGGCTGGAAGGTCTATCAGGGCATGATCGTCGGAGAGCACAACCGCGAGAACGATCTCGAGGTGAACGTGCTCAAGGGCAAGAAGCTCACCAATATCCGCACGACCTCCAAGGACGAAGCGGTGCGCCTGACGCCTCCGATCCGCATGACGCTCGAGCGTTCGCTCGCCTGGATCGAGGACGACGAGCTCGTCGAGGTGACGCCCAAGTCGATCCGCATCCGCAAGGCGATCCTCGACCCGAACGACCGCAAGCGCGCCGAGAAGCAGAAGGAAGCGCTGAGCGCCTAATTCGGAAGCTGACAGAGAAAACAAAAAGGCCGCCCCGGGAGGCGGCCTTTTCCATGACAGCCGTGGGAACTATCCCTCAGCCTTGCTGCTCTGACCCTTCTTCGCCCCCTCGCCCATCGGGTTCGTCGAATCCTCGCCCGAGGCTTCCGGGTTCTCGCGGCCCTGCGGGGTCAGCCGGGGAGCGCTGATGTCCTCTTCCGTTGCCTGCTTGGACTTGTCGTCGGGTTTCGTCATCGCTGCTGTTCCTTTGCTGCTTCAGGTGGGACCGCCGGAGCCGCCGGTCGGTCCCGAGCCGGAATCGGAGCCCGCGTCGCCTTCGTTGCCGAGGGAGCGCGAGCCGCTCGGATCGGTGAGGCCCGTCGCCCGGCCTCCGGCATCGGTGCCGCTCGTGGGACTGCCCTTCGGTCCGCCGGGGATGGTGCCGGAGCCAACCTGGGTCTTGTTGGAGGGATCCTCCACCGCGCCGCCGAGATCGAAGCCGGGGCGGTCCTGGGCTCCGGGGCCGGGATCGCGCCCGGCCTCTTCAGGATCGGGACGTTCCGTCGGGACGCGAGGTCCCTCGTTCTTGTTCTGGGTCATGGTGCCCTTCGTCCTTACGAGCTTGTCGAATCGGTCGCGTCGCGGTCGCCGACGTCCGGCAGGGCTCCCGTGCCGGGGGTCGAATCCGGATTGGTCAGCGACGGCTTGCTATGAGGACCCGCCGCCGGCTGCTTGTCGCCTGACTGCTTCTGGGAGGAATCCTGCTGATCGCCCTGCGGGTCGAGACGCTTGGACTCGACGTCGTTCTTCGTATCGTCGGTGTGGTTGCCGTAGCCTGCATTGCCCATCGCGTCCTCCTCTCAACCCTGCTGCTTGCCGTTCACGGCGGTTGCCCGCTCGATAGCCTCGGCGGTCGCATCCTTGTCCTCGGGCGACAGGGTCGCGTCGCTCAGGTGCTTGGTGGCCTCGGGCGTCTCGGCGGCCGTGAGTTCGTCATGACCGTCCATGCCGGCCTTGCTGGTCTGACCGGTCTGGCCCTGGCGGTAATTGTAGGCCTCGCCGCCGGGTTCGCTCCAGACGCGCCGCAGGGTGGCGTTGCCCTCGATGCCGCCGTCCCGGTTCGGATCGACGGGGCTGTCGATGCCGCCGCGCTGCTCGTTGCGGATCTGGTCCGCCGTCTGGTCCTTCAATGAATGAGGCGCCTTGCGTTCCGCCATGATGAACTCCTTGAAACATCGTTCGAATTTCGTGCGTGCAAGGAGAACCCAACGGGCGGGGCGAAGTTCTGGCCACGCTTGGAACAGGCGCAAACAAAAAGGGCGGCCGTGACGCCGCCCTCAGGTCGACCCTTAGGTCGATGGGTGCGAGGAAACGATCAAAGGCCTTCGAACAAGGCGCTGGAGATGTAGCGCTCGGCGAAGGAGGGCGCGACCGTGATGATGCGCTTGCCCCTGAATTCGGGGCGCGCGGCCACTTCCAGCGCCGCCGCCACATTGGCGCCGGTCGAGATGCCGCCGGGGATGCCATCCAGCTTGGCGAGCTGGCGCGCCGTATCGAATGCCGTCTGGTTGCCCACCGTCACCACGTCGTCGATCAGCGACCGGTCGAGGACATCCGGCACGAAGCCGGCGCCGATGCCCTGGATCTTGTGCGGGCCGGGCTGGCCGCCGGACAGCACGGGAGAATCCTCCGGCTCCACGGCGATCACCTTCATGTTCGGCAGGCGCGGCTTGATCACCTGGGCGACGCCCGTGATCGTTCCGCCGGTGCCGACACCGGCCACGAAGGCGTCGAACTGGCCGTTGGTGTCGTTCCAGATTTCCTCCGCCGTGGTCTTGCGATGGATCTCCGGATTGGCCGGGTTCTTGAACTGCTGCGGAATGACGGAGTTCGGGATCTCGTTCAGGAGTTCCTCGGCCTTGGCGACGGCTCCCTTCATGCCCATGGGGCCAGGGGTGAGGACGAGCTCCGCGCCGAGATAGGCCAGCATCTTGCGACGCTCGATCGACATGGTTTCAGGCATCACCAGGATCAGGCGGTAGCCGCGCGCCGCGGCCACGAAGGCGAGCGCGATGCCGGTGTTGCCGGAGGTCGGCTCGATCAGGGTCGTGTCCGGGTTGATCCTGCCGGCCGCCTCCATGGCCTCGATCATGCTGACGCCGATGCGGTCCTTCACACTCGAAATCGGGTTGAAGAATTCGAGCTTGACGAGGATCTCGGCGTCGATCCCGCGCTCCTTCGGCAGCCGGTTGAGGCGCACGAGCGGGGTATTGCCGATGGTTTCCGTGATTGAGCCGTAGATGCGGCCGCGGCCGGGCTTCGTCTCGGAACCCGACAGATGGGCAGTGTCAGCCATACGTTTCCTCCTTCAGATCAGCGAAACTTAGCCTTTCCCACACAGAGTGTCGATATTTACATCAATTCACGCATCAGATCGTAAAATCAACCGTGGGCACCGTGTCGACGGCCGATTCAGCCTGCGCCTTCTGGCACAGATCCTCAACCGTCACCTTGTCGAGCTCGGCCAGGAACGCCTCGGTTCCGCGCTGGACCAGGGGCGAGACGACGGCCTCGGCGAGGCGCGATTCAGGCACCGGCGACGAGCCGTCCTCCTCCAGGGCCGACATGGCGATGCGCACGATATCCCCGGCCGTGATCCGACGCCGCTCGCGGGCCAGCTCATAGCCGCCGCGGGGGCCGCGCACGCCCTTCAGGATACCCTGACGGACCAGGGCCTGCAGGACCGGCTCCAGGTAGCGCGGGGGCAGGTTGTGCCGGGCGGCCAGCGCCTTGGCCGAGACCGGCATAGGCCTCGCATGAAGGGCGATGTCGGTGACGGCGGCGATGGCGAGAAGCGAGCGGCGCGAGAGAAAATTCATGCGAGTGCTCCCTTACCCCAGTCCCGTCGACCCGAAACCGCCTGCAGCGCGGTCCGTCTCGTCGACTTGGCGCACCTCGACCGGTTCTACCATAGTGACCGGTGCAATCACCATTTGGGCGATGCGCATGCCACGGGCGACGGTGAAGGGCTCGGCCCCGAGATTGACGAGAAGCACCTGCACCTCGCCGCGGAAATCCGCATCGATGGTGCCCGGCGCATTGAGCACGGTCACGCCATGTTTGAAGGCAAGCCCCGACCGGGGCCGCACCTGCGCTTCGAAGCCGGGCTCGAGCTGGAGCACCAGACCGGTCGGAACGAGAGCCCGCTGCATCGGCCGCAGGATGATCGGCGCGTCGCCCGGATTGGCCGCGACGAGATCCATTCCCGCCGCTCCGGCCGTCTCGTAGCGCGGCAGAGGCAAATCGGCCGCATGGGCGAGACGCTGGATGCGCAACGGGCGGCTCATGGCTTCGCGCCTTCCACCATGGCGCTCAAGCGCTCGACGAGCTTTTTGGCCACGTCGGTTTTCGATAGGGTCGGCCAAGTCTCCACATCGGCAGCGGTGACGAGATGCACCTTGTTGCTGTCGCCGCCCATGACGCCGCCCTCAAGCGACACGTCGTTGGCGACGATGAGATCGCAACCCTTCTTGTCGAGCTTCTGCTTGGCATGCTCGATCACATGCTCGGTTTCGGCCGCAAAGCCCACCATGAGCGGCGGGCGGTTCTCGGTGCGATGCGCTATGGTGGCGAGAATATCGGGATTTTCAGTAAGCGACAGGTTCGGCAGCGCACCGTCCTTCTTCTTGATCTTCTGCTCGCCCGCATTGGCTACGCGCCAATCGGCGACGGCGGCCGCAAAGATCCCGATGTCGGCTGGCAGCGCACTCTCCACGGCCTGCAGCATCTCGCGGGCGCTTTCCACGTGCACGGTGGTCATGCCGACAGGATCGGGCAGCGTCACTGGACCCGAGATCAACGTGACGCGTGCGCCTGCTTCGGCGGCTGCTTTTGCGATCGCATGGCCCTGCTTGCCGGAGGAGCGATTGGCGATGTAGCGCACCGGATCGATGGGCTCGTGCGTCGGTCCCGACGTCACAATCACATGCTTGCCGGCAAGCGGTCCCGACGGTGCAAGCAGGCGTTCGACGACAGCCACAATCTCGAGCGGCTCGGCCATGCGGCCGGGGCCGAATTCGGCCTCCGCCATGGCACCGTCATTGGGCCCGACCACATGAACGCGATCGGCCTTGAGCGTCGCCAGATTGCGCTGCGTCGCCGGATGCAGCCACATACGCACGTTCATGGCCGGCGCGATCAGGATCGGCAGCGTGGTGGCGAGCAGCACCGTGGAGGCGAGATCGTCCGCATGCCCTCCCGCCATCTTCGCCATGAGATTTGCCGTGGCAGGTGCGACGACCACGAGATCCGCATCGCGCGCGAGCTTGATGTGGCCGATATCGGCCTCGTCCTCGCGGTCGAACAGATCCGTGTGCGAGCGCTGGCCAGTCAGCGCTGAGGCAGCCAATGGCGTGATGAATTGCTGCGCCCCGGCCGTCAGGACGCAGCGGACGGAGGCACCGCGCTCGCGCAGGCGGCGGATGAGGTCGAGCGATTTGTAGGCCGCGATGCCGCCGCCGATGACGAGGAGGATGCGTTTGCCTGAAAGCGTCGTCATGCGAAGCCCCTGAACAGCATGATCATCAACGAGGCGGCGATGATCCACAAGGCCGCCACGCCCCAGCGGTTGCCCCGCGCCTCGGCCCGGCCGATGGCCGCGACGCTGTCCTGATTGAGCGCGACGCCCCGTGCCGTTACGTCCTCAAGCTGGTTGAGCACCCGCTCGGCCCGGAGCGCCAGTTCCGGCAGGTCGCCGATCACGCCGGCGAGCGTCCACAGGCCGCGTCCTGCCTGCTCGGCGCGGCCGAGGGGCCCCAGGTTGCGCTCGATCCAGTCCCGCACCACAGGCTCGGACGTAGTCCACATATCGAGCTTCGGGTCGAGGTTACGGGCAACGCCTTCCACCACCACCATGGTCTTCTGCAGCATAACGAGCTCGATGCGCGTCGCCATGTCGAACAGGGCCGTGATCTCGAAGAGCAGAGTGAGCAGCTTCGCCATGGAGATCTCGTCGGCACGGCGGTCGTGGATTGGCTCCCCGATAGCCCGGATGGCCTGCGCGAAATCCTCCACCGAATGATGCGGTGGCACGTACCCGGCCTCGAAATGCACCTGCGCCACCCGGAGGTAGTCGCGGCGGATGAAGCCCAAGAGGATTTCAGCCAGGAAGCGCCGCTCCTTCAGGCCCAGTCGGCCCATGATGCCGAAATCGACGGCCACGAGACGGCCTTGCGCATCTACGAACAGGTTGCCGGGATGCATGTCGGCGTGAAAATAGCCGTCACGGATGGCATGGCGCAGGAAGGACTGGATCACCGTGCGCCCGAGCGCGACCCGGTCGAGGCCCGCAGCCTCGATCCCGGCCAGATCGCTGAGGCGGATGCCTTCGATCCAGGTGGTGGTGAGCACGTCGCGGGCGGTGAGATCCCATTCGGGCTTCGGCACACGGAAATCCGGGTCGTCCTTGGTGTTCTCCGCCAGTTCCGAGACTGCAGCGGCTTCCAGGCGCAGATCCATCTCGACGGAGACGGAGCGGGCCAGCGCTTCCACGATTTCCAGCGGCTTGAGGCGGCGCGCATCGGGAACCATGCGCTCGAACAGGCGGGCCGCGGCGCGCATGGCCTGGAGGTCGCGGGCGAAGCCCTCGCGCACGCCGGGCCGGACGACCTTGACGGCGACCGTTTCCTCGCCCTCCGCCGTGCGGATGCGGGCCTTGTGAACCTGCGCGATGGAGGCGGCCGCGATCGGCTCGCTGAACTCCAGGAACAGCTCGTCGATGGGACAGCCCAGCGCGATCTCGACCATGCGCACCGCTTCCGCCCGCGGGAAGGGCGGCATGCGGTCCTGCAGACGCTCCAGATCGCGGGCCGCCGCCACGCCGACGATGTCGGGACGGGTCGCCAGGAACTGGCCGAACTTCACGTAGGAGGGCCCGAGCCGCGTCAGTGCCTTGGAGAGCCGCGCCGCGCCGTCGCCGGCCTGCGGCCTCTCGATGAGCCGCGCCATCCGCAGGCCGAAGCGAGCGGCAGGCGGCAGGGCGCTCGGATCGACGAGCGCCAGCGCGCCTTCGCGGGCCAGAACGAAACCGGCGCGCAGGTTGCGGGCGAGATGAACAAGGCTGCCGATCACGGGTCAGATCTTCCAGCCCGAGTGAATGGCGACGACGCCCGCCGTGAGCGTGCGGTGGGTGACGCGCTTGAAGCCCGCCTCCTCGATCATCCGTGCGAAGGCGGCCGGTGTCGGGAAGCGGCGGATCGATTCCACCAGATATTGATAGGATTCCGCGTCGCCCGTCACCATGGCCCCGAGCCTCGGGATGACGCTGAAGGAATAGGCGTCGTAGATCCTGTCGAGGACCGGCACGTCGACCTTCGAGAATTCGAGGCAGAGGAAGCGGCCGCCGGGTTTCAGAACCCGATGCGCTTCGCGAAGCGCCGCATCGATGCGCGGCACGTTCCGGATCCCGAAGGCGATGGTGTAGGCATCGTAGGTTTTGGATTCGAGCGGCAGCTCCTCCGCATTGGCCTCGACGAAATCGATGCGTCCCTCGTAGCGGTGGCCGGCCCGCTCGGCGCCGACCTTGAGCATCTCGCCATTGATGTCGAGCACGGTCACGCGGGTCTGCGGGCCGCTCTCGTCCAGGATCCGGAACGCCACGTCGCCGGTGCCGCCGGCCACGTCGAGATGACGGAACGGTCGGTCGCGGGGCGGCCGCAGGGTCGACACGAGGGCGTCCTTCCAGAGGCGGTGGAGCCCGGCCGACATGAGATCGTTCATCAGGTCGTAGCGGCTCGCCACCGAACGGAAGACCTCGTTGACCTTGCCCTGCTTCTCGCCGAGCGGCACGGACTGGAACCCGAAATGGGTGTTCTCGTCGGTCATGATCTTCACCAAACCTCTCGTCACTTAGAGCATCGGACCCGAAAGTGGATTTGCACCTTCGGGATCCATCCGGTGCTCCACCCTTCGAAGGGCGTATCGTTGGTGCGGAAAACCGGATCCTCTTTTCCGCACGATGCGCTAGTGTCGCGATCCATAGCGGAAGCGGGACCGGATGGCTATGTAAGAGGTCTCAAGAAGCCGAGAGATGGTTGATGCCCGAACTGCCCGAAGTCGAAACCGTGCGCCGCGGCCTGGAGCCCGCCATGGTCGGCGCCCGCTTCACCAAGGTGACCCAGCGCCGGCCCGACCTGCGCTTCCCCTTTCCGGAGCGGTTTGCCGAGCGGCTGGAAGGCCAAGAGGTGACGGCCCTGGGCCGGCGGGCCAAGTACCTCCTCGCCGATCTCTCGTCCGGAGAGGTGCTCGTCATGCATCTGGGCATGTCGGGGCGCTTTCTCGTCACCCAGGGTGGGACCACCCGCATGCCGGGGGAGTTCCACCACGAGCACGGCGGCCTGGGAGCTCACGACCATGTGGTGTTCCAGCTCTCCAACGGGTCCGCCGTCACCTATAACGATGCCCGCCGCTTCGGCTTCATGGATCTGGTGCCCCGGTCCGCCATCGAGACGTCGAAGCATTTTGCCGGCATGGGGATCGAGCCCCTGGGCAACGCGCTCTCGGGCGAGACCATCGCGAGGCTTTTCGCCGGCAAGCGCACGCCCCTGAAGGCCGCCCTTCTCGACCAGCGCCTCATTGCGGGCCTCGGCAACATTTATGTCTGCGAGGCCATGTTTCGCACCGGGCTCCACCCGGAGGCCCCGGCCGGCTCGCTCGTGACCAAGAAGGGACAGCCGACCGACAAGGCCTACCAGTTGGCCGATGTCATCCGGGACGTGCTCACCGAGGCGGTCGAGGCTGGCGGCTCGACCCTGCGCGATCACGCACAGGTGGACGGCTCGCTCGGCTATTTCCAGCATTCCTTCCGGGTCTACGACCGAGAGGGAGAGCCCTGTGCGACCCCCGCCTGCACCGGCACGGTGACCCGGCTCGTCCAGTCCGGACGCTCCACCTTCTATTGCCCGGAATGTCAGAAGCGCTCGCGCACCTGAGAGGGCCCATCCTCTGCCGAAAGGCGAAGGCAGGGCTGCCGGATTTGCTCTTGCCGCGTCGTTCGCCCTCGCCTACCGGTGTCTCATCGGAGCGATGAGGAGACGCCGG
>DASZBB010000170.1:0-4801 GCA_035944695.1 Microvirga sp. | reverse complement strand
CCGTCTCCAGACCGCTCACGAAGGTCCTGTCTATCTTGATCGCATCGACCGGGAAGCGCTTGAGATGCGACAGCGAGGCGTAACCGGTGCCGAAATCGTCGAGGGCGATCGTCACGCCCTCCGCACACAAGGTGCGCAACGCCCGCTCCACGTATTCGGCGCCCGAGTCGAGAAACACGCTCTCCGTGACCTCCACTTCGAGGCAGCGGGCCGGCACATCCATGCGGCGCAGATCGTCGAGCACCCGCTCGGCATAATTGTCGCGCCGGAACTCTGCGGCCGATACATTGATGGCGATCCGTCCGACCTCGAGGCCCGACTCGAGCCAGCGGCGGATGTCCCTCAGGATGCAGGAGCGCATGCGCGCGCCGATGGCGGTTCCGAGCTCGGTGTCGTTGAAGGCTGGGGCGATCTTTTCCGGAGACTGGATCCCGCTGCGGGGATGATTCCAGCGCAGCAACGCCTCGAATCCGCCGAGCGTGCCTGAGGCCAGCACCACCTTGGGCTGGTAGAACGGCACGATCCAGTCGGACTCCACCGCCCGCGCCGCCACCTCGAGAGCCGAAGCGGTTCGTTGCGACTCCTCCCGCATGCTCGTGACGAACATCTTGAATGACCCACGCCCGGTGGTCTTGCTGCGATAGAGAGCCAGATCGGCCTGCTTCTGAAGCTCTTCCGGCCTCATGCCCATGCCGACGGAGAGGGCGCCCCCGATGCTGGTGCGGCAGTCCAGCTGCTTGCCGTCCCGTCGCAGCGGTTCCTGCATGCGGGCGAGGATGGCGTCGGCCATTGCGGCCACGTCGTCCTCCCCGGCGATCCCGGGCAGGATGACGGCGAACTCGTCGCCGCCGAGACGGGCGATCGTGTCGGCGGGACCGACGACGCTGCGCAGGCGCTGGGCGAATTCCTTCAGGAGAGCGTCGCCGGCATCATGACCGAATCGGTCGTTGATCTGCTTGAGATGGTCGAGATCCATGACCAGAAGACCGGTGGCGGGACGCGACTCGGATACGCCGTCGAGCGCCTGCTGGAGGCGTTCACGGAACAGTCTGCGGTTGGCGAGCCCCGTGAGATCGTCATGGTGAGCCGCCCAGCGGAGGGTCTCCTCCGTCAGCTTCCGGTCGTGGATGTCCTCGACCGCGCCGTACCAGCGAATCACGGTTCCATCTTCGGTCCGGCGCGCGGCCGCCCGGGATCGGAACGAGCGGTAGGTCCCGTCGGCCATGCGCAGGCGATAATCCACGTCGAGATCCTCGCCGGTCGCCACCGAACGGGACCATCTTTCGAGCACGATCGGCGCGTCTTCGGGGTGGAGCGCCTGGATCCAGCCGGCTCCGAGCGAGTTCTCCGCTTTCATGCCGGTGCGATCGTACCAGCGCGAGGAGACATCGAGAAGGTTGCCCTGCGGATCGGCCGTCCAGGAGATTTGAGGATTGAGCTCGACGGAGTGGCGGTGATGCTCTTCGCTCTCGCGCAAAGCCGCATCGTCCCGTTGCCGTTCGATCGCCAGCGCGGCCAGATGCAGCACGGCCTCCATGGGCTCCATCTCACGGTGGGTCGGGGCGCGGGGCTCGTCATAATACAGCGCGAGGGTGCCGAGCACTTCGCCGGAGCGCGCGAAGACCGGCTTCGACCAGCAGGCGCGCAGGCCGTGAGCGAGCGCGAGGTCGCGCCAGCCGGCCCATAATGGGTCCGAGGCGATGTCGGTGACGATGATGCTGCTCCGCGTATGGGCGGCCGTGCCGCACGAGCCGGCGATCGGTCCGACGGCCACGCCGTCGATGGCGGAATTGTAGGCGCCGGGAAGGCTGGGAGCCGCGCCGTGCCGCAGCAGTCTGCCCTCCGGATCGTACAGGAGGATCGAGCAGCGTGCGCCGGGAATACGCTCCTCGGCCAGGAGGCAGAGCGCGGCCAGGATCTCGCCGAGAGGCTGGCCGGCCGCGACCATCTCCAGGACCCGGGCATGGTCCCGAAGGGTGAGTTCCGCCTCTTTCCGGTCGTGAATGTCTTCCGTGGTTCCGTACCAGAAGAGGATCGCGCCCGTCTCGTCGCGGTGGGCCGCGGAACTGGAGCGGCACCAGCGGTAGCTGCCGTCCGCGGTCTTGATCCGGTATTCGCATTGATACTGAGATCCCGTATCCAGGCTTTCGCGCCTCGTCTGCACCAGACGGGGCAAGTCCTCGGGATGGACCAGCTTCACCCAGCCGTTGCCGACAAGCCGCTCAGGAGGCTCCCCGATCCACTCGGACCAGCCGGGCCCGACCTGAACGACTTTTCCGCTCGCATCGGCAAGCCAGGGAATCTGCCGGCTCAGGACAAAGGCGTAATGATACAGGTTATCGAAGACGGTTAAGTCGTCCCTTTGCGGCATGCTGAAATCTTCACGAGGTGTCCTGCCAAGCGAAGAAAAATCGATGTCCTTATTCCATTGCATATCGCAAACCAGGGTGCCGCGAATATCGAATAAATTCTTGGCTTATATTAGAATGCCTGTCCATTAGGATGAATGAGCTAACTCGGCCGCGGGCAGAGCTGTCACAGGCCGTCTTTTACTGATGATTTATTAGTAAGGTTAAGCGGCCATTCGAAGCATTGATGCCTCGGCATCAGGCTCGAGCAGCAAGATAAGGCTCTTATGCTCCATCCAAGGCCATGACGGCGGATGCGGTCTTCTGTGCCACCAGGTCTGCCGCAGGAGGAGCGCCGAAAGCAACCGCTCGAAATGTCAGAAACGCACGATAAAAGCTTGAGCGCATCGTGCGCAAAGCTGGCCGTGCTTTTCGTACGATGCGCCGCTGAAGGGATCGAGCGTCGGATCGACGCTTCAGCCCTCTTCCCCGGTCACGCCGGCGGCATCCTGAGCCTTCAGGACCTCGGGTCGGGGCATGGAGATGATGTTGTAGCCGGAATCCACGTAGTGGATCTCGCCGGTCACGCCGTTGGACAGGTCGGAGAGCAGGTAGAGGGCCGAGCCGCCAATATCCTCGATGGTCACCGTCCGGCGAAGCGGGGCATGGGCCTTCTGGTACGTGAACATGAGGCGCGCGTCCGAGATGCCGGCGCCGGCCAGCGTGCGCACCGGGCCTGCCGAGATCGCGTTGCAGCGGATGCCCTGGGGGCCGAGATCGGACGCGATGTAGCGCATGGAGGCTTCCAGCGCCGCCTTCGCCACGCCCATCACGTTGTAGTTCGGCATGACCCGGGAGGAGCCGCCATAGGTGAGGGTCAGGAGCGAACCGCCGTTCCTCATGCGCTTGGCGGCGCGCTGGGCGATCTCCGTGAAGGAGAAGCAGGAGATCACCATGGTGCGCGAGAAGTTCTCGCGGGTGGTGACGTCCACGTAGGAGCCCTTGAGCTGCGACTTGTCGGAGAAGCCGATGGCATGAACCACGAAGTCGAGCCCGTCCCAATGCCGGTCGAGGGTCTCGAACACCCCGTCGACGGAGGCGATGTCCTCCACGTCGCAGGGAACGACGAGACTGGATCCAAGGGACTGGGCCAGGGGCGTGACGCGCTTGCCCAGGGCCTCGCCCTGGTAGGTGAAGGCGAGCTCCGCCCCGTGCTGGGCCAGGGTCTTGGCAATGCCCCAGGCGATGGAATGGTCGTTGGCGACGCCCATGATGAGGCCGCGCTTTCCTTGCATCAGACCGGTCACTTGGGTCCCCCTATGCATCGGCTCCATGGTGCGACGCCAATTGTTATGAAAGTGTGCATCGCGGGCCGGAAGAATCGTGTCGGTGAGCGTGTCCATGCGAGGTCCCCCAGAAATCAATCGGGCATCGCATGGAGCCGTCTCAGGTTTATGACAGTGTTAGAGCATCGATCCCAAAAGTGGAAACCACTTTTGGGATGCAGCAGATGCGCTAGCCGTTGAAACGGCTGAAGACGAGTGTGGCATTGGTGCCGCCGAACCCGAAGGAGTTCGACAGGACGGTGTCGATCCTGGCATCGTCGATGCGGCTGCGGACGATGTTCATGTCGGCGAATTCCGGATCGAGCTCGTCGATATGGGCGCTCTCGCAGATGAAGCGGTTGTTCATCATCAGCAGCGAATAGATCGCCTCCTGCACGCCGGTGGCGCCGAGCGAATGGCCGGTGAGCGATTTCGTCGCAGAGATCGGCGGGCACTTGTCGCCCGAGCCGAAGACCTGGCGGATCGCCTCGATTTCCTTCTGGTCGCCGACCGGAGTCGATGTGGCATGCGGGTTGATGTAGTCGACCGGGTTGTGGACGTCCTTGAGGGCCATGCGCATGCAGCGGATGGCGCCCTCGCCCGAGGGAGCCACCATGTCGTAGCCGTCGGACGTCATGCCGTAGCCGACGATCTCGCCGTAGATGCGCGCGCCGCGCGCCTTGGCATGCTCCAGCTCCTCCAGCACCAGCACGCCTGCGCCGCCGGCGATGACGAAGCCGTCGCGGTTGGCGTCATAGGCGCGGGATGCGCGCGACGGGGTGTCGTTGTACTTGGTGGACATGGCCCCCATGGCGTCGAAGAGGTTGGACATGGTCCAGTCCAGGTCCTCGCAGCCGCCGGCGAACATCACGTCCTGCTTGCCGTACTGGATCATCTCGTAGGCGTTGCCGACGCAGTGGTTCGAGGTCGCGCAGGCGGACGAGATCGAATAGTTCACGCCCTTGATCTTGAACCAGGTCGCGAGCGTGGCGGACGCCGTGGAGGACATCGCCTTCGGCACGGCGAAGGGGCCGATGCGCTTGGGACCCTTGTCGCGGGTGATGTCGGCCGCTTCCATGATGATCCGGGTGGAGGGGCCGCCCGAGCCCATGATGATGCCGGTGCGCT
>DASZBB010000169.1:0-3044 GCA_035944695.1 Microvirga sp. | reverse complement strand
ACCATCGAGAGCTGGCGCAACGACGATGCGGATGTCTGGAACACCAAGATCATTCCGGCCTTCAACAAGAAGCACCCCAACATCAAGGTGCAGTTCAAGGCCGATCCGCCGACCGAGTACAACGCCGCCCTCAACGCGCGCCTCGCGGGCGGCACTGCGGGCGACCTGATCACCTGCCGCCCCTTCGATGCCTCCCTCGACCTGTTCAAGAAGGGCAACCTGACCGCCGTCAACGACGTGAAGGGCATCGAGAACTTCTCGGACGTGGCCAAGAGCGCCTGGTCCACGGACGACGGCAAGACCACTTTCTGCATGCCGATGGCCTCGGTGATCCACGGCTTCGTCTACAACAAGGAAATCTTCGACGAGCTGAAGCTCACGCCGCCGAAGACCATGGCCGAGTTCCACGCGGTGCTGGACAAGATCAAGGCCGACGGCAAGTACACGCCGATCGCCATGGGCACCGCCGACCAGTGGGAGGCCGCCACCATGGGCTTCCAGAACATCGGCGTGAACTACTGGAAGGGCGAGGAGGGCCGCAAGGCGCTCATCGAGGGCAAGCAGAAGTTCACCGATCCGGCCTATGTGGACGTGTTCAAGGAACTGGCGAGCTGGGCGCCCTACATGGGCGACGGCTACAAGTCCCAGAAGTATCCCGACACGCAGAACCTGTTCACGCTCGGCCGCGCGGCGATCTATCCGGCCGGCTCCTGGGACGTGCCGATCTTCCGCAAGCAAGCCGATTTCGAGTTCGACGCCTTCGCTCCGCCCGTCGTGAAGGCCGGTGACAAGTGCTACATCAGCGACCACACGGATATCGCAATCGGCATCAACGCCAAGTCGAAGAACATCGAGGCTGCGAAGACCTTCCTGTCGTGGGTGGCTTCGCCCGAATTCGCCGAGATCTACGCCAACGAGCTGCCGGGCTTCTTCCCGCTCTCCAACGCGAAGGTCGACGTGAAGGATCCGGTGGCGGCCAAGTTCGTCGGCTGGCGCGGCACCTGCGAAAGCTCGATCCGCAACTCCTACCAGATCCTGTCCCGCGGCACGCCCAATCTCGAAAACGAGCTCTGGAACGTGAGCGCCCAGGTGTTGAACGGAAGCATGAAGCCGGAAGAAGCGGCCAAGAAGGTCGAGGACGGCCTTGCCAGCTGGTACGAGCCGCATAAGAAGTAAGCGCTCAACGCGTTCAGGCGGGCTGCTCATCCGGAGCGGCCCGCCACCTCTCCATCCCTGCGATCTGGAGCAGCATGACGGATCTCACGGCTTCAAGCGCGCAGCCGGCGGACGTGGTTCCCACCCGCTCGCGCTTTCCTGTCCATATCGCGGTGTTCCTGGCTCCCGCCCTTGCCATTTACACCCTGTTCTCGATCTATCCGCTCATCGATACGATCCGCCTGAGTCTTTATGCGGGCGACGAGACGGGGGCGCGCAGCTTCGTTGGGCTCCAGAACTTTCAGACGCTCCTGGCCGATCCCAACTGGTCGGGCCAGTTCTGGAACGCGTTCCGCAACAACCTGATCTTCTTCGCCATCCACATGGTGGTGCAGAACGGCATCGGCCTGGGGCTTGCCATGCTGCTCAGCCTGCCACGCCTCACCGGCGGGAGCATCTATCGCACGCTGATCTTCCTGCCGACCATGCTCTCCGTCGTCATCATCGGATTTATCTGGCAGCTCATCCTCAATCCGCTCTGGGGCATCGCGCCGAGCCTCCTGAAGGCCGTGGGGCTCGGCAGTTTGTTCGGCCCCTGGCTCGGTCAGGAATCGACGGCCTTGCTGACGGTCTCCCTCATCTCCGTTTGGCAGTTCGTAGGCATTCCCATGATGCTGATCTATGCGGCGCTCCTGAACATTCCCGACGATCTGCTCGATGCCGCCACCGTCGACGGGGCGGGTCCTTTCAGCGTGTTCTGGTTCGTGCGCCTGCCCCTGATCCTGCCGACGCTCGGCGTCGTGTCGATCCTGACCTTCGTGGCCAATTTCAACGCCTTCGACCTGATCTATGCGATCAAGGGCGCGCTCGCAGGCCCGAACTTCTCAACCGACATTCTCGGCACGTTCTTCTACCGCACCTTCTTCGGCTTCCAGCTGCAGGTCGGCAGCCCGACCATGGGAGCCGCGGTGGCGACCGCCATGCTGATCATCATCCTGGCGGGCGTGCTGATCTATCTCTTCGGCGTGCAGCGGCGGCTGCAGCGGCATACGTTCTGAGGGCGCTATGGGAACAACCGTCAGACCAGCCCGGATCGCCGTCCACATCGCGCTCATCCTCTATACGATCCTGGCGCTCGGCCCGATCCTCCTCATCCTCATCAACGCATTCAAGACGCGGCGGGCGATCTTCGCCGATCCGCTCGGCCTCCCCAACGGCCAGACATGGACGACGATCGGATTCGACCGGGTCTTCGCCAATGCGGATTTCGGCTTGTACTTCTTCAATAGTCTCACGGTGACCTTGGTCTCCCTCGTGCTGATCGTTCTCATCGGCGCGATGGCCGCCTGGGCTCTGACCGAGTACAAATTCCCCGGCAATACGCTCATCGGCCTTTATCTCGCCATCGGCATCATGGTGCCGATCCGGCTCGGCAGCGTCAGCATCCTGCGCATGATGGTGGAGCTGAACCTCGTCAACACCCTCACGGCGCTCATCCTCGTCTATGTGGCGCAGGGTCTTCCGCTCGCGATCCTCATCCTCGGCGAGTTCATCCAGCAGATCCCGAAGGATCTGCGCGACGCCGCCCGCTGCGACGGGGTGAGCGAATACCGGATCTTTGCCAGCATCATCCTGCCTCTGATCAGCCCGGCCATCGCGACGGTCGCCGTGTTCACCATGGTGCCGGTCTGGAACGACCTCTGGTTCCCGCTGATCCTAGCGCCCGGTGACGGCAAGCAGACGATTACGCTCGGCGTGCAGCAGTTCATCGGCCAGTACGTGACCGACTGGAACGCTGTTCTCGCCTCGCTGACCCTGGCGATCGCGCCCGTGCTCGTCCTCTATCTTCTCTTCTCGCGCTATCTCGTGCGCGGCCTGACGGCCGGTGC
>DASZBB010000168.1:0-28244 GCA_035944695.1 Microvirga sp. | reverse complement strand
CGAACACGGTGAGCACTCTGGTTGACGCCGACATGAACGAGGCTTCGACCCGCCTGCAGGCTCTGCAGACCCAGCAGCAGCTCGGCGTGCAGTCGCTCTCGATCGCCAACCAGAACAGCCAGACGATCCTGCGCCTCTTCCAGTAAGAGCCTCCTGATCGGTGAAAGAAGGCCCCGTCTTGCAAGAGGCGGGGCTTTTTCTGATGGAGCAATGAAGGGCTCAAGTTGTACATCCTGCTTTCCAACGTTGAGCAGTTGCGGCATCTAAGGCCGGTGCTCGGGCAGGTCCTGTACATCTTTCATATCGAGCAATCGAAGGCTGCGTTGTCTAAGTATTCATTGGCATTTTGCCCAGAAGGACACGTTGTTTACTTTCTTTAAAGCAGCTCCCAAAAGTTAACAAAAAGTAAACGCGAGCGGAAAACTCATTAAGTTTAATTTTTATGCTTGACGTGCGTAAAGGACCTCCCTATTAAAGGGTGCATGGACGCGACGAGAGATCGAGAGATTGATCGGCCGCGCTAAGACAGCACTGTGGAGAGCCAATACTTCAGGCTCGGCATGACGCCGCTCCACTTTATCGGTTCAAGCCCGGATGCATGTGAACAGCGGATCGAACTTCCTCGAGGCATGATGCCACTCCGCTGGGTCGGTTAGATTCCGACATTCCCTGAACAATCCCAATCATTCAAGGAACACACACATGGCTTCCATCCTCACGAACTCCTCCGCCCTGACCGCCCTGCGCAACCTGTCGAATACGCAGAGCGCCCTGGGCAAGACCCAGAACCAGATCTCGACCGGCTTGAAGGTCGCCGAGGCTGCCGACAACACCACCAACTGGTCGGTGTCGACGCAGATGAAGACCGACAACAGCGTTCTCTCCACCATCAAGGCTTCGATGAGCCAGAGCGCCGAGACCCTGAACACCGCCAACGGCGCGCTCGGCGAGCTGACCAAGGCGCTCGAAGAGATGAAAGTCGAGCTGGCCAAGGCCAAGAACGTGATCGGCGGCGACTATGAGGCGATCAACACCTCGCTCGCTGCCATCGGCAAGCGGATCGAGGGTATCGTCGACGGCGCCGAGAACAACGGCGTGAACCTCCTCAACGGTACGGTCACCGGACCTGTAAGCCTGGTCTCCGGCTGGTCCGGCGGCACGACGGGCAGCGGCTTCAAGACCATCGACGTCGCCATCACCGACATGGATGCCGCCCTGGTCTCCGGCGCGGGTGCCGTCAATGCTCTCAGCATCACCGCTGCGACCGACGTCGATACGCACGCCGACACGGTCGAGACGGCTCTCAAGGCAGTCCGTGACTATGCGGTCGAGCTCGGTGCCGCCAAGAACCAGATCACCGCGCAGCAGACCTTCCTGGGCGTTCTGAGCGAGTCGCTGACGAACACGGTGAGCACTCTGGTTGACGCCGACATGAACGAGGCTTCGACCCGCCTGCAGGCTCTGCAGACCCAGCAGCAGCTCGGCGTGCAGTCGCTCTCGATCGCCAACCAGAACAGCCAGATGATCCTGAAGCTCTTCGGCTGATGATCTGACAAGTCGGTAATCAGAAGCCCCGTCTTGCAAGAGGCGGGGCTTTTTTGGGTTCGCTCGCGGAATGCTGAGCCATGTCGAACACCTTCCATCGCACCATCGCCCTCGTGTCCATCTGCGTGCTCGGCGCGGCGGTTCCTGAACCTTCTGCCGAAGCGGCGACAGCGGGCACGCTCCGAACCTGGAACTATGCTCTCCAGACGGATCAGGGCGGCCAGCCGAAGCGGGCGCTGGCGCAGATCAGGGGAGAGGAGGGGAGTTCCCTTTGGCTTTCCTGCACCAGAGTCGCAGGGGAGGAAGGCGAGCCGCCGCAGGCGGCCGTTGCCCTGACTGTGATGCAGAAGGCCTATCTCGGTCAGAGCGATTCCAGGGGCCGGAGCACGGTCTATTGGCTGGATGATCGCCCGCCTGGGGTCTCCCACTGGGTCTACCGCGACCGCTACGGGCAATTGCGGGGCGAGAACGAGGTCATGGACTTCATGACAAGCCTCGCGACAGCGCAGAGGCTTATCGTGGAGCTTGCGAACTTTCGTCTTGAGCCGCAGAGCGTGAAGTTCGCTCTCGATCCCGACGAGACCCAGGCCGTCTCCGAGAGATTCTCGAAGGATTGCCGATCCATCGCAACGGCGAGGGAATAGAACCGAACAATCGGTCGCAAACGCAGATCCGGATGACCAGTATCATCCTCAGGAGTGAACCATGATCAGCACGATGATGCGTTATCAGATGCTGCAGACCAACCCGACGCTGACCAAGTCGATCACCCAGAACGACGCGATGGTGAAGCGCGATACCGAGTACTATCTGGCGAACATCTCGAAGGTGAAGACCATCGACGCGTTCGTGAAGGATTACCGCCTCTTCAACTATGCCATGAAGGCCTATGGCCTCGACGACATGATCTACGCCAAGGCCTTCATGAAGAAGCTGCTCACGGAGGGGGTCTCGTCCTCCACGAGCATGGCGAACAAGATGACGGACCCGCGCTACAAGGAATTCGCGAAGGCGTTCGACTTCGCCGCCAAGGGCGACAAGGCGACTTCTCAGGCCAGCGCAACCACAGAAGCGGTCAGCAAGTACTACCAGCAGACCCTTGAGAACAAGGAGGGTGAGCAGAATGAAGGTGTGAGGCTCGCGCTCTATTTCAAGCGCAAGGCGTCCACCATTACTTCCCCAATGGGATTGCTTGCGGACAAGGGTCTCCTGAAGTTCGTCCAAACGACGTTCAACATCCCAAAGGAAGCATCCAAGGCGGATCTCGATCTGCAGGTCCGCAACCTGGAAAAGCACATCAACATCCAGGATCTGCAGGATCCCAAGAAGGTCGACAAGCTGATCCAGCGGTTTTCCGCCATGTGGGACATGAACAATGCCGCCCCAGAGCAGATTGCGCCTGTGCTGACCCTATTCTCCGAACCCACGGACGCGGGCATCAGCGTCGACCTGATGATGAGCATCACCAAGCTGAAGCGCGGCGGCTTCTGATCCGCTACTTCGAAATGACGTCCACGACGATCCGCTCCGTGACTGGCGTCGCGTCGGACGGCGCGCTCGCGACGAAGATGCCGCTGCAGATGGTGGTGAGCTTGCGCACCGGCGTACGGTGCTTGTCGGCGCCGATCATGTAGTTGACCGTATAATAGGGCTCGCCGCCGATGAACGTGGTCTGCTTGCTCTCGAAGACGTATCCGACCTGGGTCGGGCTGATCCTGTAGATCGTCCGCGGCGGACCCCAGGCGGCGATCCGCGTGGAGATGGGCTTGCCGATATAATCCGAACACGACAGAGCGAGCGTTTCATGGGTCGTCGGCACGCATCCGCCGACGCAGACCGCTGCCGCAAGTGTCATGACAAGCGTTCTCACGCGGTTCTCCTAAACAAACAGAAACGTTGAGCGATGATACACTCACGATCGAGCAGTGCCGAAGCTCTTCCTAGGAACGTAGTAAATCCCGAGCCACTAATATTGGCGGGCGAAAACGCCTCGTCAGGTTCGGGCAAGCTCGCTATGCCATAGGGAAGGGGTACCTCCAAATGATGAGGAGAGATCCATGACCTTGGTTCTGGTGCCTGTCGTTGCTGCCTCCCTGGTCGGGCTGATCGGAACGCCCGTCGTTCGCCTCATGATCTCTTCGAAGAGAACGAGGCATTGGGCGAGACATCGCAGCCTGGCGCAGAGCCGGGCTTGAATGAAGCAGCGCCTGGATCTGCCGATGCGCTGATCTGACAGGCTCCTGTCACCGTTGAAACGGAGCCTGGCGGTCTCGTTTGCTCGACGGAGACGAGGATTCATCGCTTTCCGGCGGGATACGGACGTCGAGCGGTCAGGATTGCACTGACCAATCTCGAATACTGATCTTCCCTCTTCATTCGGAGAGGTCTGTCATACATCGCAGCGTCGAATGCTTGCTCTGTTGCTGGAAGTCAACAGTGGCGGAGCGTTCGTGATCTTGCGACGAGTTCCCGCTTGCGCTGAGCCTCCGCTGCTGACAGCTTTGTTGAAAAGAAAAAAGCTGAACAGGTGCGGGGCATGCGCGGGATTACTTCAACGACTTTGGCGAGGCGCAGTAAACGCCTCAATCGTATCTTCGCCTCAGTGGGTTTTGCCGCTGTGGTTCTCTCCGCCATGGCCGGTGCGGGATCGGCCCTCGCATTCCCTCAATGGGTCACGCCCGGGCCGGGCGATGCTCTTCTTTCCGTCGGTGCGGCCGGACCGACGCCGGCCTGGATCGCGTTCTGCGCGCAGCGACCGCGGGAATGCGCGCACGATCCCTCCGAGCCTGACACGATCGTTCTCGATCAGGCGAACTGGAAGATGATCGTCGACGTGAACGAGCGGGTGAACAAGGAGATCCTGCCGGTGACGGACCAGGATCACTGGGGTGTTGCGGATCGCTGGGATTATCCCGATGACGGGCTGGGCGATTGCGAGGACATCCAGCTGCTGAAGCGCCGCCTCCTCACGCAGGCCGGCCTGCCGCAGCGCGCCCTGCGCATGACGGTGGTCATCGACGAGATTGGGGCGGGGCACGCGGTGCTGATGGCGAGAACCGACCGCGGCGATTACATCCTCGACAACAAGCGCAACGCCGTTCTTCCCTGGCAGCAGACGGGCTATCGCTATGTGAAGCGGGAAGGGTCCGACAGTGCAACCTGGGTCTGGCTCGGAAACCAGGCGGCCCCGATCGTGACGGCGACCAAGTAAGCAGCAGGGGCTGTCGAACGCAGCCCTGCGCATCCATCAATCAGGACGATACGACGATTCCGGCGCAGGCGCTCGGTGGAGCGCCTTGCGGATTTAGCTGGACGCGCGCGCGGCCGGCGACTGCGTGATCATGGTTTCGGTCGTCAGAACCACCCAGCCGGAATCGGAACGCTCGATGGAGATGACCTGACCGATTCCG
Organism: Microvirga sp.; assembly: GCA_035944695.1. Classification (GTDB taxonomy): domain Bacteria; phylum Pseudomonadota; class Alphaproteobacteria; order Rhizobiales; family Beijerinckiaceae; genus Microvirga. Next base: position 23,289 of record DASZBB010000168.1, on the reverse strand, counting down.
GGTAGGGTCATTCCGGGCGTCACCCACCACAGGCCTTCGGGACCTTCGATCAGGGCAGACCCGCCTGTTGCGCGATGGACGACGTAGCGCTGGAACTGCGCCCGTCTGTCGAGGCTCTGCGCAGCGGCCTCTGCCTTCTGGCCCGCCGTCAGGACGACGTCCTTCTTGGTCAGAGAGCCGGTGGTTGCAGGATTCAGATCGGCGGCTCGCGCCGGGCTTACGGCGACGGCCCTGCCGATGCTCGTGTCGGTCACCGCCGTCTTGAGATAGGAATAGCCGTCGCTGACATTCAGGGCATAGACCGGAAGGCCGATGGCCGAGAGGGTGAGGGCCAGGCCTAAGCACATCACGATGCGGTCGCCCACTGCCTCGCGGGCGCGGATGGATTCCTCGATCCGTTGAACCTTGCGCTCTCGCTGCTCGGCCGTGGTCATGGGGCCCTTGGCGTTTCCTGCCCTGGCCACCTGCTCCAATACTTTGTCGAACCGAATGCCCATGGAAACCGCCACGTTGAGAATCGCGTGGAATCATTCCTATGGGTTTATACTTAAAATTTCGTCACTCGAGGCAAAGAAACTTGGCTGTATCCGCCTGACGAGGATCGCAAGCTCCGCACAAGCATTCGCGCAGTACCATGCAGATGTATTCATGGGTGTTGCTGTGGCTTCGGCCGTTCGGGGTTGATGATGAAAATTAGAACGAGGATTTTCGCGCTCGTCGCGGCGCTGAGCGTTGTCGCCGTCATGACGGCCGCCGTCGGCATCAGCACGCTGCAAACCTACAACCAGGCTGTCGACGACGTCAGGCTCGCGGCCACCAGGGCTCTTTACGGAGAGCGGCTCAACCGGCTCGTGACCCACGTCGTCATGGAGGCCCGGGGCATCTATGCGTCGAAGGATACCGCCGAGGCGCGCAAGTTCGGCGACGGACTCCTGGCGACCCTGAAGGACATGGATGCTCTCCTGAAGGAGTGGGAGCCCATCGTGGCGAGCGACAGCAAGGCTCTGTTCGAGGCCGTCGTGAAGGATGCGGCGGAGTTCAAGAAGTTCCGCTCCGAAACGGTCCGCCTGGGCGCCGAAGTTTCGCCCGCGGCCGCCAATGCGCAGGGCAACACCGACGCCAACCGCGCCAACCGGAAAGCCTTCCAGGTCAGCATCGATGCACTGACCAAGCGCGGCAGCGAAGAGATCGCCGCCGTGGAGCGGCGGGCGACGGAACTCTACGATCAGCGCCTGATGCTACTCATCTCGATCGCGCTGGCCGGTACCGCCATCGCGCTTCTGATCGGCTGGCTCGTCGGACACCGGCAGATCGCACAGCCGCTGCGGCGCGTGACCGAGGCCATCCAGAGGCTCGCTTCCGGCGACTACAACCTGCCGAAGGCCAAGGCCGGCAAGGACGAGATCGGCGATATCTGGAAGGCCACGCAGGTGTTCGCCGGTGCCATGCAGGAAGCGGAAAACCTTCGGCACGCTCAGGCGGAGACCGAGAAGCAGGCGGCGGAGCGGCGCAGGATCGAGATGATGGCGCTCGCCCAGAGCTTCGAGGGCAGCGTCGGCGGCCTTGTCCAGCATCTCACGGTGGCGGCCCAGCAGATGGAGGCAACGGCCCGGTCGATGGCGTCGACCGCCCAACAGACCAACCAGCAGTCCAATTCGGTGGCCGCAGCCGCCGAGCAAACCTCCAGCAACGTGCAGGCGGTCGCCGCGGCGGCCGAGCAGCTGGCGGCCTCCTCCAGCGAGATCGGCTCGCAGGTGTCGCAGACATCCGTCGCGGCGGCCCGGGCCGTGGAGAACGCCCGCAGGACCAACCAGCTTGTGGAAACCCTGGCGGACGGTGCGCAGAAGATCGGCGAGGTCGTGGCCCTGATCAACACGATCGCGAGCCAGACCAACCTCTTGGCGCTCAACGCCACCATCGAGGCGGCCCGCGCGGGCGAGGCCGGCAAGGGATTCGCCGTAGTGGCCTCCGAGGTGAAGGAACTCGCCAACCAGACCTCGCGCGCCACCGAAGACATCACCGCCTATATCCACCAGATCCAGCAATCGACCAAGGATGCGGTCGAGGCCATCCGCGACATCGGCCTCACCATCGAGGAGGTGCACCAGATCGCCACGAGCGTCGCCGCCGCCGTCGAAGAGCAGCAGGCCGCCACGCAGGAGATCGCGCGCAACGTCAGCGAGGCGGCCAGGGGCACGCAGGACGTGAGCGAGAGCATCGTCCAGGTCCAGGGTGCCGCCACCCATGCGGGCTCTGCCGCGTCCCAGGTGCTCGCCGCGGCCGGCGAGCTGGCGTCCAACTCGACTGCGCTGAGCCGGGAGGTCGAAGGCTTCCTCCAGGGCGTGCGCGCCGCCTAAGCCCGAAGGGCAGCCTCATCTGCGAGCGGGCACGGTGCTGATGCGCCGTGCACGAATTCATGGAAGCCGATCAGGCGGTCTTCGGCACGGGCGAAGCCGCATCGGCGGCCTCACCGACCTCGCCCTGAGGGCTGGCAAAGGCACGGGCCGCCTGAGCCTTCTCGGCCGCAGCCAGCGCATGGGACACCAGGGCTGCCTGGGAATAGGGCTTTGCCAGAAAGGTTGCCCCCGGGGGCAGATCCTGGGCCTTCGGCCACTCGCGGCCCGAGGAGATCAGGATCCCCACCGAAGGCCAAGTCCGGTGGATCTCCCACGCGAGCTCATAGCCGTTCATGCCGGGCGGCATCTCGACATCCGAGAGCACCACGTCCACGTCGACCTCGGCCTTCAGGACCGTCAGGGCCTCCGCCGCATCCGCCGCCTCGATCACCCGGAAATGCGCCTCCATGAGGATGTCGGCCGCCACCAGCCGCACGAGCGGCTCGTCTTCCACCAGGAGAATGACGCCTAAGGGCTTCGGGTCGGACACGGGACCAAGGGGGCTAAGGACAGGGCAAAAGCGAAACGTGGCCATTGATAGACGGTTCCGGCGCATGAGGCCAGCGGGTTGAGACGGCAACCCGGCCCGACGCGGCCGAACCCTTGGGGCAGCCGCACGTTGTCGGCGGAGAGCACCGGACGTGAAAACCGGACACCGCGTTCGGGATCGATCCGATGCTCGGTCTTTCAAGTGGCGCATCGTTTGGCGCGGAGCCAGAGAGCCGCACGATGCGCGAGCGTATCGCGTCAGGGGCAAGAATGAACGCAGCATCCGTCACGGCTCTTCCACGTCGGACACCTCCTGCCATCCTTGTCGTCGAAGGCGATGCCCGGGTCCGGTGCCTCGTCAGCGACGAATTGCGAGGCTCGGGGTTCAAGGTGCTGGAGGCGGGCTCTGCCGAGGAGGCCCTCGCGGTGCTCGATGCCGTCCGCATCGAACTCCTCTTCGTCGCCCTCGACCTGCCGGGCTCCACGAACGGCGCGCAAACGGCCCGTCTCCTCGGCGGCCGGCAGAAGCCCATGCGGGTCATTCTCGCCTCTGCGGAGCCGGACAGGCCTGGCGATCCTGGCCTGGACGACCTTGGTCCTCTCATCCGCAAGCCGTATCTCGCGTCCCAGGTCGTCGATCTCGTCGTACGCAGCCTCAACTGGCCGGACCCGCCCTGACGCAGGGCAGGGGAACAAAGGCAAAAGCTCGGCGGTTAGCTGGGTGTGAGCACGCCATCGACACATATCACGGCCGAGGCCGGTTCTTCTCTCCAGACAGTTCTGGTCGTCGAGGACGAGGTCCTGATTCGCCTCGTCATCGCGGATTACCTGCGCGAATGCGGCTACCGGGTCCATGAGGCCGTGAATGCGGAAGAAGCCGTGGCGATTCTCCAGTCCCCCGAGGTGTCCGTCGATGTGGTGTTCAGCGACGTCGAGATGCCCGGGAGCATGGATGGTTTCGGGTTGGCCCGGTGGATCCGCGCCAACAAGCCCGGCACGCAGGTGATTCTCACGTCCGGGGCGGAACGCTCGGCCGATATCGCGGCCACCCTCTGCGAGGCCGGCCCGTTGATGGAGAAGCCGTATCCGTCCCAGGACGTCGTCGACCGGATCAAGCAGCTCACGGCAAAGGCCAAGCGATCCTAAGAGCAATGTCCAGGCCCAGCCTGCCATAAACTCGCACCTATCCCGAACGGCTGCCCGGATCCTCGCCTCCAACGTCATGACCGGCTTCGTACCGGCGATTCCGATTGAAAAGGTTCGACCGCACAGGGTGAGCGGAACGCGGGTTCAAATTCCAGCCGGGCTCTCGGCATGGGAGCGGAGGTCAGCGCAACCCGACCGCTCTCACGCCTGTGCGAGCGGAGGGAACTGGATCGGAACAGACCCGTTTCATGGAGCATGAAGCCGCATCGCAGAGTCGTGAAACACCCCGTCGTGCTCCTGGTCGAAGACGAGCCGCTCGTTCGTCTGACGCAGGTCGATATCCTGCGGGAGGCCGAGTTCTGGGTGGTCGAGGCGCAGGATGCCGACGAGGCGTTCGAACTGCTGAAGACCCGGCCCGACATCTCGGCCGTCCTCACGGACGTTGACATGCCGGGCTCCATCGATGGTTTCGAATTCGCGCGCCTGGTGCGGCAGGGCTGGCCCGAGGTCGGCGTGCTCGTGATCTCCGGCAAGACGGGCCCGGGTCCCGGCGACCTTCCGCCCAACGCCACGTTCCTCCACAAGCCGATCATGCCGGACGATTTGGTGGCGGCCCTCACGAAGGTCATGGCGGCCACGCCGAAAAGCAGCGTGAATCAGGAATCTTGAGGGGACGCGCGAGGTCTTCCGCGGCGCTCCTGCAGATAAGAGGAGCGTGGACCCCTTCCCGCATTCGTGCGCAGGGGATGACCCCCTCTCACGTCATGGCCGGCCTTGTGCCGGCCATCCCGACGGCATGAAACGCTGCGCTCGACACATCGAGATCTTCGGCACGGGTCCCCGAATCAAGTTCGGGGAGGGGATGACATGGGAGCGACACGGTGCCGGGTCCGTAAGGGCTGAAGCGAGCCTCAAGCCCGAACGGCCTGCGGCGCGCGGCTGTCGATCACCGCAGGCTCCGCTGCCAGTCGCTCCCACAGGCGCCCGACATTCGCCTGCACCTGACGGATGGCTGCCTCCTTGACGGGGCCGTAGCCGCGGATGTCCATCGGGGCCTTCGCGATCGCCAGCAGATCATCGAAGCGCTGCCCGTCGAGGCTCGCGAGGATCCTGTCGATCTGCTCCTCGTACCAGCCGATCAGGGCGCGTTCCGTGCGCCGCTCGGCCGTGTAGCCGAAGATGTCGAACGGCGTGCCGCGCAGCACCTTCAGCCGGGCGAGAACGGACATGGGCGTCTGAATCCAGGGACCGAAGCTGCGCTTCCTGGGGCGGCCGCGGGCATCGCGCTGCGACGGCAGCAGCGGCGGCGCCAGGTGATAGTGCACCGTGAAGTCGCCCTCGAATTGCTGCCTGAGTTCGTCGAGGAAGCCGGTCTCCATGTGAAGGCGCGCGACCTCGTATTCGTCCTTGTAGGCCATGAGCTTGAAGAGCGAGCGGGCGACGGCGTCGGTGAGCGTCTCGGAGCCGAGCGCGCCTTCAGCCCTGCGCACCCGTGTCACCATGGCGTCGAAACGGGCCGCATAAGCGCTGTTCTGGTACGAGGTCAGAAATGCGATGCGGCGCGCGATCACCTGGTCGAGTGTCTCGACCTCTTCCGGCTTGTCCCCGGCGACCTGGTGCACGACGTCGGGATCCGCGCTGAGCAGGCGGCCCCAGGCAAAGGCCTGCCTGTTGCGCTCGACGGTCACGCCGTTGAGTTCGATGGCGCGCGACAGCGCCTCGAACGAGACCGGCACGAGGCCTTGCTGCCATGCGAAGCCGAGCATCATCACGTTGGCGTAGACGGTGTCGCCGAGCAGCGTCTCGGCGAGCGCATTGGCGTCGAACGTGGCGAGGTTGCCGGCGCCGATCACCCGCTCGATGGCGCGAAGCCGCGTGCGGCTCGCAAGATCCGCATCGCGCAAGCGCACCACGTCGCCGGTCGGCATCTCGGCCGTGTTGACCACGGCCCGGGTGCCATGCCGATAGGTGCCCGACGCCTTGGGCGAGGAGCTGACGACGAGATCGCAGCCGATCAGCGCGTCGGCGGCGCCCTGGTCGATGCGCACCTGATGCAGCGCACCGGGATCTGCCGCAAGGCGGACAAAGCTCAGCACGGGGCCGAACTTCTGCGCGAAGCCCGTGAAGTCCAGCACCGACACGCCCAGCCCCTCGAGATGGGCCGCCATGCTGATGAGCGCCCCGACGGTGACGACGCCGGTGCCGCCGACGCCGGTGACGAGAAGGTCGAAGGGTTTTACAAGTTCGGGTAGGGCAGGGAGCGGCAATGTCGCGGCCCGTGCGGCGGCATCGAAACCCGTCGTGCTCCTGGCCCGGCGCGTGGCGCCCTCCACGGTCACGAAGCTGGGACAGAAGCCCTCCAGGCAGGAAAAGTCCTTGTTGCAGGTGGAGAGATTGATCTTGCGCTTGCGCCCGAACGGCGTCTCCTTCGGCTCGACGCTCAGGCAGTTGGATGCCACCGAGCAATCGCCGCAGCCTTCGCAAACGAGATCGTTGATGTACGCAAACCGCTTCGGATCCTCCATCTGGCCGCGCTTGCGGCGGCGGCGCTTTTCCGTCGCGCAGGTCTGCTCGTAGATCAGCACCGTGACGCCGGGGATCTCGCGCAGCTCCTTCTGCACCATGTCGAGATCCTCGCGCGGATGGATCGTCACGCCCTTCGGCAGGTCGGCCGGGATGAATTTTTCGGGGCGGTCCGACACGAGCGCGATGCGCTGCACGCCCTCGGCCCGCACGCTGTGGGCGATGGCATAGACGCTCACCGGCCCGTCGACCGGCTGACCGCCCGTCATGGCGACCGCATCGTTGAACAGGATCTTGTAGGTGATGTTGGCACCGGCCGCGATGGCCTGACGGATCGCCATGGAGCCCGAATGGTAATAGGTGCCTTCGCCGAGATTCTGGAAGATGTGGCCTTGGCCGGTGAACTTGGAGGAGGCCGCCCAGTTCACGCCCTCGCCGCCCATCTGGATCAGCGACGAGGTTTCCCGGTCCATCCAGCTCGCCATGAAGTGGCAGCCGATGCCGGCGAGCGCCTTCGATCCTTCTGGCACCTTGGTCGAGGTGTTGTGCGGACAGCCGGAGCAGAAGTACGGCGTGCGCGTTGCGCCGGGTACGGCGATAATACGTTCCGCTTCAGGCGTCAGCGCTGCGGCACGGTGCGCTAGGTTGAGGTCGGGAAAGATCGGGTCGAGACGCTTTGCGAGAACGCCGGCGAGGAAGAGCGGTGTAAGCTCTCCCGTCCACGGGATGAGCCGCTGGCCGGTCTCATCATGCTTGCCGACCATGCGCTCGGGCTTGGAGCCGGGATAATCGTAAAAGTATTCCTTGAACTGGCTCTCGATGATGCCGCGCTTCTCCTCGACCACGAGGATCTCCCGCTTGCCCTTCACGAATTCCATCGCGTCGTGCAGGGCGAGCGGCCACACCATGCCGACCTTGTAGATGTCGATGCCGTGCGTGCGGCATGCGGCCTCGTCGAGACCGATGAGGCGCAAAGCCTCCATCAGATCGAGGTGGGCCTTGCCGGCAGTGACGATGCCATAGGTGGCGTCCGGAATGTCGTAGATATGCCGGTCGATGGGGTTCGCCTTAGCGAAGGCGTAGACCGCATGCTTCTTCGCCTCCATGCGCTCCTCGATCTGCGGCCCCGGCAGATCCGGCCAGCGATAATGCAGGCCCCCGGGCGGCGGCGTGAAATCGGGCACTCGGAACTGCCGCGGCGGGCGCAGCTCCACGGACACGCCGGATTCGACGATCTCCGACACGGCCTTGAAGCCGACCCACATGCCGGAGAAGCGGCTCAGCGCATACCCGTATTCGCCGAATTCGAGATATTCGCTGACGCTCGCCGGATGGAGCGTCGGCATGAACCAGCTCATGAAGGCGACGTCCGATTGGTGCGGCATGGACGAGGACACGCAGCCATGGTCGTCGCCGGCGATCACCAGCACGCCGCCATGCGGCGACGAGCCATAGGCGTTGCCGTGCTTGAGCGCATCGCCCGAGCGGTCGACGCCGGGGCCCTTGCCGTACCAGAGGCCGAAGACGCCCTGGACCTGACGGTCGGGATTCGTCTCGACCTGCTGCGAGCCGAGGACAGCGGTTGCGGCGAGATCCTCGTTGACGGCGGGCAGGAACTCGATCCGGTGCTCTTTCAGCTGATCCTTCACGCGCCAGAGTTCGAGATCGACCCCGCCGAGCGGCGACCCGCGATAGCCGGACACGAAGCCGGCGGTGTCGAGCCCCGCCGCCTTGTCCCGTTTGGCCTGGTCGAGCACGATGCGGACTATGGCCTGCGTGCCGGTCAGGAAGACCCGCCCTTTCTCGCGGCTGTACCGGTCGGAAAGCCGATAGGAATCGAGGGACGAAACGTGGTCCATGGCGATGATCCCGGAACGAGAGGCGCCGTTAGCCGGCTTCTCTAGAATAATCCCGAAGAGCTGGTAGGTGTTTCCTATTCTTTCCTTCCGAGAGCCCCCGTATGGTAGAAACGATGATAAATAACCCTAGATTTGGAAGAGCCTACCAGAGCTGGGCCATGCCATGATCGAGAAGCAGGACGAGCATATTCTGGCGCAGCTCCAGAGGGAGGGGCGCACCACGAACCAGCAGCTGGCGGAGGACGTAGGGATGTCCACCTCGGCCTGCTGGCGGCGGGTGCGGGCGCTCGAGGAAACCGGCGTGATCGTGGGCTATGCGGCCTTGGTGGACCGGGAGAAGGCAGGTTTCGCGACCTCGGCCATCCTGCACGTGTCGCTCGAACGGCACGACTCCAAGTTCGTCGACGAATTTGTTTCACGTGTAACAGCGCGCGCCGAGGTGATGGAGTGCTTCGCGACCACCGGCGACGCCGATTATCACCTGCGCGTCGTGGTGCGCGACATGCACGCCTACAATCAGTTCCTCGACGAGTTCATGTTCCGGCTGCCCGGCATCCGCTATGTGCGCACCAACGTGGTCCTGAAGGAGATCAAGACGAGCGTGGCGCTGCCGTTCTGAATAGGTCGTCTATTTGCCCTCGGGCAGGAGGGCATAGGCGAGCTGCGCCATCGCCACAGGTCGCGGATCGCCGTCGGCTATGAGCGTCACGCTGCCGAAGGCCATGGTGCGCCCGAGACGCACGACCTTCGCGTCCGCCAGCACATCGACATTCGCCGCCGGCCTCAGGAAATGCATGGTCTGATCGACCGTCGTCATCGGCCGGTAGGCGCCTCCGGCCGAGGAGACGGCGAACACCATCGCGGTGTCGGCCAAACTCATGAGAGCCTGCCCGCAGATCACGCCGTTGTCGCGGCACAACCTTTCGGAGAAACGCATGCGCAGGACGGCGCCGTCCTTGTCGAGGCGCTCGATGGAGAGATCAAGCGCCTGCACCCAGGGCGCAAAGACGTTTTTGAGCATCGCCTCGGCGGCGGCCTGGTCGAACATGAACGGTCCCCCAGCTGTTTGTATTGCGAGACCGGACCAGTGTTCCAGTCTCGGTCGATTACGGATAGAACTTTGCCCCTGAAGCGGCGCGGCGGACAAGGCCGTCCGCCGGCTCCCAGCCGGGCCCGTCCCGTTCGGCGCGCGCCTTCACCTGATCGAGGATCGGCTGCAGTCCCACGCGGTCCGCCTCGAACAGGGGACCACCGCGCCAAGCCGGATAGCCGTAGCCGTGCATCATCACCACGTCCACATCGAGCGGCCGCTCGACGATATGCTCGTCGAGGATCTTGCAGGCCTCGTTGACGATGGCAGCCCGGATGCGCGACTGGATCTCTTCCGCCGAAATCGGGCGTCGCGTCAGCCCGCGCCGCTGCGAGGCCTCCTCGACGAGCGCGGTGACGGAGGGATCGACCTCGCGCTTGCCGCCCTCGTAGCGATACCAGCCTGCACCCGTCTTGCGTCCGAAGCGGCCCGCCTCGCAGAGCCGGTCGGCGATGTCCACATAGCGCTCGCGCGGATCGCGGGTGGGCGCGAGGCGCTTGCGGCGCGCCCAGGCGATGTCGAGTCCGGCAAGGTCAGATACCGCAAAGGGGCCCATCGGGAAGCCGAAAGCTTCGAGCGCGGCGTCGACCTCGTGCGGAAGGGCTCCTTCCTCGAGGAGATACTCCGCCTGCTGGCGGTAGCGCGACAGGATGCGGTTCCCCACGAAACCGTCGCAGACCCGGCAGACCACGGGGATCTTGCGCAGGCGCTTGGCGAGACCGAGGCCTGTGGCCACGACGTCGTCGGCCGTCCTGTCGGTCCGGACGATCTCGAGGAGCTTCATCACATTGGCCGGGCTAAAGAAATGCAGCCCCACCACGTCGGCCGGCCGGGACGTGGCATCGGCGATCAGCGATATATCAAGGTAACTGGTATTTGTTGCCAGGATTGTTCCGGGTAGGAGGATCGCATCGAGATCCCGGAAAAGCGCCCGCTTGACCTCCAGATCCTCGAACACCGCCTCGATGACGAGATCCCGATCCGACAGGGAGCTCGTACCAACCGCATACCCGATGGCCTGCAGGCGTTCGTCTCTCACGGCGGCCGTGATCCGACCGCTCGCGACCTGCTTGTCGTAGACGTCCGCGACCCGCGCCTGCCCGGCGGTCAGCGCCTGTTCGCTCGTCTCGACGACCTTGACGTCGAAACCGGCATCCGCAAAGGCGATGGCGATGCCCGAACCCATCGTCCCAGCCCCGACGATCCCGACCTTCTGGACCGGACGAGGTTCAACGGATTCGAGGCCTGGAAGACGCGTCACCTCCCGCTCGGCAAAGAAAGCATGCCGCAGAGCGGCCGATTGATCGGACGACCGCAGTTCCAGGAACGCCTCGCGCTCCTGTGCCATGCCATCGTTGAGTGGCACACTTGCGGACAGCAGCACGAGGTCCGCGGCCTTGCCCGGCGCCTCCGCGCCTCTCGCCTTCCTGCGGATTTCCGCGACCTTCGCCGATGCAGTCCGGGCATCCGGCGCAGACACCGATCGCTCGCCGGTGCGACGCAGCGGCTGGCCGATCAGTTCCTGCGCAAGCTCCATCGCATCCTGGCGCAGATCGCCGGAGGAGAGGCGGTCGACGAGGCCCAGGCGCAGAGCTTCCGCGGCCTTCACGGTTCGCCCGCTCGTCACGAGATCAAGGGCTGCGTCCAGCCCGACGAGCCGGGGCAGGCGCTGCGTTCCACCAGCCCCCGGAACCAGTCCGAGCTTGACCTCCGGCAGGCCGAAGCCTGCTCCGGGCTCCGCAACGCGCGCATGGCAGGCCAGCGCAATCTCGCAGCCCCCACCGAGGGCCGTGCCATGGATGGCGGCCACGACCGGCTTGGAACAAGCTTCGATGGCGTTGATCACATCCGGCAGGTGCGGCTCGCGGGGAGGTTGCCCGAACTCGCGGATGTCCGCTCCCGCCACAAAGGTGCGGCCGGCGCAGGCGATCACGACGGCTTCGATCTGCGGGTTCCGCTCGACTTCCCGGATCGCTGCGAGCAGTCCGGCTCTCACGGATTGCGACGTGGCATTGACCGGAGGATTGTCGATCTCGATCAAAGCCACGGAGGCACTCTGGAGCAGCCTGACCGGTCCGGCGCTCTCAAGCGATGTGGGCTCCGTCATGGGCGCACCGCGTTCATCGTGAGCAGGTCATAGGTTGCGACCGTTTCGCCGGTGTCGGTCGTGATCTCCACATCCCAGCGGACCTCGCCATACTGCTCGTTGCGCGGTGATTTCGATTTCGTCGTCAATCGGACCTTGATGGTCTCGCCGGGCTGTACCGGTCTGATGAAACGAAGGGAATCGAGGCCGTAATTGGCGAGCACCGGCCCGAGGTCCGGGTCGACGAAGAGACCTGCCGCGAAGGATAGCAGAAGATAGCCGTGGGCGACGCGGCCGGGGAAGAATGGATGGTTCTTCGTCGCTTCCTCGCTCATATGCGCATAGAAGGTGTCGCCGGTGAATTCCGCGAAGTGCTCGATGTCGTCGAGCGTGATCGTACGCTCCTTCGAGATGAAGGTCTGCCCGATCGCGAGATCCTCGAAATGGTATCTGAAGGGATGTCGGCCCTCCTGGATCATGGGAGCGCCCTTGATCCAGCTCTGTGTGACGCGCGAGAGCATGGCAGGCGAGCCCTGCAGGGCTGTGCGCTGCATGTAGTGCTGGACGCCGCGTATGCCGCCGAGCTCCTCGCCACCGCCGGCGCGTCCCGGTCCGCCATGGACCATGTGCGGCATCGGCGACCCGTGGCCGGTCTGCTCCTTGGCGCAGTCGCGGTCGATGAGCACAAGGCGGCCATGGAAGGCGCCCACACCGAACACTAGATCGGCCGCGGTGGCGGGATCGTAGGTGTAGAGAGAGGCCACGAGGCTGCCGTCGCCGCGATTGGCCAGAGCCACCGCCTGATCGAGCCCGTCATAGCCCATCACGGTGCAGACGGGGCCAAAGGCCTCGACGCTGTGCACGTTGGTGGCCCTGATCGGGTCCGGGCAATGCAGCACGAGAGGCGGGATGAAGGCGCCGCGCTCGCGGTCTGCGCCCTCTACCGTGAAGTTCTCGGGGTCTCCGATGACGATATCTGCCTCTGCCCGCAGCTTTGCCACCTGGGCGAGGACATCCCGGCGCTGATCCAAGCCGACAACCGGTCCCATGCGGACGCTCTCGAGTTCCGGGTTGCCGACCTTGATCTTGGAAAGCCGTTCGCCCAGAGCCTCGATCACGGCAGACACATGCGCATTGGGTGCGATGGCACGCCGGATGGCGGTGCATTTCTGCCCAGCCTTGACCGTCATCTCCTTCGCGACCTCCTTGATGAAAAGGTCGAATTCCGGTGTGCCCGGACCAGCGTCTGGAGCCAGGATGGCTGCGTTGAGCGAGTCGCGCTCGGCGATGAAGCGGACGGACTCGCGCGCAATGACGGGATGCCGCTGCAGCTTCTGAGCCGTGTCGGCGGAGCCGGTGAAGGATACGACATCCTGACAGGTCAGGTGATCGAAAAGATCGCCCGTAGAGCCGACGATGCATTGCAATGCACCTTCGGGAAGGATGCGCGATTCGGCGATCATGCGCACCAGTGCATGCGCCACATAGGACGTGATGGTTGCGGGCTTCGTGACCACCGGAACGCCGGCCAGGATGGCGGGCGCCAGCTTTTCGAGCATGCCCCAGCAGGGGAAATTGAAGGCGTTGATGTGTACGGCGACGCCGTTGAGGGGCGCCATTACGTGCTGGCCGACGAAGCTGCCGCCCTTTGACAGGGCTTCGACATTTCCATCCAGAAGAAAGGTCGTGTTGGGCAGTTCGCGGCGGCCCTTCGAGGCATAGACGAAGAGGGTGCCGATGCCGCCGTCCACATCGATGAAGTTGTCGGATCGCGTGGTGCCGGTCTGGTAGGAGAGCGTGTAGAGCTGGTCCTTGCGCTCTGACAAATGAATGGCAAGACGTTTTAGAAGTTCTGCACGCTGATGGAAGGTGAGCTTCCGTAAGGCGGGGCCGCCGACCTGCCTGGCATAGGCCAGCACCTCGCCCATATCGAGACCACCGTTGGCGACCTGAGCGACCACGTCGCCGGTGACGGCACTGCGGATTTCGGCCAGTTCCTGACCGGGCGACATCCAACTTCCACGAACGAAGCTCTCGAGTCTCATTGGGGCACCTTGGAATGATGAATCGGCGGCCGCGTTGGCATTGCCGCACCTTTCGGGCATTATTGACCGACCGGTCGGTTAGTCAAGGAGATTTCGGGCCTCTCTCTGCAGGCGCCATGCCTCGACAGGCTCGGCCAACCGTGAGTAGTTGAAGAAGGAAGGGACAGGGCGGCAAGCGTCGCCGTGATCGTAGTGTATCGGGGTAGGCTTACATGGCCGCGTTTGTAGAGAGTCTGCTGGACAGGTTTCACGACCAGATACCGATCCGAGCAGGCTCGCTGATCGTGACGGTCTTCGGAGACGCGGTAGTGCCCCGGGGCGGGGTACTGTCCCTGAGCTCGCTCCATGAGATCATGCGGGCATTCCGTATCAGCGATACGCTCGTCCGGACGGCGCTGTCCCGCCTCGTTGCCGAGGGCTGGTTCGAGCGCTCGAAGGTCGGGCGCAACAGCTATTATCGTCTGGCGCCGCAGGGGCAGGAAGCCTTCGCCCAGGCGACGCACCGCATCTATGCCGATCCGCCCCAAGAGTGGCGGGGGGCGTTCGATCTCATCCTGCTGGAGAATGCCCAGGACCGGAGCGTGCTTAGAGGCGAGCTATCGGCAGCGGGCTACGGTACTCTTGGGCCGGATCTTCTCATCGCCGCTGCGGCCTCGGCCGACCAGACCGGCCCTTTCCTGAGGCTCGCCGCGACCCCGGCCGACCTGCCGACCGCCCGGCGATTGGTGGAACGCGCATGGCCACTCGCGGAAATCGAGAGCCGCTACACGCGGTTCATCGATGCCTATGCAGGCACTCTCGGGGCTCTGGAGCGGGGTGCTGGGTTCACGAGTCTGGAGGCGCTGCTTGTCCGCATCCTGTTGATCCACGATTTCCGCAGGGCTGTCCTGAAGGACCCTCTGTTGCCGGCCCAGCTTCTCCCTGGGTCCTGGGCTGGAACGACGGCCCGCGCGCTCTGCGGCAGGATCTACAGGACACTCCTCCCGGCGGCAGAGCAATGGATCGATACCCATGCCCAGAACGATGTCGGGCCGCTGCCACCCGTCGACCAGAATTTCAGGCGGCGCTTCGCGGCCGCGGAGTCGGTCGCCGAATTGAAGCTCGGCTGACGAAAGTGTTACAGAAATTTCTTGAATAATTCATTTTCTGTGACATATTAGAGGAGCCTCGGAAGCAGGAGAGGCATGTCGCCTGCGCGCCGGCAACCCAACGGGCACCGAGGGGCGGCCCCGACAGGCAAGGCTCCTGTTCCCGCCCAGTACGGCTCAGTCTCTCGAAGACAGCCGCGGGGCGAGGGCTCACAAGTCAGCGAAGTCAGGGAGAAGCGCCGTGTACGCACAGATGGTGAAAACGGGCGTCGAGCACATTCAGTCCAAGCAGGAGATGTCTCCGCAGGAGCGTGCCTTCCAGGACCGGATCGATGCCGACATCAAGATCGAGCCGAAGGAATGGATGCCGGAGGCTTACCGCAAGACCTTGATCCGGCAGATCTCCCAGCACGCCCATTCCGAGATCATCGGCATGCAGCCGGAGGGCAACTGGATCACCCGCGCCCCGACCCTGGAGCGCAAGGCCATCCTGCTCGCCAAGGTGCAGGACGAGGCCGGACACGGGCTCTATCTGTACTGCGCGGCCGAAACGCTGGGCGTGAGCCGCGACGAGCTCATGGAGCAGCTCAACAGCGGCAAGGCCAAGTATTCCAGCATCTTCAACTATCCGACGCTCACCTGGGCCGATATCGGTGCCATCGGCTGGCTCGTGGACGGCGCCGCGATCATGAACCAGGTGCCGTTGCAGCGCTGCTCCTACGGGCCCTATTCCCGCGCCATGATCCGCATCTGCAAGGAGGAGAGCTTCCATCAGCGGCAGGGCTATGACGCGATGACGAAGCTCGCCCGCGGCACGCCCGAGCAGAAGCAGATGGCGCAGGATGCGCTGAACCGTTGGTGGTGGCCGTCGCTTATGATGTTCGGCCCCTCCGATGCGGATTCGGTTCACAGCGCCCAGTCCATGCGCTGGAAGATCAAGATCAATTCCAACGACGAGCTGCGCCAGAAATTCGTCGATCAGACGGTGCCGCAGGCCGAGTATCTCGGCCTGACCGTGCCCGACCCTGACCTGAAATGGAACGCGGAGCGCGGGCATTACGATTTCGGCGCAATCGACTGGGACGAGTTCTACCAGGTCATCGCCGGCAACGGCCCCTGCAACCGTCAGCGCCTGCGCACGCGCGTGAAGGCCTATGAAGAGGGGCAGTGGGTGCGCGATGCAGCGGATGCCTATGCGGCCAAGAAGGCGGCGCGTGCACAGGCCAAGGCGGCATAAGCGGGAGAGAGACAATGACCAGCAAGAAGGAATGGCCTCTCTGGGAGGTGTTCATCCGCAGCCAGCACGGTCTCGCTCATCGTCATGTGGGCAGCCTGCATGCGCCCGATGCCGAGATGGCGATCATGAACGCGCGCGACGTCTATACGCGCCGCAACGAGGGCGTCAGCATCTGGGTTGTGAAAGCCTCCGATATCGCAGCGAGCTCGCCGGGCGAGAAGGGGGCGCTGTTCGATCCTTCCAACAGCAAGGTCTATCGCCACCCGACCTTCTACGAAATCCCTGAAGAGCTGGGGCATATGTGATGACCGTGCAGGACGCTCTTGTCGAGTATCTGCTGCGGCTCGGCGACAATGCCCTGATCCTGGGGCATCGTCTCTCGGAATGGTGCGGTCATTCGCCGGCACTCGAGGAGGATCTGGCGCTCTCCAATGTCGCCCTTGATCTTATCGGGCAGACGCAGCTCTGGCTGAACCTCGCGGGCGAGATCGAAGGCAGGGGTCGGGACGCCGACAAGCTCGCCTATCTGCGCGACGCGCGCGATTTTCGCAATGTCCTTCTCGTCGAGCAGCCGAATGGCGACTTCGCCGGCACGATGGCGCGGCAGTTCTATTTCGATGCCTGGCATTACCTGCTGCTGCGCGAGCTGGCCGGCTCGAAAGACGCTCGCATCGCCGAGATCGCCGCGAAGGGCCTGAAAGAGGTCACCTATCATCTGGAGCGGAGTCGCGACTGGGTTCTGCGCCTGGGCGACGGCACGGAGGAGAGCCATCGCCGGATGCAGGCGGCCATCGACGACCTCTGGATGTTCACGGGTGAGCTGTTCGAATCCGACGAGATCGATCGCGCCATGATCCAGGATGGCCTTGGACCGGATCTCGCGACGCTGCACGAACCTTGGCTCGGCCTTGTTCGCACGACGCTTGAAGAGGCGACGCTCACCGTGCCGCAGCCCGGCTGGGCGCAGAAGGGCGGGAAGCGCGGCATTCATTCCGAGCATCTCGGCTACATCCTGGCCGATCTCCAATTCCTGCAACGCGCCTATCCCAACGCCACGTGGTGAGGAGAGCGGAACGCGATGATCGATAGCCTGACACGGCCGGATCCGGATCAGATCAGACACTGGCTGGGGGAGGTTCCCGATCCCGAGGTGCCGGCCGTCTCCGTCATGGATCTCGGCATCGTGCGGGACGTGCAATGGCAGGATGACGAGCTCGTCGTTGCCATCACGCCCACCTATTCGGGCTGCCCCGCCACGAGCGTCATCGCCTTCGAGATCGAAGCGGCCCTGCGGGCAAAAGGCATCGATCGTCTGCGGATCGAGCGGCGGCTCTCGCCACCCTGGACAACGGATTGGATCACCCAAGAGGGACGGCAGCGGTTGGAGGCCTATGGCATCGCGCCCCCGGCGGAGAACGCGGGCGGACCGTCTCCGTTCGACCGCTTTCTGCGCAAGCCCTTGACGATCGCCTGCCCGCGCTGCAAGTCCGAGAACACGGACCGGGTGAGCGAGTTCGGATCGACGCCGTGCAAGGCCCAGTACCGGTGCCGTGACTGCCTCGAGCCCTTCGACTACTTCAAGTGCATTTGAAACGAGCGGATGCTCCATGACCAGGTTCTACCCCGTCACCGTTGCCGATGTGCGGCGCGAGACCCGCGATGCCATCGTTCTCACCCTCGACGTGCCGGACGAGCACAAGGAGGCCTTCCGTTTTTCGCCAGGTCAGTACCTGACCCTGCGCACCCACATCGATGGCGACGAGGTGCGGCGATCCTATTCCATCTGCGCGACCCCGATGGAGGGCCGCTTGCGCGTCGGCATCAAGAGGATCGCCGGCGGAGCCTTCTCCAGCTGGGCTAGCGAACAGCTCGCGCCGGGACAGATCATCGAGGCCATGCCGCCCATGGGCAATTTCTTCGTGCCCCTCGATGAGACCCGAAAACGCCATTTCGTGGGGTTCGCGGCAGGCAGCGGCATCACGCCACTGCTCAGTATCATCAAGACGACGCTCGTCGCGGAGCCGCAATCGTCCTTTACGCTGTTCTACGGCAACCGCGCGTCGAGCTCCATCATGTTCCGAGAAGAGCTGGAGGATCTCAAGAACGAGCATCTCGACCGCTTCAGCCTCATTCATATTCTCAGCCGCGAGCAGCAGGATATCGATCTCTTCAACGGGCGCCTGACCAAGGCGAAGTGCGACCAGCTTCTCGACCATTGGATCGACGCCTCCTCCATCGACACTGCTTTCATCTGCGGACCGCAGGACATGATGCTCGGTGTCGCGCAGAGCCTCGAAGAGCATGGTCTCGACAAGCGCCAGATCAAGTTCGAGCTCTTCGCCACATCCACACCAAGCCGCCGTCAGCGCCGGCCCGAGGAGGCAGCCACGGAGGACCGCAAGAACCTGTGCGAGGCGACCATCGTCATCGACGGACGAGCCCGCACCCTATCCTTCGAAAAGGGAACCGCATCTGTCCTCGATGCGGCGGCAGCCGAAGGGCTGGAGCTGCCCTATGCCTGCAAGGGTGGCGTCTGCTCCACCTGTCGGGCGATGCTGGTCGAAGGCGAGGTGGACATGGACGCGAATTTCGCCCTGGAGGATTATGAGATCGCCCGGGGTTATATCCTGACCTGCCAGAGCTATCCGGTGAGTGACAGGATCCTGGTCGATTTCGACAGGTGACGAAGGAGGGGCCGCCATGGTCGATGAAGAATGCCTCGTCAGCTTCGTGGCCGGCGGCGGGCGCCTGAGTGCGCCTGACAACGTGACGCCGCGCTATCGCGGCGAGCTCATGCGCCTGATGGCGATCTTCGTCGATTCCGAGATGGCCGGTGCCTCGGGTTTCGCCGATTGCATCAATCTGGCTCCGGGACTGAAGGAGCGGATTACGGCCACGCGCATCGTCTTCGACAAGTTCACCCATGCCCGCCGGGTCCTTGCCCTGATGGAGCAGTTCGGCGCCAATACGGCGCAATATGTGGGAGCCCACCCCTGGGCATCCCGTCTCGACCGCAGCGTCAATCTCGGCACGCGGCGCATGGACGGCGACATGCGTCTCAACGTGTTCCACTATCCGATCAACGGCTGGGTCGATGCCGTGGTGATGAACTGCCTGATGGGGCAGGCCACGGTAGTGCAGCTCGAGGAGCTGACCCGTGGATCCTATCAACCCCTTGCCGACGTCCTTGCCGATATCGTCCCCGTCGAGAAGCGTCACGCGGAACTCGGGCAGCAGGGATTGCAGGCAGCGCTGGAGAGAGGCCACGACAGGACCGACGCCCAGGCCTCGGTCAATTACTGGTACCCGCGTGTGGCCGATACCTTCGGCAGCAGCACGTCGGATCATTTCGCCCAGCATTGGAAATACGGCTTGCGCCAGAAGGGCAGGGAGGAGCTGACGGCGCAATGGCAGAGCCTCGTTCATCCCATGCTCTCGCGCTTCGGCCTTGGCGTCCCAGGGCACGCATCGCGCGAGATCGGCGACCAGGTCTCCCTGCAGTAATGGTCGATCCTTACACAGAATGCTATTCCGCAGCGCTGGCGCGCCGTGACGAGGCCACGGGTTCCACACGGAGGTTGCGGGTTCCATCCACGATAAGCTGCGAGACGAGTTCGGCATAATCCGCGCGAGTCACCTCGCCCGTGCTCTTGAACCAGAGATAATGCCAGTTGATCATGCCGAAAAGGGACATGGTGACGGGCTTGAGCAGCTTGGTGCCCTTGAGCTGCGGCGCAACGCCTGCCACAGCATCGGAGAAGATCTTGACCAGATCCCGCTCCATCTCCTTGAGCTCGCCCTGCCGGTCCGACGTGAGCAGGCGCATGCCATTGATCTGCACGTTATGCTGGGCGTCGGCATCGCGGTAGGCCTCGAGCAGAGCTGCAACCAGCTCCTTCAGACGGTCGGCCGGCGCGAGGTCGGGGCGGTCGGCGGCTTCCACGACTTCGAGCAACTCTTCGAGATGGAAGCGGATGACGTCGAAGAGAAGTTCTTCCTTGTCCTTGTAGTAATGATACAGGTTGGCCTTGGAGACGCCGCAGGCCTCCGCGATCTTGCTCATCGAGGCGCGATCGTAGCCGTGCTCCGCAAAGAGCTCGGCCGAGCGATCGAGGATAGCCCGGCGCTTGTCGTCGTAATCGGTGGCACGGGTACGGGCCATGGGTCTCTTCTATTCTTTCGGTCTGCGGTCGATCACGCGCCTCGCCTTGCCGAGCGAGCGCTCGATACCTTCCGGATCGAGCACATTGACCTGGGCCGTGATGCCGATCGTGTCCTTGATCGCTTGGCTCAGGCGCTCTGCAGCCGCTTTCCGGGTTTCGGGATAATCGGCATCCGGCCGAATCTCGGCCCGGATCTCCATCTGGTCCATCCGTCCCTCGCGGGTCAGGATGATCTGGTAGTGCCCCGACAGGGTCGGGATCGCGAGAAGCTTCTCCTCGATCTGGGTCGGGAAGACGTTGACGCCGCGGATGATCATCATGTCATCGGTGCGGCCGGTGACCTTTTCCATGCGGCGCATGGTGCGTGCCGTGCCGGGCAGGAGACGCGTCAAGTCCCGCGTGCGGTAGCGGATGACGGGCATCGCTTCCTTGGTGAGTGAGGTGAAGACGAGCTCGCCCTCCTGGCCATCCGGCAGAACCTCGCCCGTCACGGGGTTGATCACCTCGGGGTAGAAATGGTCCTCCCAGATATGCAGCCCGTCCTTGCTCTCCACGCATTCGCAGGCGACCCCCGGCCCCATGACTTCCGAGAGGCCGTAGATGTCGACGGCATGAATGTCGAAGGACTCCTCGATCTCGGCCCGCATGGCGTTGGTCCAGGGCTCGGCTCCGAAGATGCCGACCTTCAGCGAGGATCGACGTGGATCGAGGCCCTGCTTCTTGAACTCGTCGAGGATCGCCAGCATGTAGGAAGGCGTGACCATGATGATGTCGGGCTGGAAGTCCTGGATCAGCTGCACCTGGCGCTCTGTCATGCCGCCCGACATGGGGATCACCATGCAGCCGAGGCGCTCGGCGCCGTAATGCGCGCCCAATCCGCCGGTGAAGAGGCCGTAGCCATAGGCCACGTGCACCTTCATGCCAGGACGCCCGCCGCTCGCCCTGATCGAGCGCGCGACCACGTCGGCCCAGGTGTCGATGTCCCGCTTTGTGTAGCCGACGACCGTGGGCTTGCCGGTGGTACCTGACGAGCCGTGCACACGGGCGATCTGGTTTTGCGGAACGGCGAACATGCCGAAGGGATAATTCTCCCGCAGGTCGGCCTTGGTGGTGAAGGGGAATTTGGCGAGGTCACTCAGGTCCTTGAAATCATCCGGGTGAACCCCCGCTGCATCGAACTTCGCCTTGTAGTGCGGCACGTTCTCATAGGCGTGGCGCAAGGACCAGGAGAGGCGCTCGCGCTGCGAAGCGGCGAGCTCATCCCGCGAGGCCAGTTCGAGACGGTCGAGATCGGTCGTCTGGGGCTTGAGTTCGGACAGCTTGCGGAGCGGGATCTGAAGCAAGGAAACCTCCCATTCGTTCTTATTGGCTGTCTGCGCCGAGAAGCGTTCCGGCAATGGTGCGGGAATGGCCGCGGAATTCGGCAATCACCTCGCCTTTGCCGTTGCGGACCGTGACGTCATAGATGCCGGAGCGGCCCGAGCGATTGCGCTCCACCGCATGGGCCGTGAGCGTATCGCCCCGCCGACCCGGCTGCAGGAACGTGACCGCGCAGTGCTGGGCTACCGTGCGCTGGTCGTAGGTGTTGCAGGCGAACGCGAAGGCCGAGTCGGCGAGCGTGAAGATGAAGCCGCCGTGGCAGATGCCGTGTCCGTTCGTCATGTCGGGACGGATCGTCATGGAGAGAACGGCCTCGCCGGGCGACACGCGCTCGATCACCATGCTCAGGCCCTGGCTCGCCTGATCCTCGGCCCACATGGCCGCGGCACAGGCTTCTGCGATCTCGCGAGGCGAACGTCCTGGGGCAGGCGCTTGTGCATCCATCAGGCTCTCCCGGTGAACTTCGGCTGCCGCTTCTCGAAGAAGGCAGTGACGCCTTCGATGTAGTCGGGCGTGCGGCCAGCCTGTCCCTGCAGGTCCCGTTCCAGGTCGAGCTGCCGGTCGAGATCGTTCGTCTCGGAGGCATCGAGCGCCTGCTTGATCAGGCCGAGCCCGACGGTCGGCTGCATCGCGAAGCGGGCGGCGAGGCGATGCGCCTCGTTCATCAGGCCCGCATCCTCGACCGCTTTCCAGATCATGCCCCAGGCCTCCGCCTGCTCGGCCGAGACAGGCTCGGCCAGGAGCGCAAGGGCGCGGGCTCGCGCCGGGCCGACGAGGCGCGGCAGGAACCAGGTTCCGCCTGAATCGGGCACGAGGCCGAGCTTCGCGAAGGCCTGGATGAACTTGGCCGAGCGGGCCGCCAGGACGATATCGCAGGCTAGGGCGATGTTGGCGCCGGCCCCCGCGGCAACGCCGTTGACCGCACAGATCACCGGCATCTGCAGGGCACGGAGCTTGCGTACGAGCGGATTGTAGAGCCGCTCCAAGGTGGCGGAGAGGTCCGGAACTTGGTCGGGGCTGAAGACCCGGTCCGACAGGTCTTGGCCGGCGCAGAAGCCGCGTCCCGCACCCGTGAGCACGAGTGCCCGACAGGTCTCGTCGGATTCCGCATCGAGAAGAGCGGACATCAGGGCTGCATGCATCGCCTCGTTGAAGGAGTTGAGACGATCGGGCCTGTTGAGGGTGAGGACCCGGTAACCCTCTCGATGCTCCGCGATGACGAGATCGTTCTCCATCATGGCCCTCCCGAATGTTCGCTGGCGGCAAGCGGCCGGTCTTGCGACTTGTTTACTATTGACCAACCGTCCGGTCAATTATATTGATGGAAGAAACAGCGTCAATGAGCCAACACTCGGCCCTTTAGGGAGCAAAGCGGGATGGCATGTTTCGACGGCCGACAGAACGCGCGGGCACAGCAACGCCAGCTTTGCATGAACCTGTCCGCTGGCTCCCTTCTCGCAATGATCCGCAGGCTCTTGGCAGCCTGATCCTTTGCGCAACAACAAGAACAACGAACGACAACGAAACCCGGAGGAAACACATGAACGCGAAGGCAACTCTCAAGACACTGCTGATAACGAGCGCCATGGGCCTCGGTCTCTCCCATGGCGCACTCGCTCAGGGCACCGTCAAAATCGGATCCGTTCTCTCGGTCACCGGGCCGTCGTCCTTCCTCGGCGAGCCTGAAGACAAGACACTGAAGATCTACGTCGATAAGATCAACGCGGCCGGGGGCGTCGCCGGCAAGAAGATCGAGCTCGTGATCTACGATGACGGCGGAGATGCCA
>DASZBB010000167.1:0-2612 GCA_035944695.1 Microvirga sp. | reverse complement strand
ATCGACAAGGCCGTGCAGATCTTCGGAGGACTCGGCGTCACCAAGGGCGTGAAGGTCGAGGAGCTGTATCGGGAAATTCGGTCCTTGCGCATCTACGAGGGCGCCACCGAGATCCAGAAGGTCGTGATCGCGCGCGAGCTTCTGAAAATGCTGGAGAGCCGGCGCGCCCGCGACATCGGCTCGGCGTCCAATTGATAAGGGGGAGAAACACCAATGACAGCCGCTCTGGAAGGCGCGCCCATGCCCGGCATCGACGATGGACCGGAGGTCCTCAACCCGAAGCATTGGCCGACCCCCAAGGGTTATGCCAACGGCATGATGGCCGAAGGCAGGGTTCTTGTGACGGGCGGTATCGTCGGTTGGGACGAGACCGAAACCTTCGCGGACGGGTTTGTCGCGCAGGCCCGTCAGATCTTCGAGAACATCCGTGCCATTCTGGCTGAGGGAGGAGCCGAGCCTCGCCATCTCGTGCGCCTCACCTGGTATGTGGTCGATATCGACGAGTACCTCGCCAACCTCCGCGAATTGGGCCGCGCCTATCGGGAGGTGTTCGGCGCCCATTATCCGGCCATGGCGCTCGTCCAAGTCGTGCGGCTGGTAGAAAAGGCTGCCCGGATCGAGATCGAAGCGACAGCTATCGTGCCGAGCGGGCGGTAGCATGCCATAAGAGCGGGATCACCGGCCCTGTGCCGGCGGCGATGAAACTAAATCTGGAGACATCTGCGGCAATTCGGCAGTGTTGCAAGAACGCCTGCTTCTTGGACATCTTTCATTCTGCCGGAAAAAACGCCTTTTCTAACCTAGTATTACATTGCGGGTCTGGGTTGAATAGCGTCCCGACATTGGGTTGATGTTCGGGCCTTCCATGCTGTCCTCCAAAGCCGACCGTTTCACTGTTCCGGCTGCGGGCGAACGCGCCGACGATGCCGAGATGTTCGAGCTGGCACCCGTTTCCCTGTGGCTGGAAGATTACAGCGGCCTCAAGCAGCTGTTCACGCAGTGGCGAGCAGCCGGCGTGACCTCGCTGAGGGATTACCTGTTGGAGGACACGGGGCGCGTGGAGGCCTGTTCCAGCCTGATCCGTGTCATCAAGGTGAATCGCAGGACGCTGGGCCTGTTCGAGGCCGAAGACCTGCCGCAGCTCGTGGACAATCTCGGCCGAATCTTCCGCAATGACATGCTGAAGACTCACATCGATGAACTCGTGCAGCTCTGGGACGGCCGGACGGAATTCTTCAGCCATACGGTGAACTACACCCTGTCGGGAAAGAGGCTCGACATTCAGCTCAAGGGCAGCGTGCTACCGGGGCACGAGGAGAGATGGGACCGGGTTCTCATCGCCATTGAGGACGTGACCGAGCGTGAGACGGCGCGCAGGCAGCTTGCGGCCAGCGAGACCTATGCCCGCGGGCTGTTCGAGCACTCCCCGGTATCGCTGTGGGTGGAGGATTTCAGCTCGGTCAAGCAGCTACTCGACGACGTCCGCCGGCAGGGGATCACCGACTTCCGCGTCTTCACCGATGTCCATCCCGAGTTCGTCTCGCGCTGCATGAGCGACATCCGCGTGATCGACGTGAACCGGCATACCCTCGATCTCTTCTCGGCGCCCGACAAGCAGACGCTTCTGATGCGCCTTGGCGACGTGTTCCGCGACGAGATGCGTGAGCACTTCAGGGAGCAGCTGATCGACCTCTGGAACGGAAAGACTTTCCAACAGCGCGAGGTCGTCAATTACTCCCTATCGGGCGACGAACTGCATCTTCATCTGCAGTTCTCCGTGCTGCCCGGCTACGAGGAGGACTGGTCGCTGGTCCAGGTGGCACTCACCGACATCACGGCCCGCAAGCGCGCCGAGGCCTATCTGGAATATCTCGGCAAGCACGATGTTCTGACCAAGCTTTACAACCGCTCCTTCTATGTCGACGAGCTCAACCGCCTGGAGCGCAAGGGACCGTTTCCGGTCAGCATCGTCATCATCGACCTCAATGGGCTGAAGGCGGCGAACGACCAGCTCGGTCACGCGGCAGGCGACGCCCTGCTGCGCCGTGCGGGCGAAGTGCTGAGCAAGGCCGTCGACAAGCCGTCCTGTGCCGCGCGCATCGGCGGCGACGAGTTCGCGCTCCTGATGCCGGGCACCGACGAGCGCGATGCCAAAGCCGTGATGGACGGCATCGAGAACCTGCTCGAGGTCAACAACCAGTTCTACACCGGCCTGCCTCTCAGCTTCGCCATGGGGACCGCGACGAGCGAGCCGGGCGAAAGGATTGAAGCGGTCGTCAAGCGCGCCGATCTCCTGATGTACGAGGCGAAGCGCGCCTATTACACGACGGCCGCCGAGTAGGGGCTTCGCGGTAGTCCTCGACATCCGCAGGATCGGGAATGGGCCTGCCCCGGCCATCCCGCTTCCTTAAGGCGCCGTCGCCTCGACCCTCCGAGATCACCGGCACGGGGTCGGTGATGACATGCGGGAGAGGCGGAGTGTCACAAGCCGATCTCCACGATCTCCGCCGTGGTCTGCCCAATGGGCACCACGTCTCCGATCTCCTTGCCCATGAGCGCCTGTGCCAGAGGGGACACATAGGACAGGCTCCCTTTCGCGGGATCTGCCTCGT
>DASZBB010000166.1:0-9089 GCA_035944695.1 Microvirga sp. | reverse complement strand
CCCTTATGACTTTCATCAGTTCCGCAGCGGCTGGGGCGTGATTGGATTCAAGGACGAAGACGCAGCCAAGCACTTCGAGCTAACGTGGTCCGGGCATACAGGAGCGACGCGGGGTCGCGATCGCGATTGGAATCCGCATCCGCTCAGAAGCACCTTTGAGACCATCCAGGCCAATTGAGCCTTGGCACGTGCCGTCATCACAGTTCGATACGTGATGACTCTGTGACAATACAGATGCCTATGCTTCTTTTCATGCGAGTTCGCGGCTTGGTACTCAAGTCCGAGTGCCGTAAGACATCTCGACTTTGAACAAGAAGCAGGAGCGCCGCTGGATCGCAAGGGCGCTCCCGCCGTGATGTCTCAGCACGTCAACGAGCCGTCTCGTGACGTCGGGAGGTCACGGGCCAGAAGGATAGGCCCCGCATCCTTAGAGCAGGAACCAGTTTGCGTTCGCACGCAGTTGCTCGATGTGAATAACGGCTTCTGCATCTGTGTCCGCGTCCGTGTTCAGGCTAACGAATGTGTCGCCCGCGCTAACGGTGTATCTGAGCTGACCTGCCGCCGTGAACGCGTCCGTGCCGATAAAGGTGAAGGCCTGATTTCCCGACTGGCCTTCATTGGCATCGATCCTCCTTAGATCGAGGCGATCGCCACTGGCAAACGCGAAATCACCGATATAGTCTGCGTCGGCCTCGGTGGTGCCGGTATCCGTAGTATCTTGAAGGACAAACCGGTCCGCTCCCAAGCCTCCCCAAAGTGCATCGGCGCCAGCTCCCCCGCTCAGGTAATCATCGCCCCGATCACCGAACAGGACATCCACTCCGGCATTGCCGTAAAGCTCGTCGTTCCCGAGGTCCCCATCCACCAGATCGTCCCCATCGCCGCCGCTGACCGTGTCGTTGTCGTCGCCGCCAGCAACGAAATCATCACCATTTTCTCCGCGCACACGGTCTCGCCCGCTTTCGCCGACGAGGAAGTCATTGCCGTCGCCGCCGAAGAGTTGGTCGTTGCCTGGATTGCCAGCTGCGTAATCGTCTCCCAGACCGCCGAATATCGTGTCGTTGCCGAACTCACCAATCAGCTGATCGCTGCCGTCGTCGCCGAAGATCCGATCTCGACCGTCGCCACCGGCGATGAAGTCGATCCCATTTCCGCCACTGAGAAGATCGTTCCCGTCCTGCCCATCGATGCGGTCGAAGTCATCGCCGCCGAAGATATTGTCCCGTCCTAAAAGGCCGAGCAGGATGTCATTGCCCGCCAATCCATTGATCGTGTCGGAGTTGCTGGTTCCGCCGATCCTGTCGTTTCCTGCCGTTCCGTTGTAGATAGCCATTGGTTATGGTCCTGCTATGAGGGTTGTTGCGAATACACATGGCAAACAAGAAAACGACGAGTAAAGTCGAGCTTGTGCAAGGTTAAGGTTCTATGGGTGACGATCAGGCCACTCCAGGCGTAGGCTCGTTCTTTATCGTTTCCATCGCCTATGAATTTTTTGCGTAATCCTTTGTTCCTAATCAAAAGGTATTATCGCGGTGCAATATGAAGATTAGAAACGCGGAGTTGTCTCCGCTGCTCCCGCTGATGTGAACACGGGAGGAGTTCGGCGATCGCACCAAACTTCTTCTGGACCTGTAATGAGATCGATTGATCCCGTGACGGAGGGATCCGCACCCGCATGCAATGATCCAACCCACCTCTACAATGATCAGCATCATTGAGCTTCGTCCGAGACTGCACGATCAACATCCTGTCTGCGATGATGCACCGTTTCAATTGAACTTGAGGTGATGACACGGCTACCGGCTTGATGGATCGGCCTCCCGTGCCACACTGTCACTGTCGCGGTCTTCTCTCGTTTGCTTCTGCCGCCGCAAGCTTGAACCGGCTCAAACGGATGCGAGAGGGCCGCTAGGCCTTCATGATGCGAATGCAAGCAAGGCTGAATGGGATCAGATCTGCACAACAGCGATCAAAAGAAGAGCGCCCGTCGTCTCAAGGGGCGCTCCAAGTGCCGGCCCGTAGGGGCAAGTCAAGGCCGGTTGTCTTTGTTTAGCGATCCCACATCCAATCGTCTGTCGGGTAAGTGACAGTTCTCGAAAAAATCGATCGGTTGGAAAACTCTGCTTCTGTCAGGCTTGGTCATACCGACGCAAGTGTGAAACTAGAGGCGTATCTTCGATTTCGCCATCACGGTGACGGGCTCGGGAGAGAACGCATGCGTTACGATGCCGAACGCTATTCCGATCGCCGCACCAAGGACGATTACAAGCCTGAATTCACGCCAGTTGGTTCCGGCTCGGTTAATGTGCCTCGTTGCCATTCACGCATCTCGTATACTCGCTTCGAACAAGTAGCGTGCCGCAACGGTATTGCCTATCGCTCGAAGGAGGTAGTGCTGCGATCGCTTCTTCAGTGGTGACATCATGAATTGGACCGCCTTACGGCTGGCACGATTCGCTAACCCCGACGGGGAAGGAGCTTCGCAATATCAGGACACGAGCCTGGTGGCCGATCCCAGGACGATGGCGATCGGCCAATCACGACGTGCACGTGCCGCAATCATCGGTAGCCATCGAACCTGTGATGCTGCAGATCCCAAATCGATCTTCGATATCGGCGGGCGCTCGTGGAGGAAACTGCAACACGATCTTGCCGATGCACGGCTTCAGATCGGAATTCCTCAATGATTTGAAATGGCTGGGGGACCTGGATTCGAACCAAGACTAACGGAGTCAGAGTCCGCTGTTCTACCATTAAACTATCCCCCAACGAAGCCATTGAAATCCTGCGCCTTTTCCGAAGCGTCTTTCAGCTTGTCAGGCAGGATTTGAAGCCGGCGTCGCGGTTGGCGCTGAGATAGGGGGCTTTTGGCGCCTCGTCAAGCCTTGAAATCGGGCCGGATCGGAACCCGGTCTATCCGTCCAGAGCGCCGCCGTCCGGGAGCGTGTCCGTCCCGGGGCCGGACCGAAGGCGGGCCTCATCCTCGGCCGCCTCTGCGTCGGCGGCGATCCGCTCGTAGCGGTCGAGGGCGCCCTGAAGGATGTAGGCGGCCGCCATCTTGTCGACGGCATCGGCCCGCTTGGCCCGGGAGGCATCCGCGTCGAGGAGGGTCCGAGTCACCACCATGGTGGACATGCGCTCGTCCCAGAACAGCACCGGCAGGGGCAGGAGCGGCTTCATGTTGCGCACGAAGGCGCGGGTCGCCTGGGAGCGCGGCCCCTCCGTGCCGTCCATGTTGAGCGGCAGGCCGAAGACTAGGCCGCCGACCTCGTAGCGCGCGGCGAGATCCTTGATACGGCCGACGTCGGGCGTGAACTTCACCCGCTTGATCGTCTCGAGCGGGGTTGCGATCCGCCGCTCCACGTCCGACAGGGCAAGGCCGATGGTCTTGGTCCCGAGATCGAGGCCCATGAGGCGCGCCCGCGGTGCCAGGCCGTCGATAAAGGCGACCAGTTCGTCGTCTCGTGAGATCATGGGCCGTCTCCTCGTCGCGCCTGCCGGGTCCCAGCCAGTATAGGGGAAGTCGCCCGGCGTCGAGATCAGGCTGCCCGGCTGGCTCGATCGGGCGATGTCGGGCCCGGGCTAGCGGCGTCCGCGAGCGACGGCAGAGCCTCGCCCGAACGCGCGAACAGGTGACAGAACTCCCGGACCAGATCGAGGCCGATGGTCGAGCCGGCCTCATGTCGCGCATCGCCCGGTTCGCGAACGGTCAGACGGCGGCCCTGACCCACATCCACGTAGAGAAGATGATTCTCGCCCAGTTCCTCCACCAATTCGACCCGGCCGGTCAGGGCCCCTTGAGCGCTCACACGCACATGATCGGGTCTGACCCCGAGGGTCACCGCCTCGCCTGGCTGGACGCTGTCCGGCACGGCAGGAACGGACAGGGTGCCGCCACTGGGCAGGTTGACCAGCACCTCGTTCGGCCCGACGCCGGCGACCTGGCATTCGATGAAATTCATCTGCGGCGAGCCGATGAAGCCGGCGACGAACAGGTTGGCCGGGCGATGATAGAGCTCAAGCGGCGTGCCGACCTGCTCGATCCGCCCTGCATTGAGCACCACGATCCGGTCGGCGAGCGTCATCGCCTCCACCTGGTCGTGCGTCACGTAGATCATGGTCGCTCGGGTATCTGTGTGGAGCTTGGCGATTTCGATGCGGGTCTGCACGCGAAGCGCCGCATCGAGGTTCGAGAGCGGTTCGTCGAAAAGGAAGACCTTCGGGTCCCGCACGATGGCGCGGCCGATGGCGACGCGCTGGCGCTGCCCGCCGGAGAGCTGCCTCGGCTTGCGGTCGAGAAGGGCGTCGATCTGCAGCATGCGTGCGGCCTCGCGCACCTTGCGATCGATCTCCGCCTTCGAGGACTTTGCCAGCTCCAGGCCGAAGGCCATGTTGTCGTAGACGTTCATGTGCGGATAGAGCGCGTAGGACTGGAACACCATGGCAATCCCACGCTTGGCGGGAACAAGGTCATTCACGCGCTCGCCGTCGATGAAGAGCTCGCCCGCCGTGATGTCCTCGAGGCCCGCGATGAGCCGCAGCAGGGTCGACTTCCCGCAGCCGGACGGGCCGACGAAGACCACGAACTCCCCGTCGCGGATGTCGAGGTCGACCCCATGAATGACCTTCATCCGACCGAAGGATTTCTGCACGTTCTTGAGGACGACATCAGCCATTGCACAGCATTCCTTGAACTAGCCCTTCACGGCACCGGCCGTAAGCCCCGCCACGATCTTGCGCTGGAACACGAGCACCAGGGCGATAATTGGAATCGTCACGATGACGGAACCGGCCATGATCGTGCCCCAGGGCAGCTCATAGGCGGTCGAGCCGCTCATGAGGGCGATGGCTGGAGGCACAGTGCGGCGCTCGTTGGTGAGCGTGAAGGTGAGGGCGAAGAGAAACTCGTTCCACGACACGATGAAGGCGAGAAGCCCGGTCGTCACGGCGGCAGGCGCCATGAGCGGCAGGAAGACGCGCCGCACCACGATCCAGGGTGTCGCGCCGTCCACGAAGGCCGCCTCCTCGATCTCCTTCGGCAGCTCCCGCATGAAGGTGGTAAGCACCCAGATCGTGAACGGCAGGGTGAGCATGAGATTGGCGAGGATGAGGCCCGGCAGGGTATTGTAGAGTCCGAAGCTGCGGATCAGCTCGAACATGCCGGCGAGCACCGCCACCTGCGGAAACATGGACACCGCCAGGATCGTCATGAGCAGGAGCGAGCGGCCGCGGAAGGCGATGCGCCCGAAGGCGTAAGCCGCCGTGATCCCCAATCCCAGCGACAGAGCCACCACCGAGCCTGACACAACGACCGAGTTCAGGATGTTCCGGCCGAAGGGCTGGCGTTCGAACACGGCGACGTAGTTCGAAAGATCGAGGTGTTCCGGAAGGTAGGCCACCGAGAACAATTCCGTGCCCGAGCGGAAGGACGAGACGATCGCGTAATAGAACGGAAACAGCGCGAAGAACGCGATGACGATCACGAGCAGCCAGAAGCCGGTCCGGGCGAGAAGCCTCATCGCGGATCCTCCCCGAGCCGCACGCGCCCGGCCGCGAGCGTGATCACCACGACAAGCGCAATGATGAGGAAGATCAGCGTCGATGCGGCGGAGCCGAGGCCCACCTCCTGAAAATCGACGAGTTGCTGTCGCGCATAGACGGACATGGAGGCCGTGTCCTTCGAGTTCGATGTCAGGACATAGATGAGATCGAAGACCCGTAGCGCATCGAGGGAGCGGAAGATCACCGCAACCAACAGCGCCGGCTTGATGAGCGGCAGGGTCACGCGGAAGAAGACCCGGACCGGCGATACGCCGTCCACCTTCGCGGCCTCGTAGATGTCCTGGGGCAGCATCTGAAGGGCTGCCAGGATGAGAAGGGCCATGAAGGACGTGTGCTTCCAGACATCCACCATGACGGCGGACCACAACGCCGTGTCGGCGTTGGCCGTCCAGGTGACGGGGGCGGCAATCAGGCCGACGCGCAGCAGAAGGTCGTTGATGACGCCGAACTGGTCGTGCAGCATCCAGTTCCACATCTTGGCGGAGACGATGGTGGGGATCGCCCAGGGGATGAGGATGACGGCCCGCATGAGGCCGCGGCCCGGGAACGCGGCGTTGAGGATCAGCGCCACGACGATGCCAAGCACGGTTTCGAGGGAGACCGAGACGACGGTGAACCACAGGGTGTTCCAGACGGATCGCCACCAGTCCGGTTCGGTCAGGATCCCGAACCACTCGTCGTCGTATCGGGCGAGATAGTTCTCAAGGCCGATGAACTCGTAGTCGCTCAGGTTATTCAAGTCGGCATCGGTGAAGCTGAACCAGATCGTCCGCGCCAGCGGCCAGCCCGCGATGAGCGCGACGACGATCAGGCTCGGCGCGATGAACAGCCACGCCGCCCTGATGCGAGCGCGCGTCAGCGACGAGCGGCGCCCTTGCACCTGTTTCTCAACAGGAACGCCGGCGACGGCACCGCTCATGCTCATTGCCAGCCGTTGCGCTTGATCCGCTTCAGGTCACGATCGAGGCGTCCCAGCGCCTGTGCGGGCTCCGCGCGCTTGGACAGAACCAGGTGCACCGCGTTGAAGAACTCGGTTGAGACCTTGTTGTAGTTCTGGCCCGTCACCGTGGCGGGACGTGCGACCGCATTGCTGAACACGTCCACCAGATCGCCGATGAATGGATTGGCTCTGGCGATATCTGCATCGCTGTAGAGCGACACGATAGTCGGATTGAAGGAGCCCTCGACGGCACGGCGCTTCTGCTCGGCCTCGCTCGTCAGATACATCACGAGGTCGGTCGCGGCTTCCGCGTTCTTGGAATATTTGGAGACGGCGAGAAGCTGGCCTCCGAGGGTGCCTGCATGCCGCCCGTCCGCGCCGCCCTTCGGCAGGGGCGCGATGCCGACCTTGTCCTTGATGGCGCTGTCGCCGCCCTGCGCCAGCGCCCATGCATAGGGCCAGTTGCGCATGAAGGCTGCGTTGCCGGCCTGGAAGACGCCGCGCGCTTCCTCTTCCGTGTAGTTGAGCACGCCTTCGGGCGTGATCGTGCCGACCCAGCCGGCGGCCGTCTTCAGGGCTTCGACGGCCTTCGGATTCTCGATGGTCACCTCGCCCTTCTCGTCGACGATGGTGCCGCCGTTGTGCGAGGCGATCCATTCGAGCGCGTTGGTGGTCAGTCCCTCATAGGCGCGGCCCTGCCAGGTATAGCCCCAGAAGTCGCTGCGGCCGTCCTTGCGCTCGCCCTCCTGGATGAGACGCGCGGTCTCGGTGAGATCGGCCCAGGTCTGCGGCACGGGCCGCTTGTACTTGTCCAGAAGATCCTTGCGGTAATAGAGCAGCCCCGCATCGGCGAACCACGGCACGGCCATCAGCCTGCCCTCGACGCGGCTGGTCTCGACCATGGCGGGAAGATGGTCGCCGATCGTGCCCTGCGCCCTGGAGGTCAGGTCGAGCAGGTGGTTGCCCAGCGTGCCGGTCCAGACCACATCGATCTGGAACACGTCGATGTCCCCGGCGCCGGCGGCGAGAAGCTGCTGGAAGAGGGCGAGGCGCTCGGTGGCGGAGTTCGGCGTCGAGACGATCTTGACCGTATTGCCGGTCCTCTTTGCCCAGGCGTCGACACCCTGCTTGCAGATTTCGTATTCCTTGCCGAGGGCGCTGCACGAGATGGAGATCTCGACGGCCCAGGCGCTGGCGGATGCGAGGAGCCCGGCGGCTGCGGCGATGCTGGCGATGAGGCGGGACATGGCTATCCTCCTGCAGGCTTGATGTTTATTGCTTAGCTTCTTAAAGCCTCACCTGTCGTTTTGTTCCTGTCGGACGTGGTCAGGGGCCAAGGCCGCCCCATCTCATCTTGCCGAAAACGAGGGCATATCCATGAAAATCACCTGGTTCGGTCATTCCGCCTTCCGGCTCGACTTCGCCGACAAGGCCGTGCTCATCGATCCGTTCTTCACCGGCAATCCGGCCTTCGAGGGCGACAGGGCCAAGTTCGCCGAGGGGATCTCTCACATCCTGCTCACCCACGGCCATGGCGATCACGTGGGCGACACCGCAGATATCGCGAAGGCGACGGGCGCCAAGGTCGTGACGAATTTCGAGCTCTGCATGTATCTCGCCAAGCAGGGCGTCGAGAACGTCGATCCCATGAATACCGGCGGCACGACGGATCAGGACGGCTTCACCGTCACGCTGGTGCGGGCCGACCATTCCTCCGGCCTCGTCGAGATGGACGTGAACTTCCCGCTGGGCAGCGCCAACGGCATCGTCGTGAAGGCGCCGGGCGAGCCCACGATCTACCACATGGGCGACACGGACATCTTCGGCGACATGGCCCTGATCGCCGAGATCCATCGGCCCGACGTGGTGATCGTGCCCATCGGAGACCGCTTCACCATGGGTCCCGAGGTCGCGGCGCTCGCGGTCGAGCGGTATTTCAGCGGCGCCAAGGCTGCCATCCCGTGCCACTACGCCTCCTTCCCGCCGCTCGTCCCCAACGCCGACCGCTTCGTCGCGGCTCTCGACGGCAAGGGCGTCCAGGTCGTGGTGCCGCACAAGACCGTGGGCGTGACGGTTTGAAGGCTATCTCCCCGTCATCACCGGCCTTGTGCCGGTGATCCCGATGGGTCGAAGCGCTGAGCCTCACCGGATCGGGATGGCCGGCACAAGGCCGGCCATGACATGGGAGGGGCATCCCCTGCGAGTCGAAAGCTAGAGGAGCCCTTCCCCGCACATCCAGCGTTGCCCCGCGAGGCGGGCGGGTGCTATAGGCCGCCCAGCAGATTTCCAAGGGGTATGACCATTCATGTCGGTCGATGAGAAAACGGTCCGCCGCATCGCCCATCTGGCGCGCATTGCCGTGACGGATGCGGAGGTGCCTCATCTCCAGGGCGAGCTCAACGCGATTCTCTCCTTCGTCGAGCAGCTCAACGAGGTGGACGTGGAGGGCGTCGAGCCCATGACCTCCGTGACGCCCATGGTCATGAAGAAGCGCCAGGACGGCGTGACCGATGGCGGCTATCCGGACAAGATCGTCCAGAACGCCCCCGCCACGGAGGACAACTTCTTCCTGGTGCCGAAGGTGGTC
>DASZBB010000165.1:0-5392 GCA_035944695.1 Microvirga sp. | reverse complement strand
GAAGCGCTGCTGGACCCTGTTCGCCAGCGGAGAGATCTGGGGCCATCTCTGGATCACGCTGGTTGAGACCATCCTGGCGTTTCTGATCGGCGCTGGTGGCGGCATCGTCTTTGGATTTCTCTTCGCACGAAAGGAGCTGCTAGCTGCCGTCTTCGATCCTTACATCAAGGCTGCGAATGCGCTGCCGCGCGTGGTGCTCGCGCCGATCTTCGCCCTGTGGTTCGGCCTCGGCATCTGGTCGAAAGTGGCACTCGGTTTCACGCTTGTGTTCTTCATCGTGTTCTTCAACGTCTATCAAGGCGTTCGGGAAGTGTCGCCCGTCGTGCTCGCCAATGCGCGCATGCTCGGCATGAACGAACGCCAGCTTCTCCGTCACGTCTATTGGCCTTCGGCGCTGACCTGGGTGTTCTCGTCGCTTCACACGTCGGTCGGCTTTGCTCTCGTCGGCGCAGTCGTCGGCGAGTATCTCGGCTCGTCCGCAGGCCTCGGCTACAAGATCCACGAAGCCGAGAGTGTCTTCGACGTGACCGGCGTTTTCGCCGGCATGCTGATCCTGTCCGTCTTCGTCATCCTCATCGACATGCTCGTGACAAGGATCGAAAACCGTTTCCTGGTCTGGCGGCCGCAAGCGTCTCTGGCCGCACGAACTTAGGGACACATAAAGACCTCATCAAAGCAGGGAGAAACGCCATGGAACGCCGTACATTTCTGAAGTCTGCAGGAGTATTGGGGTTGGCTGCATCGCTGGGTCCGAAAGCCTTCGCGCAGGGGGCGCCGGAAAAGGCGAAGGTGACGCTCGGCGTCGGCGGCAAGCCGCTGCTCTATTACCTGCCGCTCACCATCGCAGAGCGGAAAGGCTTCTTCAAGGAGCAGGGGCTCGAGGTCGAGGTCAACGACTTCGGTGGCGGCGCGAAATCGCTCCAGGCCCTCATCGGCGGCTCCGTCGACGTGGTGACCGGAGCCTACGAGCACACAATCCGCATGCAGGCCAAGGGGCAGGACGTGGTGGCCGTGACGGAACTCGGCCGCTTCCCGGCCATTGTGATTGCGGTGAAGAAGGACAAGGCCGGGCAGATCAAGTCGGCGGCCGATTTCAAAGGTCTGAAGATCGGCGTCACGGCGCCCGGATCCTCGACCGCGCTCACTGCGCAATATGCCATGGTGAAGGCCGGCCTGAAGCCGTCCGATGCCGCCATCATCGGCGTCGGGTCCGGAGCCAGTGCGGTGGCCGCCATGAAGAAGGGTGAGATCGACGTGATCTCCCATCTCGATCCGGTCATCGCCAAGCTCGAGGCCGATGGTGACCTCCAGGTTCTCATCGACACCCGCACCGAAGCCGGGACACGGGCCCTCTTCGGCGGCTCGAATCCGGCGGCGACGCTCTACACGAAAAAGGACTTCATCGAGAAGAACCCGCAGACCACGCAGCGCCTCGTCAATGCTTTCGTGAAAAGCCTGAAGTGGCTTCAGAGCGCGAAGCCCGAGGATGTCGCCGCGACGGTACCGGAGGAATACTACCTGGGCGACAAGCCGCTCTACCTCAAAGCCGTGCAGAACTCCCTCGAGAGCTACTCGCGCGACGGCATCATCCAGATGACCGGTATGCAGAGCGTGCTCGACATGCTGCGCCAGCTCGATCCGGAGCTGAAGGACGCCAAGGTCGATCTGGCGGCAACCTTTAACGACCGCTTCGTGCGCCAAGCTGCGATGTAGATCGAGCATCCGTACGGACGTTCTTGGATATTGGCCAGGACTTGGAGCCATCCTGGAATCCCCTCCCTTGTCATGGCCGGACGCGTCCCGGCCATGCCGACCGGACAAGAGGAGCGCCTCATTTGATCGGGATCACTGGCACAAGGCCGGTGATGACGAAGGGGAAATTCCGAGCGCCTCCTCAAATGGGGACCTGAGACTCATGGGCTGACATTAACGGCCATTGCCGTGATCAGACTTTGCCTCTGCCGGAATGATTGCCGGGATCGGTTGACAGCTGGATGGCGGCGGGTGCCTCATCCAATGCTTAAGAATCGGTGTCCCCGTACCCTCGAAGGCTCCTGAAGAGGTCTGATCCACATGTCCCGTCGCTTTGTCACCCTGGATGTCTTCACATCCGAGCGCTTTGCCGGCAATCCCCTCGCGGTCGTTCTGGAATCCGAGGGGTTGGACAATGCAGAGATGCAGAGGATCGCGAAGGAGTTCAACCTTTCGGAGACGGTCTTCGTCTTCCCGCCATCCGAGCCGCGCCAGCGGGCCGACATCCGCATCTTCACGCCGGCGCGTGAACTGCCTTTCGCGGGCCATCCCACGGTGGGAACGGCGGTGCTGCTGGCGCTTCTCGACCAGAATGGCGAAAAGGGAGCCGTGGCGTTCGGCCTGAAGGAACAGGTCGGCATCGTGCCCTGCGCGGTCGAGGTTCGGGATGCAACAAGCGGCACGGCGCGGTTTCGCCTGCCGCGCCTTCCCTTCGTCTGGGGTGAGGGCAAGGACTCTGCGGCCTGCGCTTGGGCGCTCGGCCTCGATCCTACCGATATCGGCTTCGACCGACACGTTCCAAGCCGCCATTCGGCCGGCGTCGCCTACGATCTCGTGCCGGTCGCGTCTCTTGAAGCGCTGGCGAAAGCCAAACCACAGGGTGAGGCTTTCGACAAGGCGTTCGGCGACAGCGACCATCCGGCACCCTATGTGTATGCCCGGATCCCTCAGGCAAATGGACTGCGCTTTCGCGCTCGCATGTTCGGTTTGGGAATGGGCATCGTCGAGGATCCGGCGACCGGCTCCGCCGCGGCCGCCTTCGCCGGCGCGCTCATGCAATGCGAGCCCCTGGGGGATGGCGAGCACAACATCGTCATCGAGCAGGGAGTCGAGATGGGACGTCCGAGCGAGATCGTCCTGCAGATGGTGATCAAGGGTGGAGCCGTCACCTCGGCCGAGATCGGCGGCGAGGCCGTAATGGTGAGCCGCGGCGAGATTCTGGCGTGAACCGAGAATCTCAGATCCGGCGCGTCTCCCGCGTCGAGGCGTTCTGTCGTCCGCTGGATTGGACCTGGCCCAAGCAGAACCGGGACTTCATCGCGGAGAACTGGAAACGCCGCACGGTCGGCAAGCCGCAGATGTTCAACGGGCGGGTGCTTCTGCTTCAGGACGTCCGGTTCGAACAGGATCTCTGCCGCAACATCTATTTCGAGGCTGATTATGCGGACTTCGTCGCCTGGATCGACAAGGGCTATCCGGATCCCGCCATTGCCAACGGCTTTGCCATGGGAGCACTGCGCGGTTCGGACGGGGCCTTCATCTGCGGGGTCATGGGAAACGGCACGACCAATGCAGGCCGCGTGTATTTCGCGGCCGGTACGCCGGATCCGTCCGATCTGAGGCCGGACGGCACGGTCGATCTCGCCACGAGTCTCACGCGGGAACTGGCCGAAGAGACGGGCCTTTCCGAGGACGACTACCACGTGGACGACGAATGGATCATCGTCCAGCGTTGGCCGACCATCGCGCTCCTGCGCATGGTGACGCTACCGGTCCCGGCGGAGGAGGGTGCGGCGAGGATTCGCGCCAATATCGCGGCCCAGTCCGAGCCGGAGCTGCAGGGTGTGCGCATCGTCCGCGGGGCCGAGGACATCGATCCGGAGCGGATGCCGCTGTTCCTGCAATCCTTCTTCGGCTGGGTCTTCGCTCAGAGATAGCCGTGGCGGGCCTTCGTGGCCTTGATCATGCGCACGGCCTCGGCATCGCGCCCGCCGGCGCAGGCTGCCTCCGCCTGACCGATCTCCCGGTCGACGCGGTTATAGACCGACTGATTCACATGCCCCATGGCAAGATCGTTGCTCATCACGGCACGATACCGGTCGATTTCGCCCCGGCAGCCCGATCCTTCCGGCATGCGGAGGCTGGACGACGTGACGCTGGCGCCCGCGGGAGTAGGGGCCGAAGTGGTCTGATTGCAGGCGGCCAGCGGCAGTGCCAGCAATCCCGTCAGGTACAGGGAACGGATTGCAGTTCTCATGAAAGCGCTCCTGGATCGATGAGGCCGAGGATTAAAGGCCAAGCTTGATCCGATCTAGGGCGATTTGGCTGCAGACCAGTCCCGCCCCGCTTGAAGTCATAACCCATACGTTAGTCGAGCATTCCCTTTTCGTTTGTTTCAACGGCTTGCCATCGGAGGGAAGCCCCGTTACAAACAGGCCCGTTGTTCGCGGCTTCATGCCTGCGGCCGAGGAGGATTTGGGCAGCGATGATCATCGGCTCCCCCAGCGCATGGATGAAAGGCCCCGCTCCTGCGGCCGATCGTGCGCGTCTTCTTGGCCTCCTTCTCCTTAGCTGCCCCTGAGGGTCGGCTGGGCGTTGCCGCCTGGGCTCTCAGGGGTTCTGAAACAGCAGGAACAACCTTGAGCGCAAAGGCCGCTCCCTCCGATAAGGACTAGAACAATGACCTCTTCCGTATCCGGCTCCTCCAAGGACCGCGTTCTGATCTTCGACACGACCCTGCGCGACGGCGAGCAATGCCCCGGCGCCACCATGACCCTGGAGGAGAAGCTCGAGGTTGCGGAACTGCTCGACACCATGGGGGTCGACATCATCGAGGCCGGCTTTCCCATTGCCTCCAACGGCGACTTCGAGGCCGTCGCCCTGATTGCCAAACAGGTGAAGCGGGCCACTGTCGCCGGCCTTGCCCGGGCCATCTCGGCGGACATCGCCCGCGCCGGCGAGGCCGTGCGCCATGCGGCCCGGCCCCGCATCCACACCTTCGTCTCCACCTCGCCGATCCATCTGGCGCATCAGATGCGCAAGTCGGAAGAGGAGGTCCTGGAGATCATCACCACAACGGTGACCCAGGCGCGCAACCTGGTCGAGGACATCGAGTGGTCGGCCATGGACGCCACGCGCACCCCCATCGATTACCTGTGCCGCTGTGTGGAGGCTGCCATCAAGGCCGGCGCCACCACCATCAACCTGCCCGACACGGTGGGCTATGCCACCCCGGATGAATACCGCGCCATGTTCCGGGCGGTGCGCGAGCGTGTGCCGAATGCCGACAAGGCGATCTTCTCGGCCCATTGCCACAACGATTTGGGTCTCGCGGTGGCCAATTCCCTGGCGGCCCTGGAGGGCGGAGCGCGACAGATCGAGTGCACCATCAACGGCATCGGCGAACGTGCGGGCAACGCGGCGCTCGAAGAGGTCGTCATGGCGATCCGTACCCGTGGCGACGTGCTGCCTTACGAGACCGGCATCGAGAGCACCATGCTGACTCGCGCCTCGAAGCTGGCATCGGCCGCGACGTCCTTCCCGGTCCAGTACAACAAGGCCATCGTGGGCCGGAACGCCTTCGCCCATGAGAGCGGCATCCATCAGGATGGCATGCTGAAGAATGCCCAGACCTACGAGA
>DASZBB010000164.1:0-14206 GCA_035944695.1 Microvirga sp. | reverse complement strand
AACCAGCTTCACCCGCACCGGGCTCTCGGCTATCGTTCACCCCGCGAGTTCATCGCGGCCCGTCTATCCAAGGAAGCCATGTCCGCTCTTTAAGGGGCAACAACAGGCGCAAGCTGGAACCCATACGCATCCGGCAGAGTCCCTACTTGAACAACCGCATTGAACAGGACCATCGCGCCGTAAAGCGCCGGGTTCGACTGATGCTCGGGTTCAAGTCGATGGCATCTGCTCGGGCGATCTTGGGTGGGATCGAGATGGTTCACATGATGCGCAAGCGACAGGCGAAGTGTACCTGCAATTCGAAATTACCACTTGCAGAGAAATTCGCCCGGCTCGCTGCCTGAGCCCGCTATCAAGCGATTAGTCCTGTCGCATCTCAACTCCGAGTTTGCGACACAACCATCGGGCCTGAGCATCGCGTGCGCCTGACCTGCTTTGTCATGCGCTATGCCAGCGTCACGACTCAAGTCACTTTCGTCCCGAGCCAGCCTTCAACCGTCCAACGGATTTGTTGTCGGCAGAAGCCTTCAAGAGCACCTCCCAATCGCTGGGAGGATTCCCAGCCTTGAGCATCTTTTTGAATGTCTCGTAGGCGCCCGTCTTCGAGCCGTAGGCCCGCTTGGTGTCCTCGTCGTTGACCCAACCGAGAACGATCGTCTTCTTGTCCTCCGCATAGCGGAAGAATAGCCGGAACTGCTGGAGGAACTTCGCCCGGAACCAGTTCTTGTTGTCATCCCCGAGTGTCGATCCCTGCCGAAAGTCCGGCTTCGTTGGATCGGCTGGGATAGCCTCGAAGGCTGTCTTGAGGAGGGCTGCGTAGAGCTTGGTCGCCTTCTTAGTCTTATATTCTCTCGGGTGCTTCTCGCGCACCGCCTGATAGGCGGCTTGGTAAGCCTCAAGCTGGTCGAGGAAGAGCGGGTGGGCGTAAATTTTCCACCCGTTCACGACGATCGTAGGCTCACTCACTCGTCGTCACCCGTCAGGGGAGCGTCGAGGTCGATCTCCACGTCCGAGAGCTCGCGCAGATCATCGAGGAAGCCCTTCGGCACCGGACGGATGGCGGCGGCCTTGCGCTCGGCCATGTCCCGTTCAAGGAACCCTAGGAACTCCGAGATCACCGGATCCGTGTGTGGCTCGTCCTCGTCCTTGCTGGCGATCACGACCGTCCCGTCAGGCATTCCGCGAAAGACGACACGGCCACGCTTGCGGACATGCAGCATCTTCCTGACCGCGGCCGGGACGGTTGTCTGGCCGCGCTCGGTGATGGTCGCCTCGATTTCGAAGATGGCAGGTTCGCCCATATCAGGCTCCCGATTTGGGTGGTAATGCATTTACATCGTCGAATGTAATGCAAATGCATTGTACGTCAAGGGTGGCGTGGCTTCGGCACCGGATTGTTCAGGAGAGCATAAGTTTTCGTGGGGCAGCGATGGAGCACTTGAGGACAGCCCTCATGCACGGCGAGGTACACATGTCGGAATGGCGGGCGCCTGAAATTGACTCATGAGTTGGTGCCCACGGATCCTTATGCTCCCTCAAGTGGGAGGGACGCTACCCGCGCCTGGTGGCCTGGGCCGAGGAGACGATCGAGGAGACGCTCACCTTCTACCGGCTGCCACGCCAGCAGCACAAACATCTGAAAAGCACCAACATGCTCGAGCGGCTGAACGAGAAGATCAGGAGGTGCACTTACGTGGTGCGGATCTTTCCCAATGCGGCCTCCTGCTGCCGGCTGGTGCGGGCGCTGGCAGTGGAGACGCATGAGAACTGGCTTGAGGCGCACCGCTACCTCAACATGGACGACCTGAAGGAACACAAGAAAAGCACTCTTCGCGAAGCCGCTTAGCCAGCTTACTGGGCCGCCCCGCTTTGCAGAACTTGACGCACGCAATCCGCGGGCGAATCGTCTTTCCTATTACGCCACTGGCTTCAACGCGTCGAAAAGGGCAACGTCGATGCG
Source organism: Microvirga sp. (assembly GCA_035944695.1). Classification (GTDB taxonomy): domain Bacteria; phylum Pseudomonadota; class Alphaproteobacteria; order Rhizobiales; family Beijerinckiaceae; genus Microvirga. The sequence goes on along the minus strand of DASZBB010000164.1, from coordinate 12,246 downwards.
GCGCTCGTCCCGGCGTCGGCTGTGCGCGGGGGGCCGCTCGGCGTCGAGGTGCGGATGAGGGCGAGGGCTGGCGGCTAATCGGCGGCAGCCGCGCGGTACAGGCAGTCGCGCAACCAGGCATGACCGCCGTCCTCCTGGTTGCGCGGATGCCATAGCGCGACGAGGCGGGCGGGCGGCAGATCGAGCGGCGGCGGGGTGAGGTCGAGCTCGTGGGCAAAGCGCATTAGGAAGCGACGCGGCAAGGTGCAGATGCAGTCGCTGTGGGCGAGGATCACAGGCGCGAGCGCATAGGTCTGGATCGAGACGGCAACGCGCCTCGAGCGGCCGAGGGCGGCGAGTGCGTCGTCGACGAGGCCCGAAAAGCCGCCGCCGTCCGCCGAAATGAGCAGATGTTCGAGCGCGCAGAAGGTGTCGAGATCGAACGGGCCCGCACCGCGCGGGTGGCCCTTGCGTTGCGCAGTCAGGAAGCTGTCCTCGAGTAGCGGACGCTGCATCAGCTCGCCGGTCGCCCCGTCCGGCCCTGTGACGAGCAGGTCAACCTCACCGCGTTCGAGACGCTCGATGATGTCGCGTGTGGGCTGAACGAGGGCGAGACGCGCGCGGGGCGCAATCGCGGTCAGCCGTGCGACGAGGCCGGGCGCGAGCGTCACCGCCGGGTTTTCGTGAATGGCGATGACGAAGGTGCGTTGGGTCCGCGCCGGATCAAAGACCGCCGGCCGTTCCACCATGTGGCGCAGCTTGACGAGCACGTCGGCGAGTTCCGCCTGGAGTTCCAGGGCCCGCGGCGTCGGCACCACGCCGCGGCCGGCCACCGCGGGCACGAAGAGCGGGTCGGCGAAGATCTGCCGGAGCCGGTTCAGGCGGGCTGATAAGGCCGGTTGCCCGATGTTGAGACTCCCCGCCGCGCGAGTGACATTGTGCTCCCGCAACAGAGCCTCCAGGGCGAGCAACAGGCCGAGATCGATCTCGCCGAGATCGCTGCTATCGGCCGGTTCGCCTGGGCCTCGTTCCGCATTCAGCATCGGGTATACCTCCGTTCTAGGCAGACGATCGTCACCGGGTGAGTAGCGAAGAACACGTAAGACCTCGACCACGGCCTGAAAAGGCAAAGCGGCCGAACGACGCCGTCATCGACGGCATCGATGACACCTATCGAGCGCCCAGCCCTCCCGGCCGCGGGACAAGCTTCGTACCTAGCAACCGTTCCGGCGGGTTCGGAACGCGGCGAACCGGCTCCACGTCGGCGCCGCTCTGAGCGGAGGACGCTTCATGACGAGAGACACGAAAACCTATCGCGTCGGTGATGCAGTTATCACGCGGATCGACGAGCTGACGCTCGCCACGGTCCAGTTCGGCACGCTCTACCCTGGAGCGGAGCCGGAGGCCATAGAGCGGCACCGCGGGCAGCTCGAGGCCGGCTCGTTCGATCCCGAGACGGGCACCTTGATCCAGAGCATCCACGCCTGGCTGGTCCGGACGCCGCGCCACACCATCCTGATCGACACGGCCACCGGCAACGACAAGCCGCGCCCCGACATGCCGATGCTCGATCGGCTGAGCGGGCCTTTCCTCGCGCGGCTCGCGGCAGCCGGCGTTATGCCAGAAGACGTGGACTATGTGCTCCTCACCCATCTTCATGCCGACCACGTCGGCTGGAATACGCACCTGGTCGAGGGCCGCTGGATGCCGACCTTCCCCAAGGCGACCTACATCTTCTCGCGCCTTGAGCAGGTCTATGGTCAGAGCCTTGCAGACGGCGTGGAGCCCCCGGAACCAGCGCGTCCCGATCCGGCCCTTGGCCCGGCGGTGCGCAGGCCGGCTGATCGTGTCTACGACGACAGTGTGCGGCCGGTCATCGAGGCCGGCCTCACGCGGCTCGTTACGGTGGACGGCGGCGAGATCCTGGAGGGGATCTCCTTCCTTCCGACCCCCGGCCACAGCGTCGATCACGCCTCCATCCGTCTCATCTCGCGCGGCGAGCAGGCGCTGTTCGCGGGCGACGTGATGCACCATCCGGTGCAGGTCTACGAGCCCTCGCTCAACTCCTGCTTCTGCGAGTTTCCCGAAGCCGCGTCGCGGTCGCGCGCTTTCATTCTGGAGAGCGCGGCAGAGAGCGGAGCGACCATCTTCACCAGCCATTTCGCGCAGTCGTCCGCTGGCCGTATCAGCCGCTCGGGCGAGCGCTTTTCTTGGCATTTCCTCTAATCATCGGAGACTGATCATGGATCAACCTTTCGTCGCGTCCGCCCACAAGCCGGACCTTATCGTCGAGGACCTCATGATCCCGAGCGATACGGCCGGCATCGCGCTTCACTTGCGGAACAAGCGTCCCGCAGCCCTCGATGCCATCTCGGCCGAGCACACCGTTCTCATGATGCACGGTGCGACCTATTCCTCAGGAAGCCTGTTCGACGTGCCGCTCGGCGGCTTCTCCTTCATGGATTTTCTCGCCGCCAACGGCTACGACGTCTATGCCGTCGACGTGCGCGGCTACGGCGGGTCGACCCGGCCGCTCGAGATGGACGCTCCGCCCGACGAGAACGCCCCACTCGTCCGCACCGACGTGGGCGTGCGCGATCTCGCCAGCGCGGTCGACTTCATCCTGAAGCGCCGCGGCATCACGCGCCTCAACCTCGTCGCCATGTCCTGGGGTGGCTCGGTGGCAGGCGCCTATACCGTCCGCAACAATGACAAAGTGCTGAAGCTCGCGCTGGTCGCGCCGCTGTGGCTTCTCGGCGGGCCCGCGCCGATCGATTCCGGCGGCCCTCTCGGCGCTTACCGCAAGGTCGCTGTGATGGATTTCAAGGAACGCTGGCTCGCGGCGGCGCCGGAGCCCGCACGCGCGAGCCTCCTCCCGGAGGGCTGGTTCGAGCTCTGGGCGAACGCCGCGCTCGCGACCGATCCGCAGGGCAATGCCGCGAGCCCCCGCGTCATGCGCGCCGTCAATGGGCCAATTCTCGACATTCGCGAATACTGGGCCGCGGGGAGGACGCTCTACGACCCCGGCGAGATCCGCGTGCCGGTGCTGCTGACCCATGCCGAATGGGACCGAGACGTGCCCATCGGCTCGGCGCAGAATTTATTCCTCTCATTGAAAGGTGCGCCCTACCGGCGGTGGGTGGAAGTCGGCGAAGGCACCCATATGGTGCTCCTCGAAAAGAACCGCCTGCAGGTGTTCGACGCCGTCCGTCAGTTCTTCACCGAACGCGATGTTCGGGCTTAACCGCGTCGAGCTGAAGCCGCGAGCCGCGTAATGGCAACATGTTCCTCACGTGGCGCGGCAGCGTCCACAGGCCGCGCACCATACCGATACGGGAGTGATTCGAGGCGGGCCGGCAGGAGGACGCCCGCTCCTAATGGTCGAGCGGGCGCCTCATCGTGTCCAGGCGCTCCATGGCGGCACTGATGGGTCGTCTCATCGCGGGGCACTTTGCAAGCTTTTTCTCAACAGCTCACCTGCTCCGGCTCATGATTTGAGCCGAGAGGAGCTTTGCAAACTATCCCGATCGCGGCCGGTCCTTTGGCGTACCATGTCAGCGTATGCCGGATGCAGGGTCGTCTTCGCGGTCGGCATCAGCCGCCGCATGATGGGCTTCCGCAGGCTGGATGTCCCAATGTGGACGATGCACTCTGCTCATCAATGCGCAGGTGCACCCCATCAGGCGGAATCATCTTGCCCGCGTCCCGGCAGGGACGTCTCAGGGCATCCAGGTAGGATGCGAACGGTGGCCGGACCGATCAGGGTCAGCAGGAGGGTATCGGGTTATCCGGTGGCGGACGCCAGTCCAGCCGAGCGATCGAAACGCTGACCCGACACCAGCATCGCGTGCATGATGACGGCGAGTTTCCTTGCCCCCGCCACGGCCGCTCGCTTGAAGCCAAGCTTGTCCTTGAGCCGGAGCCCCAGGCGCGTAGGCCGCACTCTGCATGGGCGCGCGTGAGCATCACCGCGCCGCGAGATGTGGCCGTCATAGTCCACCTCTCCCGACTGACAGCGGCGCGTCGTGAGCCCGAGCCAAGCACCCACGGAGCGGGATTTCCTAAAATTCTCCGAACACGGCCATCGGTCCAAAAGGCAGTGCGACGCCGCCCGCAGGCACCCGACTCGGAGGCGTTCAATGTGCTCAAAAGAGAACTGTCCCAGAAGACGCCGATGGTGGTGTCGAACAGCGGCTCCGAGAACCTGCGCGAGTTCGCGCTGCTCGTGGTTGATGTCAACAAGCCATTCTCATCGCCGGCCAAGTTCGACTGACGAGAGCGGTTACCTCGCCACTGCTCCGGTGTTTGGGCTCATGAGCCTGAGGCAGAATCGGGGAGGGAACGGCATCTCGGCAGTTGGCACCAGAGCCCATCGCCTCCCCAGGAGGCTCGCGCTGCGAACCAAGAGGGCGTAAATTGGTTCGAGGGTATACAGCTCTCGCCCTAAAACAGGCGGAGTTGGGCCGACCCGGAGATGGTCTCGCGGGAAGTTTACCATGCAGCGCCGCCTAGCTGCGATCATGGTGGCCGACATCGTCGGCTACTCGTCCCTGATGGAGGAGGCCGAGGAGCAGACGGCCAGCCGCGTCGCCTGTTGTCGGGCGCTGGTCCGAGAGCACGTGACCTCCCTCGGCGGCCGGATCTTCAACACCGCGGGCGATGCCTGGCTGGCGGAGTTCGCCAGCGCCATCAATTCCCTCCGTTGTGCGGCCGAGATCCGCAATGCGCTCGCCGGCCGTGAGGACAGGGAGGCCGACCCGCTCAGCCTGCGCTTCGGGCTCCATCTCGCGGACGTCATGGTCCAGGGCGACGATCTGATCGGGGACGGAGTAAACGTTGCAAGCCGCATTCAGCAGGAGGCGGAGCCTGACAGCATCTGGGTCAGCGGCGTGTTCTTCGACCACATCCGGCGCAACTCGCCCTTCGCCTTCGAGGATCTCGGCGAGCGGCGTCTGAAGAACCTGTCGGAGCCGATCCGCATCTACCGGCTGCGGGAGGAACTGGCACGGCACAGGCTGCAAACCGCGCCGACACGGATCCCGGCCCCCGTCGAGAGGCGCCCGCTGTCGCTGGCACTTCTGCCCTTCCGCGTTATAGGCGGGGATGAGGAGCAGCGGTTCCTGGCCGAGGGGCTAACGGATGAACTCATCGTCGAGCTGGCCCGCTTCCGGCGGCTGTTCATCAGCTCGCGTAGCGCCAGCTTTGCCCTTGCCGACGCTGATCCGGTCAGGGTCGGTGCCATGCTGGGCGTCCAATACGTCCTGGAGGGGCAGGTTCGGAGGATTGGTGATCAGGTGCGGATCGGGCTCACGCTTACCGAGACGGAGAAGGGTACGGTCGTATGGAGCGACAAGATCTCGCGTCCCTTTGCCGAACTCCTCGACCTGCTCGACAAGACGGCAGCCAGGATTGCGGCGACAGTGTTCGGCCGGATGGAGGATGCCGGAATGGTCACCGCACGGCGCAAGCAGCCCGAGAACATGTCTGCCTTCGAATGCTTCCTGCGCGGCATCGAGCACCACCGACTCGGCGGCGTGCTGGAGGAAAACACGCGCGAGGCGGTGAAGTGGTTCACCCGCGCCGTCGAACTCGAGCCGAACTACGCCGCGGCGTACGCCTGGCGGGTCTGCGCCGCCTCGGACCTCCCGGAGTTCAGCTTCCCCGAGAGCGAACCCGACATCCGCCGGGCGCTGGAACTGGACCCCTGCGATGCCGAGGCCAACCGGATCGCGTCCTTCTTCGAGCTTCTCAGGGACGACTTCGATCGGGCGGCGAGGCTGATGCGGCGGGCGATGGAGCTGAACCCGTCCGACGCCTACATCAAGGCACGGTGCGCGGCTGTCTCGACCTTTGTGGGGGAACCCGGGGAGGCGTTGCGGCTGCTCGACGAGGCAGAGGCGCTCGACCCGCTCTTGCCCGTTTGGTGTCTCGAGGAGCGTGGGGTCGCCTACTACGCCATGGGCCGCTACGAGGAGGTGCTCGAGGCCTTGGGGCAGCTCGTATTCCAGACCTTCCGCTCACGCCTGTACCGGGCGGCCGCGCTGATGGCACTCGGTCGGCCGCAGGAAGCCCGCCAGCTCGTCAGGGAGGCCATGGCGGGCAAGCCGAACTTCACCGTGTCGCGCTTCCTGTTCCAGGAGCGTTACCGTGACCCCGCGCTACGCCGGCAGTTGTGGCAGTGGCTGGAGGATGCGGGCCTGCCGCCCTGAACGGTTGGCCGAAGGAGCCCGTCGCGAGATCGTTGTCCATTAGCGTCGGGACGGCGGGCGGAACACGGTGCATGACGGCTGAATGGCCCAGGCATCCTGCTACGGCCGGTTCCTCGGCAACTTCCCGAATCGGTTTGTCGCGTCCGGTCAAACCTCCGAATGGGATGGCGTGCCGGGGGAGAGCGGTGTAGAATTGCGGACAGGCTGGAGGGCTCGGTCGCAGGCGTCCGCAGAGCCAGGCGGGCGTCTGGGACACCGCTTGGACGGACGGCCATGGGGTAGTCCAAGTCGAACGGCGGCTGGCCGCGATCATGGCGGCGGACATCGTCGGCTATTCCCGCCTCGTCGAGATGGACGAGAATGGCGCGCTTGCGGCCATCAAGGCCCTGCGACGCGAGGTCGTCGATCCACTTCTGGCCGAGCATCACGGCCGCATCGTAAAGCTGATGGGCGACGGCGCCATCGCCGAGTTCGGCTCGGTCGTGGATGCCGCAACCTTCGCCATCACGATGCAGAAGGAGGTCGCCGCGCGTCAGGCGCAGGTTCCGCCGGACCATCGCATCGTGTTCCGGATCGGGATCAATCTGGGCGACGTGGTCGTCGACGACGACGACCTTCTCGGGGACGGCGTGAACGTCGCGGCCCGCCTGGAGCAGTTGTGCGCCCCGGGCGGTGTGCTCGTCTCCGGCACCGCCTACGACCATTTGCACGGCAAGATCGACCTTCCCCTCGAATTCACCGGCGAGCAGCACGTCAAGAACATCTCGCGCCCGGTGCGCACGTACCGCATCCGCCTGGACGGTCGGCATGCGGGATGGCGCTTCAAGCTCGCGGGGCTGCGCCAATGGCGGCTCCCGACGGCAGTCGCTCTGGCAGTCTTGGCCGGAGGGGCTTTCCTATGGTGGCCGAACTGGGAACCGCAGGCCGAGTCCGCCATGGTCGAACGCGCGTCCCTGCCGCTGCCGGACAAGCCGTCCATCGCTGTGCTCCCGTTCGACAGCCTCGGCTCCGATTCCGAGCAGGTCCATTTCGCCGACGGCATCTCCGAAGACCTGATTACCGACCTGTCCAAGCTCTCCGGCATCTTCGTTATCGCCCGCAACTCGAGCTGGACCTACAAGGGCAAGCCGACGAAGGTGCAGAAGGTGGCGGCGGAGCTGGGCGTGCGCTACGTGCTGGAGGGCAGCGTGCGCCGGCAGGGCGATCAGGTGCGGATCAACGCCCAGCTCATCGATGCCATCAGCGGACATCACCTTTGGGCGGAGCGCTATGATGGCCTGTTCGGTGACATGTTCGCCTTCCAGGAGAAGGTCATCGGCCAGATCGTGGCGGCGCTGGCGGTGGAGCTCACGGGCGAGGAGCAGGCCCGGATCGCCCTGGCCGAGACGAAGGACTCACGCGCGTACGACGCCCTGCTCCGGGGCTGGGAGCATCTGCGCCGGGAAACCGAGCCGGACACCCTGAAGGCCATCGCCCTGTTCGAGAAGGCGGTCGAACTCGATCCCGGGTACCACCGCGCCTACGCGGCCCTCGCGACGGGATACTGGAGGGTCGCGGTTTCCTCCTGGACCGCGGCCAACGTCGGCATGCAGCGCGCCTTCGAGCAGATGAACGCGAACATGGCCAGGGCCATGGCGGCGCCGAACGCCCCCGCCTACGCACTCTCGGCCGAGGTGCTGGCCCGGCAGGGGCGCAATGACGAGGCCTTGGCCAAGATCAAGCGGGCCCTGGAGCTTGCCCCGAACGACCCGGACCATCACGTCAGCCAGGCCCGGATCCTCAATGCCGTCGGGCGCGCCGCGGAGGCGGAGCGGGATGTGCGATGGGCCATGCGGCTCAACCCCCAGCATCCGCCGGGCTATCTCCGGGTTCTGGCCCTGTCGCTCTTCCATCAGGAGCGATACGGCGAAGCGATCGACCTGCTGCACCGTCTGGTCAGCCTGCCGTCGCCCCTCGCCGAGGATTACGCGACGCTGGTGTCCGCGTATGGCCATGTCGGGCAACGCGAGGGCATCGGTGCCGCCATCGAGAAGTACAACGCCCTCACGGTTCCTGTCGGGTTCGATCCGCTCACCGTGCAGGAGTCGGGCTGGTGGTGGTACGGCGACATGTTCGACTATCATCGCGAGTACCGGGACCGCTACCTTGCGGGCCTCCGCAAGGCCGGCGTTCCTGAGGGAGCCGGGGTCGACCTGACCTACGACGAGTACACCAGCATCGTGAGCAAACGGGACGGCGAGTACTTCGTCGAGGGGGCGCCCAAGATCGATGCCGTCACCGCAAAGGGACTCCACGACCGGGGTGCCCGCTTTGTCGACGTGCGTTCTGCGGTTGCCCATCGCCGTGGGCATATCCCTGGGGCTCATCTGCGGGACGTGGTGATCACCCTGTCTCGGGAAACGCTGTCCGAGGTTGCCGGTCCGGATGACGAGGTGGTTTTCTATTGCTACGGCAGGTACTGCCCGATGTCGGCCTTTGCGTCCGCCAAGGCGCTGAAATGGGGGTTTTCCAGGGTGTACTACTTCGCCGGCGGCTACCCCGCCTGGGTGGACAATGGCTACCCGGTGGAGTCTGCATCGACCCAGTAGCGGGTGGCCCACGATCACCGCTCGACCGGCGGTGCTGAAACCGCGTCCTGCGACCCATGCCTCGACGTTCCTCATGATCACGACGGGAAATATCCGCTCCGTCCAGGCACCGGCCTGCTGGCCGATGATCCTTGCTGCCGGATGCCATCAAAGCACGCCTCCCTGCCCAACCCGGGGCGAACGGAGCATGGGGTGGCAGGAGCCGTCGCGGAATTTTGTCGAGGAAGCATGGCGAGCTGACCGAGTGGCGCCGACCCCTGGAACGGGGGATCGAGCAAATCGACAGCGATGCGCCTGTCAGAATGCGGCAAGCCGCAGGGCCGCGACGGGTTGCACCGGGAGTCGGAGCGGACGGAACCCCTTTGTCATCGCTCCGCCTCGGGAGTAAAATCGTTCCTACCGGTCGCGCTTTGACAGGAGGTGAGCCATGAATAGGCATCACGCCTTCGCTTGGATCGCGTGCAGCGTCCTCAGTGCGGTCGCCATCGGCCCAGCGACGGCCCAGCACCAGCACACAACCGGTCCGATGAGCGACGAGGACATCATCAGGAGTGCCATGGCGGCAGCCCCACCCGCTGTCGCCAGGGACGCGACCATCGTCGATGTCGCGGCGGATGGGAGGATAAGGGTCGTGCGCAAGGGGACGAACGGCTTTACCTGCCTGCCCGACAACCCGAACTCGCCGGGGCCCGATCCCATGTGCGGCGACCAGAACGCCATGGAATGGGCGCAAGCCTGGATCGAGAGGAAGGACCCGCCGCAGAACAAAGTCGGCTTCATGTACATGCTCTCCGGTGGCACGGACGCCAGCAACACCGATCCGTTTGCCCAGAAGCCCGAGCCCAACAACAACTGGGTCGAGACCGGCCCGCACGTGATGGTGGTCGGGGCCAAGGGGATGATGGAGGGTTATCCCAGGACCGCCAGGCCCGACACCAGCCAGCCTTACGTGATGTGGCCGGGCACGCCCTACGAGCATCTGATGCTCCCCGTCCAGATGCCCGAGTCCGCCACGAGGTAGGCTGCAACTCCGCCGTGCCCATGGACCGGCGGCACGGCGACCCGCCTGGCGAAGGGCAGAAGATCGTGTCCACGGAAACACGACGTGCTTGATCCTGCCATTCGAACCTGATCTCGCCCGCAGTGGCAGGGAACCAGGCGCTCGGGACCATCCTTTGTTCCGGTGAGGCGTCGCTCCGGTGGGGCGATGGCACTGGCGGGCCGATCAACTCCGGATCGGGCCGAGAAGGCTCCTGACCAGCCGGACAAGCGTTTCAGGATGGACGCGCTTGCCGATGAAGAATGCCCCGTCTGGCATGTCGCCAGGTTTGGGTGCGGGAGCATAAGGATCTGTGGGGCACCCTGTCGTGGAACAGTTTCAGGAGCCTGCCGTCTCGAAGCATTCCCTGCCCTTCAATAAGCAGGTCCTCAGGCCTTCCACAGCTGCCCCACAAAACCTCATGCTCTCCTGCTTTGCTTCGGTGGCGATCTAGGCCGCTGTGCGATAGCGCTCTGCTGCATGAACCTGAGCAAATCCCGGGATCATGACCTGGCGCGCGGCCTGAAGCGCGTCCCACTGTCCGGCGTCGGGAAGCGGCGGGATGGTCACGGGTTCACGTCGATCAAAGCCGACCATCGCCGCATCCACCAGCTCGTCCACCTCCATCACCGCGGGAAGCGTATCGATGTCGGTGCCGGAGCGCTCCCAGATCTCCGTGCGCGTCGCGCCGGGAAGCACGGCCTGAACATAGACGCCCTTGGGCGCGAGCTCGAGGCTGAGACCCTGCGAGAGGAACAACACGAAAGCCTTGGTCGCGCCGTAAACCGTCATGCCGAACTCCGGGGCCAGTCCGACCACGGAACCGATGTTGACGATCGCCCCGTCACCGGCCTCCGCAAGACGCGGGGCGACAGCGCTGGCGAGCCGGAGAAGTGCTGTCGTGTTGAGGGCGACGATCCGCGCGACGTCATCAGTCGCCTGCTCGATGAAGCTTCCGCCTACGTTCGCCCCGGCATTGTTGACGAGAATTCCGAGACGAGCGTCTTCGCGCAGCCACGTCTCTACCGCAGCAAGCTCGTCGGCCTTGGTGAGATCGGCCTGGATGATGTCGATGGCCACGCCATTTTCCTGGCGCAGACGAGCCGCCAAGGCCTCCATTCGCGCCTTGTCGCGGGCAACCAGCACGAGGTCATGGCCACGGCGGGCGAAGCGCTCGGCATAGGCGGCTCCGATGCCGGTGGAGGCGCCGGTGATAAGGACTGACGGAATGGCGGTCATGGGATTGCTCTGTTCTCTGATGAAACCTATATTCATGACAATCATCATGATTGCATCTAAATATGATGGCCATCATGTAACTGTCAACAGGGCGGGTGGAGAATTTTGAAATGAAGGTCAGTCGAGAGCAGATGGTGGAGAACCGTCGCCGGATCCTGGACGCGGCCAGCCGACTGTTCCGGGAGAAGGGGTTCGACGCGGTCAGCGTGGCGGAAGTGATGAAAGCCGCAGGCCTCACTCATGGCGGCTTCTATGGCCATTTCAGCTCGAAGGACGACCTTGTGGCCCAGACCCTTGCCCATGTCCTCGCTGTGGACGCAGGCGGAGGGGGCGATCTTCGCGCCTATCTCGACACCTACCTTTCACCCCGGCATCGCGACAATGCCGCCGACGGTTGCCCCACGGCCGGTTTGGCCGCGGACATCCGCCACCAGACAGCGGCGGCACGCGTGGCCATGACAGAGGGCCTTCGATCGCAGATCGACCGCATCAGCGAAGCACTCCCGGGGGTGAAGCCGGCAGACAGGCGCCGCGCGGCAATCGGAAGCTGGGCGGCGATGGTGGGGGCAGTGATCCTCGCCCGGGCGATCGATGACCCAGCGCTTTCGGATGAGGTCCTGGAACAGACGCGGGCCTGGATCGACGCTGGGATCAGCCCGGCGTCTGCCAGCTAGGGGGTTTAGGGGGCTGATAGAACCGTCATCCCGATCCTCGTCGTCGCGTCCCGAAGATGGCTCAGCCTATCAACGCGGGATGAAATCTAGCAAAAAGCACGAGATAAGGCGTGGACGCCCCTGAAAGCTCGCAGACATGCAAGGACCGGCTTGGGGTCGAGTACAGGTGCAGACAGCGCGCGGCCCTCGCGCCTGCCGATAATATCGGCCCCGGCCCAGTCGCGTGCGAGGCCCGAGACACGGATCACTACGGGCGGATCGTCGCCGTCTGTTCACAAAGTGGGATCGACCTCAACGCCTGGATGGTCGAGGAGGGACACGCTCTCGCATATCGCCAATACAGCAAAGACTACGTTCCATCCTGGGCGCAGTCGTGTTTCTGGTAATCGCGGGAATGGCGGCTTCGTCGCCAAACAGCCGCCAGACAGCAGCATCTGATTGAACCAGGCCCATGAAGTGCATCATCCTCACCGACATCAATGGCTTGCCGACTAAGGAGACCTGCTTTCTGTCTGGCT
>DASZBB010000163.1:0-1642 GCA_035944695.1 Microvirga sp. | reverse complement strand
CGGGCGCCGAAGCGGACATGAGCGGTGTCCGTGGGGGGCGGCACCACCTCGGAGGAAGCCCGGCGGGCGGACCAGTAGCGCAGGTCGCGGGTGAGGCGCGCCACTTCGGCCTTGTCGTCGGCGGATTGCGCCGCCGCGAGGCGCTTCTGCAGGGACTCGATTTCCGCCTCCATCTGGGCCAGCCCCGCGGGCGTCACGAGATGGTGCGGACTGATCATCCGGTCGGGAAGGTCCTCGAAGGCTTCTCCACCCTCGGTTTCACGAACAAAGGCACGGCTCATTACGTCTCCTCCGCTCTTTCGGAGAAAACGGTTCGAGGTTCGTGAAGGTTTCCAAGGCTAACCTTTATTGCCTCGCTTGCCTCAGGCGCCCGACGATGCCGCCCGGGAAGGCATAGACGCTGATGACGAACAGCGCGCCGAGCCACAGGAGCCAGCGATCCGGGTGGATCACGTTCGGCAGGAGCGGGATCCCGGCCAAGGCTGCGCTCCCGGCGCCCATCAGCACCTGCAGGTAGCTCTGGGCCAAGACGAACAGAGCGGCGCCGATGACCGCGCCGTACATGGTGCCCATGCCTCCGATCACGACCATGAGCAGGATGTCGATCATGATCGAAAAGGAGAGGGTGGTGTCCGGCCCGTTATAACGCAGCCACAGGGCCATCAACGCACCGGCGACGGTGGCGGCGAGTGCCGAAATGACGGAGGCCGCCGTGCGGTAGGCGACCACCCGGTAGCCGAGGGCCTCGGCCCTGAACTCGTTCTCGCGGATCGCCTGCAGCACGCGCCCGAAGGGCGAATTCACGATGCGCAGGAGGAGGAGGAAGGCGACGAGCGACACGGCAAACACGAGGTAATAGGCGAGCACTCTGCCGTTGAGGGCAGTGCCGAAAAGCGGTTCCGACAGCAGCCGGAAGGCCGGGCGCAGCGCCGGCGGCAGCTGGAACGACAAGCCGTCCTCGCCGCCTGTCACATCCGATAACTGCGAAGCCAGAACTGCAGCCGCCGAGGCGACCGCAAGGGTGATCATCGAGAAGAAGATGGCGCGAACCCGCAGCGACAGAAGGCCGATGGCGACGGCGAGCACCGCAGACAGCATCAGCGCCGACACAAGCCCGACGGCGGCCGAGCCCCAGGTCGGGCCTAAGCGTTCGAGCGCGATGGCGATGCCGTAACCGCCGATGCCGAAGAACATCGTATGCGCGAAGGACACGATGCCGGAATAGCCGAGCAGAAGATCGTAGCTGGCGACCAGCACGACGAAGACGCAGATCTTCGCCGCGGTGCCGATCGGCTGGCTCCCGGAGAACAGGAACGGCGTTGCCGCAAGCAGCAGCAGGATGGCGAACAGGATGATGCTCAGCACCTTCGAGCGCGGCATGTCCGAGGACAGGACCGTGCTTGAGAAGCCGCCGCGCCGGCGGGTCTCGTCGAAGGGAAGGACAAGGGCGGGAGACGTGCTCATCGGCGGGCTACCGGAAACAGGCCCTGGGGACGCCAGATCAGCACGAGGGCCATGACGAGGATGTTGGAGATCAAAGCGAGCTTGGGTTCGATGAATCCGACGTAGTTGGCCACCAGGGCGACGAGGATCGAGCCGACGAAGCAGCCGCCGACGGAGCCGAGGCCGCCGATGATGATGA
>DASZBB010000162.1:0-3377 GCA_035944695.1 Microvirga sp. | reverse complement strand
CGAGGGCAACCTGTCGGCTCCCTTCGGCTCCATCGGCCCCTTCGCCCGGGTTCCGATCACCGCGAAGCTGAAGACGCCCGATCAGCTCACAATCGGTCTCTCGCAGGTGATCACGCCGGCGATCACGGTTCATGCCGGCTTCGAGTGGACGAACTGGAGCGTTCTCAAGACGCCTCTCGTGATCGGTCCCGGCGGCGCTGCCGTCACGGACATTCCGCTCAACTACGACGACGGGTTCTTCTACTCTCTCGGCATGGATTACCGCCTGAACAATCAGTGGACCCTGCGTGCCGGCGTGGCCTACGAGGAATCGCCGATCGACACGGAGATCCGCTCCACCCGCCTGCCCGACAACGACCGCATCTGGGCCTCGATCGGCGCCAGCTACCAGTGGAACGACAAGCTGTCGTTCGACGTCGCCTACACGCATATCTTCGCGAAGGAGACGGAGATCCGCATCGTTCCCGGCCACCAGGACTACGAAGGGCTTCCCTTCCTGGCCGACGTGGATTCGGACGTGGACATCATCTCGGCGGCGGTTCGCTATCGCTGGGACGATCCGAAGGTCGCGATCCCGGCGGTTCCGCTCGTACGCAAGTACTGAGCTTTCCTGCACCGATGACAAGAAGGCCGGCTGTTCCGCCGGCCTTTCTTTTTGCGCGAACTCATTTCTCACCCGTCATGGCCGGCCCTGTGCTGGCCTCCCGATACGGAAAAGCACGGGGCCTCGGGCAACCGGGATCACGGGCACGAGACCGGTGATGACGAGTCGGGGCCATCTGGACGGGTCAGGACTTCGCCAGAACGTAGGTTCCCGGCGCGTCGCAGATCGGCTCCAGCTTGCCGCCTCCGGGCTCCCGGGCCGGCACCATCCGGGGTGCCTGAGCCTTGATCCATTCGAACCAATAGGGCCACCAGGAGCCTGACGTCTCCTTTGCCTGCTTCATCCAGTCTTCCAGTTCACCCTCGACGGGACCGCCGGTCCAGAACTGGTATTTGGGCTTGTTCGGAGAATTCACGACGCCGGCGATATGGCCGGAGCCCGCCAGCACGTATTCGACCGGACCACCGAAGGCCTTCGAGCCGACGAAGACGGAACGGGCAGGGGCGATGTGGTCCTCCTTCGTGGCCAGATTGAAGATCGGCACCTTCACCTTCTTCAGGTCCAGCTTCACGCCGGCAAGCTCCATCTCGCCCTTGGCGAGCTTGTTCTCGAGATAGCAGTTGCGCAGGTAGAAGGCGTGGTTCGCGGCCGGCATGCGGGTCGAATCGGCGTTCCAGTAGAGCAGGTCGAACGGGAAGGGTGACTGACCCTTCATGTAGACGTTGACCACGTAAGGCCAGATCAGATCGTTGGGCCGCAGCATGTTGAAGGCGTTGGCCATGCGCGAGCCCTCGAGATAGCCGCGCTTCTTCATGGCGGCCTCGAGGCTGCGCACCTCCTCCTCGCCGGCGAAGACCTTCAGGTCGCCCGCATGGGTGAAATCCACCTGCGCCGTGAAGAAGGTGGCGCTGTCGATCCGCTTGTCGCGCTTGGCCGCCATATAGGCGAGGGTGGTGGCGAGCAGCGTCCCGCCGACGCAATAGCCGATGGCCGTCACCTTCTTCTCGCCGGTGGCCTGCTCGATGCCATCGAGCGCTGCGAAGATGCCGTCCACCATGTAGTGCTCGAAGCCCTTCTCCGCATGCTGCTCCGCCGGGTTGACCCAGGAGATGCAGAAGACCGTCAGGCCCTGCGACACGGCCCACCGGATGAAGCTCTTCTCCGGGTTGAGATCGAGGATGTAGAACTTGTTGATCCAGGGCGGCACGATCAGCAGCGGCCGCTTGAGCACCTTCTCGGTGGTCGGAGCGTACTGGATCAACTCGATGAGCTCGTTGCGGAAGATGACCTTGCCGGGCGTGGTGGCGATGTTCTCGCCGACCTTGAACCGGCTCGTGTCCGATTGCCGGATCTTCAGCTCGCCGCCGCCGGCCTCGATATCCTCCGCCAGCATGGCCATGCCGCGCACGAGATTGGCGCCGTTCTCCCGCAGGGTCTCGCGGATCAGCTCCGGGTTGGTGAGGAGGAAATTCGACGGCGAGAGCGCGCTGGAGAACTGCTTGAGGTAGAACTGCGCCTTGTGGCGGGTGCGTTCGTCGAGGCCCTCCGCGTTCTCCACGAGATCCTCGGCCCAGCGTGAGGAGATGAGATAGGCCTGCTTCAGGAAGTCGAAGACCGGGTTCTCGGACCATTCCGGGTCCTTGAAGCGGTTGTCCTTGGGCTCCGGCTCGGCCACCGGTTCGACGGGCTCTCCCTGCGCCCGCTTCAGGGTCGAGGCCCACAGAGACAGGAATTGCGTTCCGAGGCGGGACTGCGCCTCGAAGCTCTTCTGCGGATCGCTCATCCAGGCCTCGGCGACCTTGCCGAGGGACTTCACGGCCTCCTGCGCATCGCTCGAAACTGGAGGCTGGCCCTCCTGGACGGGTTTGAGGTAGGCGGCGGCTGCTTTGCCGGCTCCCTCGATGAAGCGGGCCATGTTGCGGGAGAGTTCCTCGAAGTCCGGGGTAGGGGCTTGAGTCTTCTCCTCACCATATGGCTTGTCCATAAGGCGAACTCCCTCTATCGCAGCAGCATTGCTCGCAACGCGCATTTCCGACATCTTAACGTTCGAGCTGTCGGATATGCCAGAGCCATGTTGCAGGTCTTAGGTATCACAATGCGTACGAAGCCTCATTCGATCCGCCGCGTCTCAGCTGTTTCTCTGACGATGCTGGCCGTCGGCCTTGCCGGCTGCAACGGAAGCTTCAACCCCGTGCGGGATGTGGCGACCGCCGTCGGAGCCGGTCCGCAAACAGCCGCGACCCCCGATTTCGTAGCCAGTTCGCGGCCTGCCAACCTGGACTACATGCCGATCGGAACGCCGGCTCCGGAACGCCCGACGCCTGCGCGCACGGCGGCCGAGATCAAGGCGGCCGAGGCGGAGCTCGAAGCCCTGCGGTCCCGGAACGAGGCGGCCGGCGCCGCGGCGGCCGAACTCGGCAAGACGCCGCCCCCTGAGCCGATCAAGGTTCCGGCCAACACGTCGCAGCAGACGCGTCAGAAGACGAATTCCAAGCGGACGCCTTAGAACCTATACCGGAATCCCGTGATTCCGCCCGAGGACGAGACCTATGCCTGACTTTTACCGGATTAAGCGCCTCCCGCCTTACGTCTTCGAGCAGGTCAACCGCATCAAGGCCGCCGCCCGGGCCAGCGGAGCGGACATCATCGACCTCGGGATGGGCAATCCGGACCTCCAGGCACCCCAGCACGTCATCGACAAGCTGGTCGAGACCGTCGGCAAGCCGCGCACCGACCGCTATTCGGCCTCCAAGGGCATCGGCGGCCTGCGCCG
>DASZBB010000161.1:0-39640 GCA_035944695.1 Microvirga sp. | reverse complement strand
TGGACCATCATCCGCCCCCAGCCTCGGAAGAGATTGCCGATCACGGCCTGCGGCACGGTCTGGACACTATGGGAAATGGCAAACCGAAAGACCTCGGATACGGCAAAGAGGCCGATCATCGCCGCAATGAAGTTCACGCCTCCGGTGAGCTCGGCGTTTCCGAAGGTGAAGCGGGGCACGCCGGCTGGATTGTTCAGCCCGATCGTCGAAACGAACAGGCCGATGAACAGGCTCACGAGACCCTTCACTGGCGATCCCGTTCCGATGAACACCGCACAGGTCAAACCGAGCAGTGCCATCCAAAAATACTCGAAGGAGCTGAACTGCAACGCAACCTCGGCGAGGGCCGGGGCGGACAGGATCAGCACGAAGGTGCCGAATAATCCCCCGATGGCCGAGAAGAGCAGGTTGGCGCCAAGCGCGATCTCCCCTTCGCCGTTGCGGGTCATCATGTACGCTTCGTCTGTGTAGGCCGCCGACGCCGGCGTCCCCGGAATGCGCAGCAGCGTACCGGGAATGTCGCCGGCGAAGATAGCCATGGCAGAGCAGGTCACCATGGCGCCCACCGCCGGCACAGGATCCATGAAGAAGGTCACCGGCACCAGAAGCGCGATCGCCATCGTGGCAGTCAGGCCGGGAATTGCACCGACCACGAGCCCGAACAGGGCTGCGAGAAAGATGGTCACCAGCACCGTCGGCTGGAACACGAGGCCGAAAGCTGTCTGGATTGCACTCATGACATCATCAGGGTCAGGGCCCAAGGAGCCCAAGTGGAAGGGGGACGCGCAGCAATCCGACGAAGGTCTGCTGAATCAGAATGGTTGCGGCGATCGCCACAGCCGCGGCTATCCACCAGCGGACCCCCATCATCAGCAGAAACACCAGAAGGATAGCGATGGATGTCGGAATGAAACCGAGTGCCGGCGCAGCCACGATATAGGCTAGGATCAAGGCGACGATCACGACAAGCCTGACCCAAGCATGGTGGGTCTGAGCCCAATCGCTCCAGGTCACAGCACCCTGCCAGCGCCGAAAGCCCGAGGCAATCAGCACGACGCCGCAGCCCGCAAGCCCTATGGCGACGAGCACCGGAAAGACGGCCGCACCGTACTCCTGTCCTGGAATTGCCGGAAGTGTCCTCGCATAGGCGAACATCGCGATCGCGAACGCGAGGAGCACGGCTCCGATGACGGCATCGTTGATGCGCATCGAGATCGGCCGGACTACTTCGCCAACCCGACCTTTTTCATGACCGCTCCGAGATCCTCATCGCTCTTCCTCCAGAACGAAAGGAACTCCTCCCCTGCCGCGAACTTTACGCCAAAGCCCCGCTGGTTCATGAAATCATTGTACTCCTTGCCCTTGTAGATCTTGTCCAAGGCATCCGTGAGCCGCTTCGTCACATCCGCAGGCATGCCTTTCGGTCCGACGATGCCGCGCCATGCGCCGATGGCCCATTGGCTGCCGGTCTGCTCCGCAAGCGTGGGAACGTTCGGGAAGGTCGGATTGCGCTCGGGGTTCATGATGGCAATGCTTTTTACGCGGCCGGCATCGATGAGGGAGCGCGCCTCCGGGAGCGAGCAGGGAACGATTTCGACACCGCCTGCGACGAGATCCTGAAGTCCTGGCGCGGCCCCCTGGCTTGGCACCCAGCGGACGGTGCTGGGATCGATGTTGGCGCTGTCGAGCATGCCGGCGATTGCCAGGTGCCAGATGCCACCCTGTCCTGTCCCCGACGCTTTGAACTTGCCTGGGTTTTTCTTGATATCATCAAGCAGATCGTTGACCGTCTTGTAAGGCGCATCGGCGCGCACCTGCACGCCCGCCGGATCGAGGTTCATTAGGGCAATGGGCGTGTAGTCCTTGTAGTCGCGCTGGGTGAGACCCTGCCAATGGAGCATGCCGATCTCGACTGTCGCAAGCCCGAGGGTGTACCCATCCGGCGCTGCCGCGGCGATCGCCTCATGTCCCACGACACCGCTGCCCCCGGTTCTGTTGACAACGTTGACTGGCTGGCCAAGCTCCTTCTCGAGGAGGGAGCCAATGATGCGGGCGGTTGCATCCGTGCCGCCGCCGGCTGCCCAGGGTACGATGATGGTGATCGGTCGCTCAGGATAGGCGGCCCACGCATACCCAGTAGCAGAGACAAGCGAAACGGCCGCAACGGCCAGTGTCTTCAGGAAACCGCGACGCAGCATTCTTTCCTCCCGATGCGCCGACTCCTCGTTTTCCTGGAGCCGGTCTTTGGCTTAGGTTGAGTCACGAAAACAATATTGGCAAGCCTTACATGTTTTCCACTTCACGATTACTCGATGTCCTGTGGCATCTTCGTGCGAGAAAGCTACCGGACAAGGAGTGCGCTCTCATACAGCCCAAAACCGAAGACGATATGGCCGGCAATATTGAGCGCCCTGATCTGTTTGGCGTTAGAATGTTTCGACGCATTGATGCCCGCCCCATGCCCGGCTGAAGCAGAAACCACCCGGCTCCCACAGTGATGATGCCCACTGCGAGTGCGGGAGCCAAAGTCGGCGCTGATGCCCAATCCGGACACGTGAACACCAGGAGGGCACCGGCATAGACGATGCTGATAGCATAGTGACCAATCCAGCCGACCGCATTCTCGAAAGGGTAGGCACGGGCGAGGGCGATGTCGTCGTGAAAGACTCGGGCATCAGTCAGGTGGCAGAACCAGCGTCCCACCGGCCCCCAGATCGGCGCAGGTACCTTGAAGAACCGCTGCAGGAGCAGAGCCCAGAGATCGAGCAGCGCCGTTGCGCCAACTCCGATGAGGACTGCTCGGCTGAGAAACTCAATCATCTGTTCAGGTCCCCTCCTGCTATCCGCTCCAACACAGAGCGCCTCTAGGGCATGTACTGGCCGCCATTCACCTCCATCACCTGCCCTGTGACGTAGCCGCTGAGCCGGTCAGAGGCGAGATAAAGAAAGGCGCCGATGCAATCCTCCGGTGTGCCGAGACGATCCATGGGAATGGTGGCCTGCATGGCGGCAAGCTGCTCCGGGGTCGAATATCGTTCGTGGAACGGGGTCGTGATGACTCCAGGAGAAACTGCGTTGACCCGGATGCCGTCCTTGACCAGTTCCTTGGCCCAACCCCGCGTTGCCACTGAGATGAACCCCTTGGCCGCGGCATAGATGACGGAACCCGGCCCGCCGCCGTGGCGGGCTGCAATCGACGACACATTGATGATGGAGCCGCCGCCCTGCGCCCGCATGTGCGAAACGCCCTCGCGAATGAAGCGCACGACCTGCTCAACATTCAGTGCCAGAACGGCATCCACGTACTCGTCCGAGTAATCCTTGATCGGCATCCGCCTGACGAGGCCGCCGGCATTGTTGACGAGAACATCTAGCCGGCCGAAATGCTCAACAGTCTTGGCCACGACCCGCGCCGCTGCCTCGGGCTCGGTGACGTCCGCTTGAACCAGGAACGCCTCCCCGCCAGCCGCCCTTACATTTTCGGCGACGCGCCGTGCGGGGTCCTCGCTGGCGTTATAGTGGATCGCCACACGTGCCTTGTTGTGCCCGAACGCGATGGCGGCCGCTGCACCGATCCCGGTGCTCGCGCCGGTGATGAGGACGACCTTTCCAGCAAGGTCGGGAATGGTGGGATAGATTTCAGGAGCGGTCACTACGGGTACTCCGATCACGAGTTAAGAAATGAGAGGCCGACAGACTTCTGCAGGGAGGGGAGCTCACTTCAGAAATTCCGGCGAGACAAGACTGGGCACGAAGAGTGCGACCTGCGGCCAAACGATGAGGAGAGCCAAGACGAGGAACATCGGGACGAGCATGATCATGGTATCCTTGAGCGCCTGCCGCATCGGAATCCCGGCGACAGAGCATGCAATCATCAGGCAGAGGCCATAGGGTGGCGTGACCAGTCCAAAGGCCAGCGACACGATCCCGATCATGGCGAAGTGAACCGGGTCGAGGCCGGCGGAACGCGCCAGCGGCTCCAGGATCGTTCCCACAATAATGATGGCGGGAATGGCATCGAGAAAGCACCCGACGACGAGAAACACGAGTGCAATGAAGAAGCCGGTTCCGATCGGCCCGAGCTCCCAGGCCGAAACACCAGACAGGATGGCCCTAGGGATCTGGTAATACGCAAGCAACCAGCCAAAGGCGCTCGCCGTGCCGACACAGAAAAGCGTAACTCCGGCGAATTTGCCCGTGTCGACGAGCGCTTCCCGGAACGCTGAAGAGTCCATTTCGCGATAAATAAAAATGGACAGGAAGCCGGCGTAAAGCACTGCGATGCAGGCCGACTCCGTTGCCGTAAACCAGCCGAATATCTTCCCGCCGATGATGATGATTGGCGTCATCAAGGCAGGAACCGAAGCCAGTATGGACCTGAAGAAGGTCCTCCAGCTGTCACGCGGATAGGTCGGGTAGCCCTTGAGAGTTGCATAGGCATGGACCGTCGCCATCTGGGCGAGAGCGATCAGCAGACCGGGTATTACCCCAGCGAGGAAGAGCGCGCCGATGGAAACCGTCAACACTCCGCCCCAGACGATCATCAGGATCGACGGTGGGATGATAACCGCCAGAACCGCTGAGACGGCAGTGATCGCGACGGAGAACGAGTCATCGTAGCCTTCCCGGCGCTGCGCCTCGATAAAGATCTTCGACTGGCTTGCTGCGTCCGCAGTCGAAGAGCCCGAAATGCCCGCAAAGAAGAAGGAAAGCACCACGTTGATCTGCGCCAATCCGCCGGGGAAGTGCCCGACCATGGACCGGGAAAGCTTCATGAGCCTCTCCGTGATGCCGCCGACATTCATCAGGTTCGCAGTCAGCAGGAAGAATGGGACGGCTAGAAGGATGAAGGAGTTGTACGCGTTGAAGGTCTCCTGCACGAGGGTCATGGCGGAAAGCCGAGGCTCAATGATCAGGATCGGCAGACAGGCCAGCGCCAATGCGAAAGCAACCGGAACGCGGAGCAACATCAGTCCGAAGAAGATGCCGAACAGGACAAGTGCCGCTTGGCCGGGGGAAAGCAGAGCGCCGGTCATCAGAGGGGCCCCTCCGGGGTCAGTATAGGGTCTGCCGGCGGCAGAGTTCCCCGGCCGAGCAATACATTCAGCTCATCCCACATCTGCTCGCCAAGGAAGACAAGCCAAGTGATACCGGTGATCGGCCAGGCAATATGGATGACCCAGAGCGGCAGTTCGGCCAGTTCGGAGATCCGGTACCACGCAAATTGCGTGAACTCGATTCCGGACCAAATGAAAACGAGCGCAACGATGAGTACGCAGATTCGGGCGATCAACCGCACGGCGGCCTCTGGACGCGGCGACAGCCGTGGCCAGACATCAACTTCGAAATGAGAGCTCTCGCGGACGCCGATCATAGCGCCTAACATTACCGTCCAGACCAGCAGGAAACGCGCCATTTCCTCGGTCCAGATGTAATGCGGGATGATCGAGGTGAAGCGTGAAAAGATCTGCAATGTGACTGGAATGACCAGGACCGCAGTGGAAGTCGCCACGAGCCAGGACAAAAACAGGCCGTACCACGCGGTAATTCTACGCCACGTGCTGCGCCGTTCGGGCATTGGTATCGCCATAAGCTCCTCATTCCTTGAGAAGGCACGGTCAGGAATTGCTCCCTGACCGTGTCACGAAGCGCGGCGCACTACTCGATGCTGTTGATCTCCGCCAGAATCTTGTCAGCCTCGATCTCCTTGGCATAGGCCGCCAGAACGGGATCGACGAGTTTCTTCATGGCATCACGATCCTTGAAGGTGACCTGCTTCAGCTTACCGGCCTTCTCCAGGGCGTCGAGCTTTGCCGCATCCTCACTGGACTCGATGGCCCGGCCGTGCGCACCGGCCTCCTTACCGGACTTGATCACGCAGGACTGCAACTCGGCAGGCAGGTTGCGGAATGTTTTACCGGAGAATGCCAGCGGCCGGATCGTAATGGCGTGCTTGGTCATCGCCAGGTTAGGCGCCACCTCGAAGAACTTCATCTGCTCAACGCCGGCAGCTTCGTTCTCGCCCGCGGCGATCACGCCGTTCTGGATCGCGTTGTAAATCTCGTTATAGGCAATGACGGTTGGCGACATGCCAACCGCAGCGAATGTGCGGCTCCAGATTGGGGCGCCTTGGACACGGATCTTGAGGTTCTTGATCTCCTCCAGATTGGCGACCGGCTTGTTGACGAAGATATTGCGCGTGCCGCCGCCGGCGTAGCCAATCAGCATGACGTCGGCACGTTTGGCGATCTCGTCCGCGATCGGCTTAAACAGGTCCCGGTCAAGCACCTTATTCCAATGAGCGAGGTCGCGGAACAGAAACGGCGCATCAATGAAGGGAGCGGCCTTGGAGAAGGTCGACATATGTGCCGGCGAGACAATCGCGAAATCGACTGCGCGTCCTTGCGACATGTATTCGAAATACTGCTTTTCCAGGCCAAGCTCGCTATTCTTGTGCAGGATGATATTGAGCGGCTTGCCGTAGCAGGACTGTACGAGTTCCCCGAACTTGGCCAACGATTTGGTGAAGGCATGGTCGTCGTTGAACTGGGACGCGCCGTGGAGCTCGATTGCCTGCTGAGCGGACACTCCTGAAGGGCCGATGGCCAACCCGAGCCCGAGCAAACCGGTAGCGAGTATCTTCCTCATATCCGTATCCTCCCTGGTGACCCTCTGGCGGAGCCAAACCACGATACTGTAGGTCAGCATCGTTATTTTCAATACTTATTCAGTATGTTGCAATAGTCATCTCCGTTTATGCCAGCATTTGAATTCTTATCTCTCGGTAAGTTATCACCATTGCTGCGTCTTACTTGACAACGACCCAATCTACCCTGCGGCATCAAGCCCAGGGGTAATAGCCGTGCAGGCCGTGCGTTTTCAGTGTCCGACGCCCTCCCGCCGTGCAGGCTTCAGTCTTCAGCCCAAGTTTTTGCTCCCGTTGAGTTGTGTCAGGACATCCGTCAGATGCGGCATGTACTTGCCGCTGTATCCCATTGCACTGGCGATGGTGAGCGTCTGCAGAACGGCAGGACCAATAAGCCCCGTCGCCTTCGCGTCATTCACCATTGCAATGAAGTAGGCGAGATCCTTGCGGGCGTTGCCGATGGCAAACTGTAAAGGGCTCGGGTCGCCCTCGAGCACGTAAGGCATGATCATCTGAAACATCGCGCTGTTCGCGCCGCCGGCCGAGACCAGATCATACAGAGCCTTCGGATCGGCGCCCGTCGCGCGGGCCACCGCCACCGCCTCCGCAACGACGCTGGCGTGGCTCATCGCGATAAAGTTGTTAATCAGTTTGATCTTATGCCCTGCGCCCACCTCCCCCACGTGGAAGACGTTCTCTGCGAAGCACTTGAGGACGGGAAGGATCTCGTCAAAGAGCGTCGGGCTTGCCCCCACGATGACGTTGAGGCGCCCCTCCTCGGCTTCCTTCGGCGTACGGGTGAGCGGCGCATCGGCGAAACGAAATCCTCTCGTTTGATAATCGGCCGCGATCTTAACCGTCGAGATAGGATTGGCGGTGGAGGTATCAACGTGGATCAGCCCCTCCCGCGCGCCAGATAGAATGCCATTCTCCCCGTAGACGAGGCATTCGACATCATCGGATGTCGGCACGCAGGTGAAGAGGATCTCGGACGCGGCAGCTACCTCGCGCGGTGTATCCACCTCCGTTGCGCCACGGGCAACGAGGTCATCCACCCGTTCACGGCTGCGATTGGCCACAATAGTAAGCCTGTGGCCCTTCTCGATGAGGTTCTTGGCCATGCCATGGCCCATGAGGCCGATCCCGATGAAGCCGATACTGGCCATATTCATCCTCCCCGTTTCGTAGCTAGCACCCAGTTCCTTAGATGAGGCCCCGCACTTCAAGGTTGAAGCCTTGTTTTCGACGGGACAGTTGATGCAGTCGTCAGAAAAGGGCCTGGAGATCCCCGTCAACGGCAATGGCCTGCCCTGAAATCGTACGTCCGAGCGGTGAGCATAGAAAAGCGATCTGATCGGCAAGCTGCTGTGCCGTTACGTATTCCTTCAAGGACGTATTCTCGAGCGCCCGCCGCTGCATCTCCTCGAACGATATACCGAGCTGCTGAGCCTTCGCTTCAAGAACTCGGCGCTGGCGGTCGCCGGCGACGACCCCGGGCAAAATCGCGTTCACGCGAATGCCGTCCTCGCCCAATTCGCGCGAGAGCGACTTCGTAAAGCCGATCACGGCCCACTTGGCAGCGGCGTACGGGGAGCGCAGGGGGAAACCAAACCGGCCTGCGGCGGAGGACAGATTCACGATTGAGGCATTCTGGCTTTGCCTCAGGTAGGGCACTGCAAGACGCGTGCAGTTGAACTGCCCGGTGATGCAGACGTCGAGGCAGCGATCCCAGTCCTCCGGGTTGATCTCCTCAACCCGGGCGGTCGGCCCTGCGATGCCGGCATTGTTGACGAGGACATCCAGCCCGCCGAGAACTCCCAGAGCCTCCTCGAAAATCCGGGCGACATCAGCTCGTTTCGCCACATCGCCATAGGAGGAGGTCAGGTCCGGATCGTTCGCGGTCGCATCCTGGAGAGCGGCGCGGTCCACGTCGCAGACATGCACGCGCGCGCCCTCACGGTGGAAGGTACGGGCAATCTCAAGTCCGATGCCAGCAGCGCCAGCCGTCACCAACACACGCAACCCGGCGATGTTGAGGTCCATCTTCGTCGTCTCCATCCCTTGGTCGGAGCCCCTGCACTCGGTGCCCGCTGGTTTTGTAATGTCCGAGAGCTGGGGCGCCGGCCTACTCCAGCAGACGTCCGGTGCTCTCGATGAAAGAGGCCGCGCCTTCAATGTCATCGATGAGCGCCTTGCGTGCGGCGGCTCCGTCACTGTCCTTCACCGCAGCGACGAGACGACGATGATGTCCGGCTGCACCGCCCGTTCGCAACCGTTCGGGCGAGGCCTTAAGGTCGAAATTCAGAACCGGCCCGATCTTCAGCCAAAGACCCTCGATGATCCCCACCAGCGTCGGCAGACGGGTCGCCCGGTAGACGGCAAAGTGGAGCTCCTTGTTGGCCCGCACAGCCCGATGCGCATGAGGATCGGAGCTTCGGGCCTCGGCAAGAAATGCCTCTTCGAACTGCCGCATGGCGGCGAGGTCGGATTCCAGGCGGCTCCTGGCCGCCTGCTCCGCCGCGAAGCCCTCGACCGCGAGTCTCACGGTCGTCAGTTCCCGGAAGCGCGCGAGGTTCATCCGCGGGACGCGCACCGCACGGTTTGGCAGCACCTCCAGGGATTGGTCGGAGACAAGCCGCGAGACTGCCTCCCGCACCGGCATCATCGAGACGCCGAGGGTTTCGGCCACGCTGCGCAGGGACATCTTCTGCCCGGGGGCGAGTTCACCGCTCATCAGCAGCTCACGTAGTTCGGTATGGACGCGTTCGCCCAGGGTAACGCGTTCCAGCCGGCCGATCTGGGCGATAGCCGATGGAGTCTTGGTGGGGCGGGGGCTCGACAAGTTGCTCATTTTCCGACAGTCTAACTGTGATCACAGATCGCGGCAAGTAATGCGACAGCATCATGGGAGGAAGAAAGCGGCCATGGCACATTCTGATGACTTGACCCGTCGTATGCTCCTGAAGGGAGCGGCCGGCGCGACCGCGCTTGCGGGCCTCGGGATGCCTGCAATCGTCAAGGCGCAATCTGACGTGATCCGGATCGGGCACCTCACGCCTGTAACCGGTTTCCTGGGACCGCTCGGCGAGTTCGCCCAGATGGGCGTGAAGCTCGCCGCAGAGGAAATCAACGCCGCCGGTGGCGTCCTGGGCCGCAAGGTCGAGCTCGTGATCGAGGATTCGGTGAACCCGCAGACCGCCTCTGCCAAAGCCGAGCGCCTGATCGAGCGCGACAAGGTCGCGATGATCATCGGCGAAATCTCTTCCGCCTCGGCTCTGGCCATCGGTCAGGTGGCCAACAGGACCAAGACGGTGTTCATCAACACCGGCGCCAATTCCGACGCCCTGCGCGGGGCGAGCTGCAATCCGTTCATGTTCCACATCGAGGCTGCCAACTCGATGATGGTCACAGCGGTCGGCACCTACCTGAAGACGGAGAACATGATCAAGGGGAAGAAGTGGTACTCCCTCACGGCCGATTATGCCTTCGGACACGATCTCTTCCGGGTCGCTAAGAAATTCGTGACGGAGAACGGCGGCGAATTCATCGGCGAGGAGCTCGTCCCCACCGACGCGACCGACTTCAGCCCCTACCTCCTCAAGATCCGGCAGGCCCAGCCGGATATCGTCGCCTCGAACCTTGCCGGCAATCAGATCACGAACTTCATCAAGCAGTATGCCGAGTACGGTCTCCAGTTCCCGATCACTGGCTTCGGCTTCGACACGGCGGTAGCCTGGGGCGCCGGCAAGGGGAATTTCTCTGGCATCTGGCCGCTGATCTGGCACCACATGGTCGATACGCCATCGTCGAAGAGGTTCGTTGAGGCCTTCACGAAGAAATACGGCAAACCGCCCGAGAACCAGTGCTGGGGCGACTACAACTCCCTCAAAATCGTCGCGCAGTCCTTCACCGAGATGAAAGCGGCCGACCCGCAAAAGCTCGCCGAGCACCTGCGAAAGGGCGCGAAGTTTGACATTCTAAAGGGCCGCGAAGGCTATTTCCGGGCATACGACAACCAGATGGTCCAGGAGATGTATGCTGTCCGTGCGAAGGATTCGGATAAGATGAAGGACCAGTGGGATATCTATGACCCGCTAGGCACCGTCCCTGGCCCGAACGAGGATCTTGAGGTTCTGGCACCCCCGAAGGACGGAACCTGCAAGATGCAGGCGTGACGCCTTAAACATCGGTCAGGCCGGACGGTTGACCGCCGGTCCGGCCGCCAGGAAGCACGACATTCTGTTTTCCCTCAGTTCCGGCTCCTCGCGGGAGGACGCCTCCAATGACTGGAAAGGGAGTCTCGCGTGGCGTTCGTCTTTCTTCTTGAGCAGGTGCTGAATGGCCTTTTGGTGGGCGCCTACTATCTGCTGATCGCCCTCGGTCTCTCGCTGATCTTTTCGCTCGGCGGCATCGTGAATCTGTCCCACGGCGCGTTCTATGCGATCGGCGCCTATCTTGCCGTGACGCTGACGTCCAGGATTGGATTTGCAGGCGCATTCGTTGCGTCTCCCTTGCTCGTCGCGCTCCTGGGCGTCGTCATCGAGCGCCTGCTCTTTCGAAGGTTCTACCGCTCGGACCCCATTCTCAGCCTGCTTTTGACCTTTGGGCTTGCCATGATCATCGAGCAGAGCCTGCGGATCATTTTCGGGGCGGCTCCCCTGCCCTTCTCCATCCCGACGGCTCTCCGGGGACAGGTCTTCCTCGGCAGCTTCATCTATCCGCGCTACCGCCTCATCATCTTCGGGGTAGCGCTCACAGCTGTCATCGCGACTTGGTTCCTGGTTTATCGCACCGCCTTTGGCCGTGTGGTCCGGGCCGGAGTGCAAAACCCGGACATGGTGGGAGCGCTCGGCATCTCACTTCAGCCGTACATGACAGCCGTCGCAGCGCTCGGCATCGGGCTCGCAGGTCTCGCCGGGGTCCTGCTGGCCCCGATATCGGGAGTGCACCCCGCTATGGGGGCGGAGATTCTGACAGCCGCCTTCGTGGTGGTGGTCATTGGTGGGCTAGGGTCATTTTGGGGCGTAATTGCCGCCGCCGCACTCGTAGGTGTAGTGCGCGGCCTCACGATCTACTTCTTCCCACCCGCCGGCGAGGCCTCGATGTACCTGCTGATGGCCCTCGTGCTGCTTTTGCGGCCGCGGGGGTTGCTCGGCGAACGCATCCAGAAATTCGAGTAGATCGATGCGTACGAACTACTGGCCCCTCCTCATCGCAGCGGCAGCGCTCATTCTGCTGCCCTTCATTCTCGATCCCATCGGCCTGCCGCTCCGCTCGTCGATCGACGTGGTCGTGTTCGCCATCGCCTGCCTCGGCCTGAATGTTCTGGTCGGCTACACCGGTCTCGTCTCCTTCGGGCACGGCGTCTGGTTCGGGCTTGGAGCTTACGCGGCGGCCTTGAGCCAGCTCCACTGGTTTCCAGACGGCATCGTTCTTCCGGGTCTCTTCGCCATCGTCTTCATCGCTGGAGCGTCGTCTCTCCTCGGTGCGCTCATCCTGCGGCGGCGGGGCGTCTACTTCTCCCTGTTGACGTTGGCATTGGCGGCCATGCTCTTCGCAGTCGCTTACCGCTGGACGGCATTGACGGGTGGAGAGAGCGGGCTCGGCGGCGTCGTCCGTACCCGCGCAATCGGCCTCGATCTGAGTTCAGACTGGACCTACTACTGGTTCGCGGCGGCGGTGGCGTTTGCGGTCTGCTTTACCCTGCTGCGCTTCCACAGCTCGCCCGCCGGGAGCGTGCTGGTGGCGATCCGGGAGAACGAGCAACGCGCCCGCTTTCTCGGCTATCCGACCAATCGTTACAAGCTTCTCGGGTTCGTTGTGTCCGCCACGGTTGTGGGAATTGCCGGTATCCTTTCGGTCTTCAACCATCGCTTCGCCTCGGCCGAGCCCCTCTCAGTTGCATTCTCCGGTGAGTTGATCGCGATGGTGGTGATCGGCGGGATGCGCAGTTTCCTCGGACCTGCCCTAGGAGCGCTCTTCTACATCCTGTTCCGCGAATTCCTGTCGATCTGGACCCCGCACTGGCTGCTCTATTTTGGCATTCTCTTCGTCGGATTCATCGTTCTCTCACCGACGGGACTGGTCGGAGTCGCACAATGGATAACAGCTCCATTCCGGGCCAAGGTAACGGAAGAAGCCGCTATGGCAGGCCGCACCCTGACCGACGAGCCTCTGCCCTCATTTCTCAAGCCGGCCAGCCATGTGGAGGGCGTCATTCTCGAAGCCCGCGGCATTTCGAAGAGCTTTGGTGCGCTCAAGGCCGTTCAGTTGGTCAACATCGCCGTGCACGATCGCAGTCTCCATGCCTTGATCGGACCCAATGGCGCTGGAAAGACAACGGCCTTCAATCTGATCTCCGGGTACTTCACGCCTGACGAAGGAGACGTCCTCCTCCAAGGCCGGTCCATCGCTGGACTTTCCCCTGAAGCGATCACGCACGCTGGCATCGGACGCTCGTTCCAGATCACGAACCTCTTCCCGGCCCTAACCGTCGAAGAGAATGTCCGCCTTGCGGTGCAGGCCCGCCACCCGCAGCGATTCAATCCCTGGACGCCCGCGCGGTCGATCAAGCAAATTGAAGCCGAGACTTCTGCAGTCATCCGCTATCTTGGCGTTGCCGGCATCGAAAGGGCCGAGGCGGGCGCCCTCTCGTATGGCGGGCAGCGCCTCCTGGACATGGGCCTGGCGCTTGCCACGAAACCGAGGGTGCTGCTCCTTGATGAGCCGCTCGCCGGTCTGGCCGCCGCTGAGCGCCAGCGGATCGGCGACATCATCAAGCGCATTTCCGCGGACGTTCCGATGTTGCTCGTCGAGCATGACATTGATCGCGTGTTCCAGATCGCCGATGCCGTTACGGTGATGAATGCGGGTCAGGTGCTGGTTGACGGGACGGTGGAGGATGCGCGCTCCAGCCCGAAAGTCCAAGAAATCTACATCGGCTCCGGCGCGGCGACCATAGCGGCGAAGCCTCGGCAGAGCGCCGTCGGTGCGGCGACCCTGCTTGCCGTAGAGAAGGTCAACACGTTCTACGGCAAAAGCCATGTCCTGACGGACGTATCCTTCGACGTGCGCCAACATGAGATCTTGGCTCTGTTGGGCCGCAACGGCGCCGGCAAGTCGACCCTGCTCAAAACGCTGATCGGCATTGCACCGCCCGGTTCAGGCTCGATCAGACTCGATGGCAGGGAGATCGCCGGCCGTCCGTCTTCTGAGATTGCGCGTCTGGGAATTGGCTATGTGCCGCAGGGGCGTGGCCTTTTTGCCGGGATGACTGTGGCTCAGAACCTGGAGCTCGGACGACTCAAGCGAGAAACTGGCCATGGCGTCCGGTGGGATATGGACAGAATCTTCGAGTACTTCCCGCGGATTCGTGAGAGGCTCGACACCCCGGCGGATTTCCTCTCTGGCGGCGAGCAGCAGATGGTGGCAGTCGCACGCGCTCTCTCAGGCGACGTCAAGGTGCTGCTCCTGGACGAGCCCTTCGAGGGTCTTGCCCCGACCATCATCGAGCAACTTTTCGAGAGTTTCGACAAGCTCCGCCATGAGGTCTCGATCATCATTGTCGACCATCACCTGGACCTCGCACTCGCCCTGTCCGACAGGACTGTTGCACTTGAACGTGGGCGGGTGACCCATACCGGTTCATCGAAGGATTTGCGAGACGATCTTGCTCTCCGTCGCAAGGTCCTATGGCTGTGAGCCATGAGGGAGATCAAAGGATGCCGATTGCTGCAATCATTGGCGCCGGACTGATCGGCCGGTCTTGGGCAATCGTCTTTGCGCGGGCCGGCTGGGAGGTGCGCATCACCGACCCGAACCCCGAGACGCTTGAGAATGCACCTGGCCTCGTCCGCGAGGGATTAGAGGAGCTCGCAAGGCATGGCCTCGTAGCTAATCCAGAAAATGCGTCAGCTCACGTCGTCGCCGTATCCTCACTCGCGGAGGCTGTGACCGGAGCCGACCTCGTTCAGGAGAACGGCCCCGAGATCGCCGAGACCAAACGGCTCATCTTCACCGAGCTGGACCGGCTCGCGCCACCAGACTGCATTCTCGCCTCTTCGACCTCCGCGATTGTTGCGTCCCACTTCACCGAGGGGCTGTCGGGCCGCGCCCGCTGCCTCGTAGCCCATCCCGTCAATCCACCTCATCTCGTCCCAGTCGTTGAGCTGTGCGGAGCTCCCTGGACTGCCCCCGAGACAGTCTCTCGGGCGCGAACAATCTATGAGAGCGTTGAGCAGGTGCCCATCGTCGTAAATCGCGAGGTGGAGGGGTTCGTCCTGAATCGACTCCAGGGTGCGCTCTTGGCAGAGGCATTCCGGCTCGTCGGCGAGGGCGTGGTGAGCCCGCAGGACCTTGATAAGACCGTCAAGGACGGTCTCGGTTTGCGCTGGTCCTTCCTTGGCCCCTTTGGAACCATCGAGCTTAATGCACCCGGTGGCATCTCTGATTACTGTGATCGCTATACAGGCTTCTACCGGCGTCTCTCGGAGGATGCCGCTAAGCCTCATGTCTGGGACAAGGAGAATGTGAGCCACATACTGGAGACCTGGGGCGAAGCGCCCGGACCCGATGAACTCGCACGGCGCTCTGCTTGGCGAGACAAACGCTTGGCTGCGTTGAAAGCCCACAAGAAATCGCAACCAGATCATTGATCTCCCGAGAGGAACAATGCCCATGGCCCGCAAAGTCATCATAACATGCGCCGTGACCGGCGCGATCCATACGCCTTCCATGTCTCCTCATCTGCCGATTACGCCCGAGGAGATCGCGGAGGCCGCCATCAGCGCCGCGGAAGCTGGAGCTGCGATCGTGCACCTTCACGCGCGTGACCCTAAGAACGGCAAGCCTGATCAGTCGCCGGAAGCCTTCGCCCCATTCCTGCAGGTGGTAAAGCAGCGAAGCAACTGCGTCATCAACATCACGACGGGCGGTGCGCCGACCATGCTGGTGGAGGAGCGGGTGCGCCCAGCGGCTCATTACAAGCCCGAGGTCGCCTCACTGAACATGGGCTCAATGAATTTTGGGCTCTACCCGATGCTCAACCGCTTCAAAGACTTCAAGTACGACTGGGAGGAGCCGTACCTGGAAGGATCACGTGACAGGATCTTCCGCAACACTTTCTCCGATATCGAGTACATCCTGACGACCTGCGCCGAGAATGGCACCCGCTTCGAAATCGAATGTTACGACATCGGTCATCTCTACACTCTCGCCCACTTCGTGGACCGTGGTCTCATCAAGCCACCTCTCTTCGTCCAAAGCGTGTTTGGTCTTCTGGGCGGGATTGGCCCGCACCCCGAGGACGTGGCGCACATGAAGCGCACGGCCGACCGGCTGTTCGGAAATGATTACCAATGGTCGGTGCTCGGCGCCGGCAGGAACCAGCTTCCCATTGCGGCCCAAGCGGCGGCCATGGGGGGCAATGTCCGCGTCGGTCTGGAGGATTCGCTCTGGATCGGCCCGGGCAAACTTGCGGCATCGAATGCGCAACAGGTGAAAGCGGCGCGCCAGATCATCGAGGGACTTGGACTGGAAGTCGCCACCCCTGACGATGCACGCAATATGCTGTCACTCAAAGGAGGTGACCGCGTCAATTTCTAAGGATTGGCTCTCCTTTGCTTTGGGCTCCATCGCCAACTTTTGGGAACCAAACACATCTGTTTGCGCTCTGCGACGTGCGTAGACCCGCCGGGCTGGTTACAGCCCGCCCGCGGTTCAGGGTCATGATAGATGCTGCAGTCCCTTACAGACATTAGCGGAGGACGTTAGGGTAGTATGGTGGGCAATAGACATCGCTCCGGAGAGTCAGTTGCGCCATGAGCCAATCGAAACCTGCCCGCTCCGTGCTCATCACGGGCGCTGGAGGCAATCTCGGACACAAGCTGATCAGCCATCTCCTGGTGCGGGACTGGTGTGAACGGATCGTCGCGCTCGACCACATGATGCCACGGCGATCCGCGGTAGCGTGTTCGGACCGGGTGGAATGGGTCATCGCTGATCTCATAGATCCATCCGAAACAGGGTGGCGCGAAGCTTTGGCCGGAGTTGATGCCGTGGTTCATTTCGCGCCCAGAATCCTTATCCCGATGCGCCCTGGAGCGATGCCTGTGCGTCTTTCGACAAGACGCTGAACATGCTGGCAGCGGCCGCTCAGGCGAGCACGCGCCGCGTCGTGCTCGCCTCGTCCAACCATGTGACGGGCCAACATAAGGACTCACCCTTGGCCGATGGTCTGACCGCAGGTGCTCTGACGACTGCCTTGCCGCCAGGTCCGGGAACGCGCTGGTTCAACGGCCGTGAGATGGTGCAGGGCTTCGCCTACGCAGCGTCGAAACTGATGTGCGAGAGAGCCTGTCTCGCTGAGGCGCATCGCTCGGGAGGCGCCCTGACCAGCGTGTGGGTTCCGATCGGCTGGTGCCAGCCGGAGGAAAACAGGCCGGAGACGATCAACACATCTGGTCTGCCCGGCGTAGAGGAATGCACAGGTCCTGACACCGAACGCGACCTGCGGTGGTTTCGCAATAGGTGGCTCTCAAACCGGGACTTCGTGGCCGTGATCGAGCGAGCGCTTCTCGCCGAGGGGAACACTTGGCCGCAGGACGATGTCTGGGCGAATATCGCCTGAGGCTGTAGAGGCCTTTCGATGACAACCTATCGACGTAGGACAGCTTGGAAATGGAACAGGTGCTGTCTTCCGAGGTTTTTGCTGCCCTGATGGCTGTTGATACGCCGACGGTGTGCAACGCTATCGACCCCGCCCTCGGCCGCCGAACGGCGGAGGGCTTCACGACTTGGCCGGTTCTCGCCGCCCATCCCAATCTGCCTGCCATCGTGGGCTACGCCCGCACGGGGCTGATCCGTAGCTCGCAGACAAGCGAAGACTCACCTGAGGCTCTGAGGGCTCGCCGGATCGCCTACTACAGATATGTCGCGACCCAACCTAGCCCTGCCGTGGCGGTTCTACAGGATGTCGATCCCCGTCCCGGACTCGGCGCGTTCTGGGGTGAGGTCAATGTAGCGATTCATAAAGGCCTGGGAGCTCAGGGAGTTCTGACCAACGGCTCAATGCGCGACCTCGGCGCCGTCGACCCCGGGTTCCAGATTCTGGCCGGCTCGCTCGGCTCGAGCCATGCCTTTGTCCGAATCGAGGAGTTTGAGTGTCCGGTGGAGGTCTTCGGCTTGAGGGTTTAATCCAATGATCTCGTTCACGCCGACCGCCATGGCGCTGTCATCATCGTGCTCCGCGATCAAGCCCTGCAGGCGCGCCGACTTTGGAGGCACGACGCTCTTCCGGCGATAGAGATCCAGAATGGCCTTGACCTCACCCGCCTCGGAAGGGTCGAGCCCGCAGGAGCGCATCCAGTCGGTATCGAGGGGTCCATCAGCGACCCGCCCCGCTCGGCGAGAAGCCGGTAGACCACGCCGCTGATCCGGTCCGCGTGCTCCCCGCTCATCGGCTCAGGGGTCTCGAGCGTTCGATCGACCGTAGCGACGAGCTCAAGCTTCGCGGCATGGCGGCGGGCAACCGTGACGAGGATCGCCCTCGCATCGTCCGGAGTCAGGCGGCCGCGCCGCATCTCGTGGAACACGACCTCGCTCATTGCGGTCAGCTCCGCTCCGATCCGGCGCGCCTCGGTCCAGCGGGCCGACTGCAGGCTGATCTGCAGGACCCGCCGTCCATTCGCGCCGCAAGCCGGAAGCCGGCGCCGCCAGCAATATACCGCACCGCGACGCATAAGATGAGAACCGACCGGCATGTGTGACACCCATGCGTGACAGGGATGTGCAGCAGTCCGGAGCGCCTCGCCCAGAATCAGGAGAAAAGCTATCGTT
Source organism: Microvirga sp. (assembly GCA_035944695.1). Lineage (GTDB taxonomy): Bacteria > Pseudomonadota > Alphaproteobacteria > Rhizobiales > Beijerinckiaceae > Microvirga. The sequence continues at coordinate 21,159 of DASZBB010000161.1, read as the reverse complement.
TCAGGAGCTTAGAATGGAATGGCTGGGGCGCCAGGATTCGAACCTGGGAATGGCGGTACCAAAAACCGCTGCCTTACCGCTTGGCGACGCCCCAATAGGTGTGGCGTGTACATAATCGGCCCGATGGCGGCTGGCAACACCGTTTTGCGGACGCAAATCTATCTGCACGAAAGGCTCGATTCTCCCCTTGCGGCGCTCCACCTGCGCCGCTATAAGACCGGCCTCCCGAGAATTTTCGGTGTCGGAGTGTAGCGCAGTCTGGTAGCGCACCACGTTCGGGACGTGGGGGTCGCAGGTTCAAATCCTGCCACTCCGACCATTACTTGGCCGAAAATCATCCTCTGCCTGACAGAAGAACCGCTTCTGCCTCCAGGGCAGCCTTCCTCCGATGACTGACACTCGCCGCCACAGGGTCGCTATTCTTCGCCTGACGCAGCCCACTCCGTTGCAGCCTCGGCGGTTCTAAGTCCTTCGCACCCGATTTGCATTCGGCTCGCCAACAAAGTTGCCGGCGACCCTCCATTCGGATGGGGAAGGTAGAGGCGGCACCATGCTACGGTGGCAGAATACCGTTACGTCATAACAGGTCCGCACCATGCCGTCCGCACCAAGAATGTCCGCGCTTGCCGTAGCGCTTCTCGTGACCCTCGCGGGTTGTCAAAGCACCGGTCCGATGTCCACGGCAACTCCGTCTCAGCGCGCAAGCGGGGATGAGCCGGGATCTGCTTCCGCCAGGGTCCATGCCGAGCTGGAGGCAGAGGCACGCGCTCTCGGCACGGCCCAGGGCGTCGCTGCGATGGCGGCATCCATGGACAAGACGGGCGTGTCCTCGATTCCGCTGATCGTCGGGGTGAACGTTTCCAATGAAGCCTACCGCGCCAAAAGCCATGCCCGCATGAAGGCCGCCGAGGAGGAGGACCTGCAGGCGACGTACCGAAAATACGGGATGAACCCTGACGGAACGCCTTCCGGCAAACCGGGGCCGGGCTCTGCCCGAACGAACTAGCCGAGGGACGCCGCCGCCCCTCAATGCGTCGAGAAGCGCCCGTCTTCCTGATAGGTCTCGTAATGGAGGGTCTGGGCCGGGATCGCCTCGAGCTGGCGCGGAGCCTTGGGCCAGTCCTGCACAGGCTCGCTCGCCTGAGGCATGTATCGCGGACGGAAACGAAGATCGACGAGGCTCCGCAGTTCCGGCGCGGCGAGATCCAGCACATTCGCATCGCGCCAGCGGCGGTGCAGCTTGGTCTTGCCGAACATCCGGCTCCAGAATCCCGTCACCTCCTCCTCGACTTGAAGAACGATGCGGCCGGTCAAGGTTTTCCGAAGATTAAAGCGTCCCGTCAGAGCCATTCGACTCTCCTCAATTGTCGATCTCTTCAAAAAGATGGAGCGCCAACGGTCCGGTTGCTGATCAAGGAGCCAACAAACCTTGGCCTTGGCGCTCGCATAGAATCCATTCCTGCTAGCCAATGCCGTTGCGGAGCAAGGGTTCCGGCCCTTCCACTATCGACAAGTTGTCACATTCGCGATGTGCGTTGGGTCACAGCCTCGTGCCGCTTCAAGTAAAATAAGGCACTTTGCGGATCCGGTCAGCGGAGAGGACGATCAAATAAGAGGGAGCGGGTCAGTATTTGTGATGATCTGGAATGGTATCGCGCAGCGAGGCCGGTACTCAATTCAATTCCGGCGGGCGCGGCGCGGCTTCGAGGTGAGATCGATGGTGACGAGCTGCCCGGTCTTCGGATCGAGGATGGTCATGGAAGCCTCCTGTTCTGTTGGCGTAGGAGAAACGCCGGAACCTTGCTCAGGATCAAACCGTGTTGGGAATGTGGTAAGCAATTCGTTACCGAAAGCTTCGCCTTGAGGGGTGGGAAGATCCAGGCCGACCTTGTATCGGAACGGCGCTCATGGCGGAACCGGCCAAGCCGTCCGCTGAGTTTTCCTGAAGCCTGGAGATCCCTTGATGAACACCACTCAGCTCGAGACCGTTTGGGCGCCGCGCCTTCTCAGCATCCTGCGCATTGTCGCCGCCCTCATCTTCATGGCGCATGGCACGCAGAAGCTCCTCGGATTCCCCGTTTCTCCCAATCCGGCGCCGGCGGCCTTCAGCCTTTCCTGGATCGCCGGTGTTCTCGAACTCGTGGGCGGCGCGCTGCTGATCCCAGGATTGTTCGTCCGTCCGGTCGCCTTCGTTCTCTCGGGCCTGATGGCTGCCGCCTATTGGATCGCCCATGCGCCGCGCAGCTTCTACCCCGTTCTGAACGGCGGCGACGCGGCTATCCTCTATTGCTTCGTGTTCCTGTTCATCGCGGCTGCCGGGGGCGGCGCATGGAGCCTGGATCGTATCCTGCGCAGCGGCCGCACGGCCTGATCCCATCGGTTGAAGACATGGAAGGCGAGCGGCAGAACATGCCTCCCGCCTTCTTCCTACTCGGACCGCGTGCCCGTCGACCGGCGGAGACGCTCGTCCTGCACGTCGACATGGAGTGTGTGGTCGTCCTCATCGTCGTCAACGGGGATCGGCATGAGATCCGTCGTCAATCCCGTCGTCGTGGAAGCGGCAGCCCCGATGGGAGGAGCCGGAGACTCATCGGCTGCCCTCGCGTCTTCGCTCGGCTCGATCTCGCCCTCGTCGTCGAGAATCCGCACGACCCGGTCCATCTGCGCCTCGTCGACCTTCACGGTCACAAGCGCGCCGCCGCGACGAACGCCCTCCGCATAATCCTGAGCCTCCTCGTCGCTCAATCCGGCATCGGCCAGGGCTCCCGCGAGACCGCCCACGGCAGCCCCGGCGCCGGCGCCCACGAGGGTCGAGACGAGCCATCCTGCGGCGATAACCGGTCCGAAGCCTGGCACCGCCACCGTGCCGAGCCCGGCCAGGAGACCGGCCCCGGCCCCGGCGACCGAGCCGGCCGCCGCCGTCGCTCCGGCGAATTCGTGGGACCTCCCCTCCTCGTCGAAGGAGCGCGTCGCGCGGTGCGTATGGGCGTCGTCGAAATTGTTGGACACGAGGCTGATCTCGAAATTCGGAAGGCGGGCTGCCTCGAGCCGCTCCACCGCCCGCGCGGCTTCGTCGTAGGTGTCGAAGAAGGCGGAGATCCTGCGTTCGGCCATGAGGCCCTCCCGTTCAAGCTGATCGTGGGGCTAATGAGCGGCTCACGGGGCCGGTTCCCGCCTGGCCAGGGAGGTTGAAGATGCGCCTCGATGCCGCCTTCCGGCTCAAGACGTTTCTTGATACATTCAAACAAAAGGTGCCCGGAAAAGGGCGAACGATGGGGGCTTCCCGCTATGCGACATATCCACTTGGATGACGGTTTGCGGCTGCGTTTTCCCGGCCGCAGCGAAGATTTCGATCAGGGCGTCGAGATCGGCATGATTGCCGTTCTGATGGACCAGGGCCTGAGCGAGTTCTCCCGCTGGATCGCGCGCTCGAACCTCAGCCAGGTCGAGGCCATCGCCAAGCAGATGGGCTATCGCATCGAGGAAAACGGCGGCGACGGGGAATGGGCCGACATCACCTTCCTCTACGGCACCGCGAAAGCCAAGCCCAAGCTGCGGCTCGTGCATTCGGTCGGCTGATCGCCACCCACCTGCCCCAGACATGAAGAAGCCGCCCGAAGGCGGCTTCCGAAGCACATCGGGTTGAGGCCTGATCAGGCCTTGCCGCCGCGGCGGGTCACGGACCAGGCGGCCTGCATCAGAGCCACGGCCAGGGCCGTCTTCACGACGGTCGCGGCCACGAATGGAGCGGCACCCACGGTCCAGGCCTTCGCGAAGGGCATCACCAGGGACAGCTGCGCCAGGCCGAAGGCGAAGATCACCGCATGCCCGATGGTCATCATCACGATGACCCGCAGGAGCGAACGGTCCCAGCCGCGCTCGGCCATGAAGCCCATCACGATGGCGGCGGCCAAGAAGCCGAAGAGGAAGCCGCCCGTCGGGCCCATCAGATAGCCGATGCCGGCGGTCGGGCCGGCGAAGACCGGCAGGCCCATGGCGCCCTCAGCCAGGTAGAGAGCCACGGTCGCGCCGCCGAGGCGCCAGCCATAGGAGGCGCCGATAAGCAGAACGACCAGGGTCTGCAGGGTCATCGGGACGTAAGGCAGCGGCACCTGGACCTTGGCGGAAACGGTGAGAAGCGCCGTGCCGACGACCATCAGCACGAGGGCGCGAAGGACAGCGAAGCGGGCATCGTCCCGGGACGGCCACAGGAGGCCGACGAGGGTCGACGGAGAAGACAGCGAAGAGACGCCGGTCGTCATGAATTGAATCTCCAGATCGTTCCGCCATTCGCGCGGCGGCTCATCAAGCCTTATAGGGAGGTCCGGTCCGTGCCTCAAGCCGTGCATTCGGGCATTTCCCGGTGCTGTGGACACCCACTGGTCCAAACCGCAAGGAAGATGGGAACCCTTGGAGGATAAAAACCCTTGCGGTCGGGTTGAGGTCGGTTAGGAAGCGCCGACGCTCCCGCAAACGCCCCATGAGGATTTCTGCATGGCCGACGATCTCACCTTCGACATCCGACCGCCGGCCCGGCCCGGGGAATGCGTCCGCGTGAGCCCCCTCGTCCGCCGAATCGTCGCCAACAATCCCGGGCCGATCACGTTCACGGGCACCTGCAGCTACATCGTCGGCTCAGGCAAGGTCGCCATCATCGATCCGGGGCCCGACATGCCCGGCCATATCGAGACGCTCCTCGAGGCAGTGCAGGGCGAGACGGTGACACATGTCCTGGTCACCCACACGCACAAGGACCACTCGCCCGCCGCCCGTGCCATCAAAAATGCCACGGGAGCCGAGATCGTCGGCTGCGCGCCCCATCACAGCGCCAGGCCGCTGTTTTCCGGCGAGGTCAATTCCCTCGAGGCCAGTTCCGACCGGGATTACGCACCCGACCGGGAATTGCACGAGGGGGATGCGGTCGGCGGGCCAGGCTGGACCCTCGAGGCGCTCGCCACGCCCGGGCACATGGCCAACCACCTCGCCTTCGTGCTGCCGGAGGAGAAGGCGCTGTTCTCCGGCGATCACGTGATGGCCTGGTCCACCACCGTGGTCGCGCCGCCGGACGGATCGATGAGCGCCTTCATGGAGTCCCTCGACAAGCTGAAAGGCCGTGAGGAGAGCCTGTATTGGCCGGGTCACGGCGGTCCGGTGCAGGAGCCCCAACGTTTCGTGCGCGCCCTCATCCACCACCGGCGCCAGCGCGAAGCCTCGATCCTCAACCGGCTGAAGGCCGGCGACCGGACCATTCCCGAGATCGTGGCGGCGATCTACCAGGGCCTAAACCCGGCGCTCGTCGGAGCCGCAGGCCTCTCCGTCTTCGCGCATCTGGAGGACCTAGTGGCCAAGGGACAGGCAGCCGTCGACGGAATCCCGGCCTTGGACAGCGAGTATCGGCTCGTCTGACTTGCATTGGTCCTCCCTCGTCATCACCGGCCTTTAGACAATCGGGACGGCCGGGACTGGCCCGGCCATGACGCGAAAGGGCTATGGATCCTCTCTCAACGCACCGCGATCGCCAAGTTGGATGCCTCTTCGAGGAAATCGCGGATATGGCCCGCATTGGCACCCAGATCGTGAGCGCCGAAGCGGGACGCGGAGCGAATGTCGATGCGCGTGCCGTCGACGCGCGGCCTAACTCGCACCGTGATGTCGCTCGGCATCCTGAGCAGGAGCGAACGGTCGACCGCCTCCAGCCGTCCCAGGCCCACGCGCCCGCCGGGCGGCACGGCCTCGATCACCTGCCAACCGAGATTCTGGGCCGCCTTCTGCACGATGCCGAAGGCCTCTTCTGGACCGATGTCCAGCGTGAGCGGCGCGATCTGCACGTAGGACGACCGCTGCATCTCGCGCGCCTCCGGCGGAACGTCGGGAGGGACGCGTCCCTCCCGGGCCTGAAGGGCGGCCCGCGAGCGCGAAAAAGCGGGAGGGTCGTCCGTGTCGGTGCTCACATCGGCGATCGGCGGCAAGGTCACGGCCTTGAGCGCCATGAAGCCCGGATACGCGAGCACGAGCGCCGCAATGAGGAGGCCCTTGATGGCGCTTCCCAGCCCCTGCCGCCCCTCCTGCCAGATGCGGATGAAGCCCATGAAGGACATGCCCACGGCGAGCAGCGCGATGGCGATGCCGGCGCCGAGCGCGATGAAGCCCGCTTGATAGTCGATCCGATTGAAGCGGATCAGCAGCACCGCGAGCACGGTCACGACGAGCGCAAACCATGCCAGCGTGGGAGACCACTTCGCCGGACGGGAGACCGGTTCTTCGATGATGAGACGGCGCATCAGGTCGTCTTACAAATCTCTTTGAGCGCGCGCCACTCCTCTTGGGTCAGAAGCGGCTCGCCGGGATGGGATGGCACCTGTTTTTCCAAAGCTTTCAGCCGTTGGTCGGTGACGGGGTGGGTGGAGAGAAAAGCCGGGACCCTGAAATCGTTCCCGTCCTTAACCCCCTCGATGCGCTTGAGCAGCAGGGCCACCGCTTGGGCCGGACGCCCCAGAGCCACCATGGTTCGTCCGGCGAAATCGTCAGCCGCCGCTTCCGCCTCGCGGGAATGGGCGCTGTCGATGAGATAGCGGCTCACGAACACGATGGCGCCGCCGCCCGTCACATCGCCGAACAGAAGCCCGAGCAGATAGGACGTGCCGCCCGCCTGGATCATTTTGCGCAACCCGTCGCGATGCGCCACATGGCCCATTTCATGCGCCAGCACGCCGGCGATCTCGTCGGCGGATTCCGCCTTGTCCAAAAGAGCCCTGAACAGATAGATCCGCCCGCCTGGCAGCGCGATGGCGTTCGGTACGCCGGAGTCGAGCACCGCCACATCGACATCGGGACCGCTCGGCTGCGCCTTTTGAAGACGCGCCGCAAGCGATCTGAGAGCCGCGAGACCGCGCGGCTCCTCGCAGATCTTGCCCGTGAAGATCGCCCGCACCTGATTGTCGACGGCGGTGCCGAGACGGCGCTCGTAGGAGATCGGAACGAGCGGCGTCAGCCGCTCGGCCAGGATGGGAAGCAGCAGGAAGACGCAGAGAAGAATCGACGCTGCCGCCGCCGCGGACCAGAACAGGATGCGTCCGGTCCGTTCGCGTCGATCGGAGTCGTCGAGATGCCGGCAGTTCAGCCGGATAGCGGCTTGGAGCTCTGCATCGGCGACATCAAGCCGTGCAAGGGAGGAAGCATCGCTGCGCGTGAGCCGCAGGATACCGTTGGGCGCTTCCCGCTGCCTCACCTCTCCGGTCGGCCAGGATGCGATCCGTTCCGAGCCCTCGCGAATGTCGATGGCGGAGGCGGCGATGGTCAGGGAAACCGCTCTTCGACGGGCGTTTTCGCCGTCATAGAACACCGCATCCACCATGTCCGACCTCATATGCCGACGTTGAAGTCGAGCGCGTCGGCCAGTCCTTCCCCCAGAACGCCGGCCGGCTGGCCTGCTGCCACAGCCGCGTCGATGGACTGGAGATTGGTGATCGTCGTCGACGCTACGATCGCAGCCCACAGGCCGCGACCGAGAAAGTAACGCTGCAGGACGCCGAGTCCGAGCAGCGCGACGAGATAGCCGATGGCCACGAGAACGCCGGCTCCCACCGAGATCCAGGACAAGCCCTCTGCGGCCGTGATCGCCTCCTTGAAGACACTGGCGAAGAGGAAGCCCAGCGCTCCGACCACGATGCCGAAGGTGAGCAGGAAGCCGAGCGACGAGAAGATCAGCTTGAAGAACAGGCCATAATAGGTGCCCGCCCGGAAGCTGCTGGCCGTCATGACATCGCCGAAGCGCAAGCCCTCGATATGCCAGCGGGTGAAGATCGCCAGGGCGAGCGGCAGGAGAGCCAGACCGACGAGGATCAACAGGAAGAGAGCAAGTTGCAGCACCACTTCGTGTTGTCCGAGCGACAGTCTGGCAAGAACGATGCCCAGCAGGACGCCGCCGGCCAGACCGGCGAGTCCAGCCACCCAGATCCACCACCCGCGCTTGAAAAGCGACCACCCCGTTCCGGCAAAATCGCCTTGGATGCTGCCGAAGTAGGTGTTGCGCATCCTGTAACGTTCGAGGGAAGCCATCGCCCATGGCAGGGCGAGACCGAGGGTAAGAAGGGTCGCGAGATCCCACAGGACGGCCCGTAAGGCATAGGGCCAACCCGATCCCTTCATCCAGAACCGAATGCCGCGAAACACCGTGCGGCTCGCGCGGTACTTGCGGGCACGATAGCTGCCGAAATGGGCCAGCACATACATGATGCCCACCAGCGGCACGCTGGCGAATGCATATTGCTCCTCGAGAACAACGCCGAGTATCGCGTAGGCGATATAAAGCGGGGCCAAAACCGCCAGAGCGATGAGGAAGCCGATGAGCAGTTCCTTGGCCGTGCCGGTATACTCGAAAGCCGCGCCGTCGATCTGCGTATTGGCCCACAGGTGGCGGCGCACTTTCGTGATCAGCCAGAAGCGATAGAAGCCGAAGGTCGGAATCTGGAAAACGCTTCCGGCGATCAGAAGCCTCAGGAACTCGCCGCCCTGTCCCGAGAAGGCCATCGGTAAGCTCTGCAGTGCGGGAAGCGGTTCATCGGCACGGAGAGAGGCAGTCATGATCGAGCCTTCAGAGGAATACTGTCCCGCTCTTAGCACAGAGCATCAACACTAGAACATATCGTCCTGAAAACTGCCGCTAATCGGTGGATGCCGGGCAATTTCTTGGTAAACGCCCGCCTCCCCTCGTCTCCAGGGGTGACGGGCGGAATCGTTTCAATGTAAACTATTGGCCTGTATCAGGAGTTCGAAACCTTTGACGTCTCTCTCTCCAGCACCTGCCCCGGTCGAAACTGCGGATCCCTTGCGGATCTGGTTCCGCTTCATCCGCCTGAACCGCCGCGCCACCAATGCGGTCGCAGCGGAGCTGAAGGAACTGGGCCTGTCGATTCCCCAGTTCGACCTGCTCTCCACGCTGACGGAGCGCGAAGGCATGAGCCAGCAGGAACTGGCGGAGCGGCTCTACGTGACCAAGGGCAACGTGTCGGGTCTGCTTGACCGGATGGTCGAGGCCGGTCTCGTCGAGCGGCGTTCGATCCCCGGCGACCGGCGCTCCAATGCCCTGTACCTGACGGCGAAGGGGCGCGACCTCGCCAATCGCGGGATTGCCGCGCAACGCGCCTATGTCATGCGCACGCTGGGAACGCTCCCGGCCCAGGATCTCGCCGATCTCGAACGCATCGTTCTGGCCTGGCGCGAACGGGCGCGGGCCGAGGAGGACGCGCCGTCCGTCAAACCCCGATAGGATCGTCGATGTTCGATGCGGTGGCATTCGCGGGCGGCGGCAACCGCTGCTACTGGCAGGGCGGCTTCTGGGAAGCGACGGCTCCCCTGCTCGGCCTGAAGCCCGAGATGGTGGTCGGCGTGAGCGCGGGCGCCTGGTCGGCCTGCTACAGCCTGCTCGGTCTCGGACGGCGGGTGAACGAGATGGTGGCGGAGGGCTGCAGCCTGGGGCGCCGCAATTTCGAATGGCGGGCCTGGCGCAGCGAGGGCTCGCCCTGGCCGGTCTCCCTCATGTATCGCAGCCTGATCGAAGCCATCATCGACGAGGCCGCCCTGGAGCGCCTGAAGGGGGGCCCGAGCATCCTGATCGGGCTCGCCCGCAAGCCGCGCCGCCTACCCCTCTCGCTTGCCGTTCCCCTGGGCATCGCCACCTACCAGATCGAGAAGAAGTGGCGCTCTCCCGTGCATCCGCGCGGCGGACGCGCTCTCGGCTTCCGTCCCGAATTCATCCGGGTGCAGGATCTCGCCTCGCCGGTGGAACTGTCCGCCGCCCTGATGGCGAGCGCCAGCGTGCCGCCCTTCATGCCGGTGGGTCTCGTGGGCGGCATGGCGGCGCTCGACGGAGGCCTCGTGGACAACGTGCCGACGGAGCCTTTGCTGCCGGTCGAGGCACAGGGAGGCAGAACCCTCGTCATTCTCTCCCGCCTGTACCGCGCTTTCCCGAAGGTGAAGGGCCGCACCTACATCCAGCCCTCCGAACCCGTTCCCATCGGCCAGTTCGACATCACCAATCCGGCCGGTATCCGCAAGGCCTACGAGATGGGGCTGAAGGACGGCGAGGCCTTCGCCAAAGGTGCGGGTGCGCACAGCTTGGCTTAGAGCTTGACCTTAGAAGCTTCCCACCTGTCCTAACGTCAAAGGGGAAGCCATCATGACGCCACGCTGGATCGACGCCTTGCTCTCGAGCCGGGGAACGGAAATCGCCGCCCGGGTCCTCCTCACCTTTCCGTTCTGGGCCAGCGGTCTCACCAAGCTGCTGGATTTCTCGGGCGGCGTGGCGGAGATGCGGCACTTCGGCCTGGAGCCGGCCTGGCTGTTCAACAGCCTCACGATCGTCGTTCAGCTGACCGGATCGGCCCTCATCATCGCCAATCGCTGGACCTGGCTCGGCGCCGGGGCGCTCGGCGTCTTCACCTTCCTGACCATCCTGATCGTGCACGCCTTCTGGCGGCTCGAGGGCGAGCGGGCCGTCACGGCGCTCCATACGGCCGGCGAGCACGTGGGCATGATCGGCGCGCTCGTCCTGGTCTCGATCCTGGCCCTGCGGCCGAGATCCGCGCCGGAATCCCACGTGGTACGCGAGCCGGCCAGGCCGACTGCAGGAATGTTGCAGCGTTAAGGCTTCATTCACCTTGAGTCGTGCATCTGCAGCCAAGCCAGCACATGATCACAGGTCTGCCCCAAAGCAGTCACAGGCGGCCGGATCATAAAGGCAGGTTGTCGAACCAACCTGCATTTTTCCAGAGAGGATTCATGACCCAGCACGCTTCCGACCGCGATCTCCGCCCGGCCGAAAAGAACGCAGCCCGCTCCATCCCGGCCTTCAAGGCCGTCGCCCTGCCGGCCCTCGCGGCCGCGGTTCAGGCCGCCAAGGGGCAGCAGAACCGCCCGAAGACTCCCGAGCTTCCCGCGATCCTGCGCAAGGAAGCCGTGCTGGGCTGACCGACCCCGATCCTGAAACGAGAAGAGCGCCCCTGAGGCGCTCTTTTCATGTTCCGCGCGTCTCGTTCGCGTCAGCGAACGATGACCTTGGTGTTGAGGGCGACGCGGTTGTAGAGATCGATCACGTCGATGTTGCGCATGCGGATGCAGCCCGAGGACACCGCATGGCCGATCTTCTCCGGCTCGTTGGTGCCGTGGATGCGGTAGAGCGTGTCCTTGTTGCCCTCGTAGAGATAGAGCGCCCGCGCGCCGAGCGGATTGTCCGGGCCGCCTTTCGTGTATTGCACGTGCGGCCAGCGGGCCCGCATCTCGGCCGGCGGATGCCAATCGGGCCATTCGGCCTTTCGGGCGATGGTGGCCGTGCCGGTCCAGCCATAGGCCTCGTCGCCGACCGCGACGCCGTACCGGATCGCCTTCCTGTTCGGCTGGACGAGGTAGAGCTGGCGCTCCTTGGTGTCGACCACGATCGTGCCCGGCGCCTCGCCGGTCGGGTCGTCGATCAGGTAACGCCCGAACCGAGGATCCTCCTCGGCCTTCGGAACCTGCGCCATCCATTCGGTATCCCGGGCCGAGACCTGGGGATCAGGGACGCCTTTGAAGTTGCATCCGGCCAGAGCCGTGATCATTGCCAAAAGGAGGGGCAGACGGAAAAGGCGCATCGTGTATAGCTCTGCAGACTCAAGGCTCGGGGCGAGACAAAATTTCGTTTCGGGCCGGGTTATAGGCCGTGACGTCGTTAAGTCGAATCGAAACACACCATGGCACGGCTCCGCTCCAAGAAGTGTTGCATCGCAACAACATAGACAGCCGCTCGTGACGCTGCGACACTCGCGGCGCTCCTCATCGAAGAATGCCCATGTCGACGCTCTACATCGCCCATCCGGCCAGCCTCGACCACCAGACACCGCTCGGGCATCCCGAGCGGCCCGACCGCATCCGCGCCATCGAGCGTGCTTTGGAGAAGGAGCGGTTCACCTCCCTCGTTCGCGAGCAGGCGCCCATGGCCGAAATGGAAAGCCTCACCCTCGCGCATCCGCAAGAATACGTCGTCCGGCTGCGCGACATCAGCCCCCGAGAAGGGTTAGTCAGGATTGACGAGGACACGGTGATGTCGCCGGGCACCTACGAGTCGGCCCTGCGCGGCGCCGGCGGCGCGGTGATGGCGGTGGACGAGGTCATGTCGGGCCGCGCGACCAACGCCTTCGTGGCCATGCGGCCGCCGGGGCACCATGCCGAGCGCATCCGGGCCATGGGCTTCTGCTTCTTCAACAACGCGGCCATCGCGGCCCGGCACGCTCAGACACGCCACGGCGCCGAGCGGGTCGCGATCTTCGACTGGGACGTCCACCACGGCAACGGCACGCAGGACATCTTCTGGTCGGATGCCAGCGTGCTCTATTGCTCGACCCACGAGGCTCCCCTGTATCCCGGCACCGGCGCCCTCTCGGAGACGGGCGAGCACGGCACCATCGTCAACGCGCCCCTGAATGCGGGGGGCGGCAGCGAGGCGTTCCGCGACGCGGTCACGACCGCGATCCTGCCCCGGATCCACGATTTCCGCCCGGACCTGATCATCATCTCGGCAGGCTTCGACGCCCATTGGCGCGATCCGCTCGCCAGCCTGAACCTCATGGAATCGGACTTCGCCTGGGCGACGCAGAAGCTGATGGATCTCGCCGACCTCCATTGCGGCCAGCGGATCGTGTCCGTTCTCGAAGGCGGCTACGATCTCGAAGGCCTGGCGAAATCGGCGGCCTTCCATCTCGACGCCCTCATGGGACGCGAGACGGGGGCATAGGCAGAGACGCGCCGATCACGTCACGCCCTTCCGTCATGGTCGGCCTTGTGCCGAACATCCCGATTTGAAGAACGCCGCGCCTTCCGGATCGGGATCACCGGGACAAGCCCGGTGATGACGTAGGGATATTTCAGGCAGCCTGGATAGACGGCTCGCCTCAACACTCGATCGGCTCTTCGCCGAGCATCTCGATTCCGAAGCCGCTCAAACCCACATAGGACCGGCTCGAGGTCGCGAGGTTGCGGATCGACGCGACGCCGAGATCGCGCAGGATCTGCGCACCGAGGCCGATCTCGCGCCACTGGCTCGAGCGCATGGCCTCCGAACCCGCCTCCTCGTGTTCCGAGAAGGAGGTGGTCGGCACCCCGGCGGTGCCGTCGCGCAGATAGACGAGGACGCCCCTGCCCTCCTTCACGAAACGCTGCAGGGCGGCGTTCACCGTCTTGCCGCCCTCGAACACGTCGGTGAGGGCATTGGCCCGGTGCAGGCGCACGGGGATGTTGGCGCCGTCGCCGATGCGGCCGTGCACGAGCGCGATGTGCTGCACGCTGTCGAAGGGCGTCGAATAGGCATAGCCCGTGAACGAGCCCCATTGCGTCTCCACCGGGAAGGTGGCGATGCGCTCCACGAGCTTCTCCCGCGCCTGGCGGTAGGCGATGAGATCCGCCACCGAGATGCGCTTGAGATTGTGCGTCTCGGCGAAGGCGTCGATCTGCTGGCCCTTCATCACCGTGCCGTCGTCGTTGGCGAGCTCGCAGATCACGCCCACCGGCGGCAGGTTCGCGAGCCGGCACAGGTCGACGGCTGCCTCCGTGTGGCCCGAGCGCATGAGCACGCCACCGTCCTTGGCGATGAGCGGGAAGACATGGCCGGGCCGCACGAAATCGGCCGCTCCCATGTTGTTGTTGGCGAGCGCCCGCACGGTGTTCGAGCGTTGCTCGGCGGAGATGCCCGTGGTCAGCCCGTGCTTCACGTCGACCGAGACGGTGAAGGCCGTGCCCAGCGGCGCATCGTTGGAGGCCACCATCGGGTCGAGCCGCAGGCGGCGGGCCTCCGCCACGGTGAGCGGCGCACAGACGATCCCGCAGGTGTTGCGGATGATGAAAGCCATCTTTTCGGGCGTGCACAGGGAGGCCGCGACGATGAGATCGCCTTCGTTCTCGCGGTCGTCGTCGTCGGTGACGATGACGATTTCGCCGCGGGCGAAAGCCTCGATGGCTTCGGTGACGGAATGGGGCATCAAGGCCTCCTTGGCGGATTGGGGCAGAAAATCGTTGGGCGTGACCGCTCCCCGGGTTTCACGGGCAATCAATTCGGCCGTGTCCCGGGAGAGCCAGGCCTGGTCCGAGTTGCACAGCTGGGTCACGGCGCCAGGGGTGACGCCGATCCGCCGCGCGAAGGCGACGCGGGACACACCGTTGCGGGACAACCACTCGGCCAGTTTCATGCCGATGGCTTAACCGATCATGGGATTTTAGTAAAACTAAAATCTGCAATTTGGGATTTGCAGAATTGCTTGAGCCCAGGTGCAGAAGCCACCGCTCACGGCATCACCGGCCTTGTGCCGGTGATCCCGATGGCGTGAAGCGCCGCGCGTCTCCGGAGCGAGATGACCGGGACAAGCCCGGTCATGACGTTCAGTTTAGGTGCCTCAAGGTCAGGGCCTCACCCCTCGAACGGCCAGGAGGCTCCCTGCCCCACCTGGCCCCGGTGGCGCAGGAGGTGGTCGGCCAGCACGCAGGCCACCATGGCCTCGCCCACGGGCACGGCCCGGATGCCCACGCAGGGATCGTGCCGGCCCTTGGTCCGCACCTCGGCCTCGGCGCCGGCGCGGGTGACGCTCGCGCGGGGGGTGAGGATCGACGAGGTCGGCTTCACGGCGAAACGGCACACCACCGGCTGGCCCGTGGAGATGCCGCCGAGCACGCCGCCGGCATGGTTCGACAGAAAGGTGGGCGCGCCCTGGTTGCCGGGGCGCATCTCGTCGGCGTTCTCCTCGCCGCGCAGGCTTGCGGCCGCAAAGCCGTCGCCGATCTCCACGCCCTTGACCGCGTTGATCGACATCAGGGCCGCCGCGAGATCGGAATCGAGCTTGCCGTAGATCGGCGCGCCGAGGCCGGCGGGCACGCCTTCGGCGACGATCTCCAGGACCGCCCCGATGGAAGAGCCGTCCTTGCGCAGGCCGTCGAGGTATTCCTCGTAGAACCGGGCCGCCTTGGCGTCCGGGCAGAAGAAGGGGTTGCGCGCCACCTCCTCCCAGTCCCAGTTGCCCCGGTCGATGGCGTGCGGCCCCATCTGGACGAGGGCGCCGCGGATCGTGATTCCGGGCAGCACCTTGCGGGCGATGGCGCCCGCGGCCACGCGCGCCGCCGTTTCGCGGGCCGAGGAGCGGCCGCCGCCGCGATAGTCGCGGATGCCGTACTTCACGTCGTAGGTGAAATCCGCGTGTCCCGGCCGGTAGGATTCCTTGATCTCCGAGTAGTCCTTGGAACGCTGGTCCACGTTCTCGATCAGGAGCGCGATCGGCGTTCCGGTGGTCACCTGCTGCCCGGTCCGCTCGTCGGTGAACACCCCGGACAGGATCTTCACCTGGTCCGGCTCCTGGCGTTGGGTGGTGAAGCGCGACTGGCCCGGCCGGCGGCGGTCGAGCTCCGCCTGGATCTCGGCGGCTTCGAGCGGGATCATGGGCGGACAGCCGTCGACCACGCAGCCGAGAGCGGGTCCGTGGCTTTCGCCGAACGTGGTGACGCGGAACAGGTGGCCGAAGGTGTTGTGGGACATGGCGCTTCTTCGATGTTCAGGGCGTCTTAAAACCAAAGCGACCGGGTGTCACGTCCTGGCCGGCTGGCGACCGGTTCGCCAGAGAACCGCCGATCACGACGACGTATGCCGCGAGGATGCCGACATGGTCCGCCGTCGCCGCGGTGTTGCGGTTCACCCGAGCGAAGATAACCTCACACCGGACGGCCATGACAGAGTCTCGGAGGCAACGTCCGTACGGCAGCCCACCGGGTGTTCCGGCGGCAGACGGCCACGTTCAACCGCCCTGTCGCTCACCGGTACGGAAAACACCGGTCGCGGTCGAGGGTGAGGCCGAAATGCTGGCCGAGAGCGCGGATGGCCTCCCCATGCTCCGGATAGGGATCGCGGTTCTCCGGGCCGACGATGATGGTCCTGAAATGCGCATCCGCCACCCCGTCGGGAGGCAGCATCGCGGTGACGAGCGCCGCCCCCTCCGCATCCCGCAAGGTCAGGAACAGGGGCATGGCGCGCTGCACATGGGCCTTCAGGCCGATGTTCTGCTCGACGAAGGGGCTGGACGCCGCCCGATAGCTGTTGGCCGCGGCCTCCCAGGCATGGCGGAAATGCTTCTCGACCGCATGGCCCATGGCGTCCGATTCGAGCGCGGCCTCGCCCTCGGTCTCGATCCGGAACCAGGTTTTCGCCCCCGGAGCATCGCAGATGTATTGCATGTCCTGACAACGCAGGAGCGCGGCGAAGGTTGTCGTAAAGACCGCCTCTCACACCCAGCGGTGGTGGCGCCCCTCGAACACGAGCACCCTGCCCTGCCAGATGTCCATGCTGGCCGCCTGTCGGGAATTCACGCCGCAGCAGAGCGACAGGAAGGCCCGCGCCACGCCGCCATGGGCGACGACCACCGTGTCGCGGGTGAGATCGTCCAGGACAGGACGGATGCGCTCGACCAGCATGGCGTAGCTCTCGCCGCCGCCGGGCGGCGCGTAATGCCACTTGTCCTGCTCGCGCAGGGCCGCCAGGGCCGGCTCGGCCTTGCGCACTTCCTTCCAGGTCATGCCCTCCCAGACCCCGAAGGTGAGTTCGACCAGGCGCTCGTCGAGCCTGTAGCTCTCGGGATGCAGGCCCAGCGTCCGGCGCAGGATCTCCATGGTCTCGCGGGTGCGGGTCATGGGGCTCGCCACATAGGCGAGATCCTCGACATGCGGCACGAGGGCCTCGAGCTTGCGCGCCGCCTCCTCGGCCTGAACGCGGCCGACATCGTTGAGCGGGATGTCCTTCTGGCCCTGGAGCCGTCCTTCCAGATTCCAGTCCGTCTCGCCATGGCGAATGAAGTAGATCGTGGGGCGGGACGGAGTCACTGCTTTTTCCAGGTCCGATACGCTGAAGTTACTCTTTGTCGAGGGAGAGATCCGGCGCTTCCGGGTTCTTCATGCCGACCACGTGGTAGCCGGCATCCACATGGAGGATCTCGCCGGTCATGCCGCGGGCCATGTCGGACACGAGATAGGCGGCGGTCTCGCCGACCTCCTCGATAGTGACCGTGCGCCGGAGCGGCGAGTTGTACTCGTTCCACTTGAGAATGTAGCGGAAGTCGCCGATGCCCGACGCCGCGAGCGTCTTGATCGGGCCCGCCGAGATGGCGTTGACGCGGATGTTCTTGGGGCCGAGATCGGCCGCCAGGTAGCGCACCGAAGCCTCGAGCGCGGCTTTCGCCACGCCCATGACGTTGTAGTGCGGCATCCACTTCTCGGCGCCGTAATAGGTGAGCGTGACGAGGGAGCCGCCCTCGTTCATCAGCTTCTCGGCCCGCTGGGCGATGGCCGTGAAGGAATAGCAGGAGATCAGGAGCGACTTGGTGAAGTTGCCCTCGGAGGTCTCCACATAGCGGCCCGTCAGCTCGTCCTTGTCCGAGAAGGCGATGCAGTGGACCACGAAGTCGATGGAGCCCCAGAGGCGCTTCACCTCCTCGAACACCGCGTCGATGGTGGCGCCGTCCGTCACGTCGCAATGGCCGACGACATGGGCATCGAGCTCCTTCGCCAGGGGCTCGACGCGCTTCTTCAGGGCGTCGCCCTGATAGGTAAAGGCGAGTTCCGCTCCGTGCTGGCGGGCAGCCTGCGCAATGCCCCAGGCGATCGAACGGTTGTTCGCCACGCCCATCACCAAGCCACGCTTACCGGCCAGGATGCCGGTGGCCTTCGTCTCCGCCATGATTCACCTAGATCGTCGCTGGACAGGTCAAGAAAGAACGGCCTCTTTAGCCGACGCGGCGTCAGGGGGGAAGACCTCTTGATACCGCTTTGGACAATCCGGGTTTCCTAGGACTCGATTTCTATCCGCACTTTCCTACTTGGCCTTCGCCGAACGGCGCTTGCGGGCGTAGTCCATCAGTTCCTCGTCCACGACCTCGGGCAGCCTGATCTCGGTCGTCACGAGGAGATCGCCGTGCCCGGTCCTGGTGGGCAGGCCCTTGCCGCGCAGGCGGAAGGTGCGGCCGGAATTGGTCATGGGCGGGATCTTCATCTCCACCGAGCCGGTCAGGGTCGGCACGCGCACGGAGCCGCCGAGGATCGCCTCCTCGATCTCGACCGGCAGGCGCAGGCGCAGATCGGAGCCTTCCGGCGTGAAACGCTCGTGGGGGGCAAAGGCGATGGTCAGCAGCGCATCGCCGGGATCGATCCCGGGAGCCCCCTGGCCCAGGCCGCGCAGGCGGATCACCTGGCCGTCGCTGACGCCCTTGGGGATCACCACGTCCACGTCGCGTCCGGTGGAGAGCCGGATGCGCTTCTTGGCCTCCTGGGCCACCTCCTCCAGGGTCACGGTCAAGGTGGCGGACACGTCCTCGCCCTTCTGGGAGCGGGAGCGATTCTGCTGGCGCGGGCTCTCGCTGCCCTGGCGGAAGGCGTCGGCGAAGAACTGGGAAAAGATGTCCTCGCCGAGATCCGCCCCGAAGGTGCTGCGGCTCGACCGGCGGGAGCCGCCGCCGAAGCCGGAGAAGCCGCTGAAGCCGGAAAAGTCCTCCGACCGCGCGCCGCCGCGCCCGCCCCCGAAGCCCTCGAACCCCTGGAAGCGCGGCTTGCCCTCGGCGTCGATCTCGCCCCGGTCGAACTGGGCTCGCTTCTGGGCGTCGCCGAGGATCTCGTAGGCGGCGTTCGCCTCGGCGAATTTGTCCTTCGCCTTGGGATCGTCCTTGTTGCTGTCGGGATGGTAGATCTTGGCGAGCTTGCGGAACGCCTTCTTGATCTCCGCTTCGCTCGCGGAGCGGGATACGCCTAAAACGTCGTAAGGGTTTCGCATCGTGGAATCCATGAACCGTCGGAGTGGGAGCCTAGAGCATCGGACCCAAAAGTGGGCTTGCACTTTCGGGATCCATTCCGATGCTCATCCTCTGAGCTCGCGCATCGTTCGGGGCGGAAGACCGGACCCTCTTTTCCGCACGATGCGCTAAAGCTCAACGGGTTTGACGGTCATATGGGCGAAGTGTTGCCCGTTTGCAACGCCCTCCCGTGTCAGAGCCGGACCTTGCGAAGTCAAACCTTGGCTTGGCTCTTGAGGGGTTTGACGTCCTTGATGGCCCATTCGCCGCCCGAGGGCCGGCAGGCCGTGCCCTGCAGGGAGGCCGGGGACGGGCCGCTCAAGCTCGCCGAGAAGGCGCGACAGATTTCGTCGTTCTTCACGAAGGGAGCGCCCATCGGCGTGAAGGTGCCCCTCATCTTCGTGGCCGGGTTGTCCCAGGACACCTGGGTGCCGGCTCCCTGCGGGTCCAGGGCCACCGCGAGGGCTGCCTTGGCCCGGCGCCAATCCTCGTCGTCGAGATCGGCGGACAGGGAGGTGACCGCCTTTGCGGCGATGGCGCCGGTGGCCTTGGGCTCCTCGTCGTCCAGGGCGGAGAGACCGAGGGAGAAGCTGCAGGCGCTGGTGGACAGGGCAATCAGGCCGGCAGCCAGCAGCTTCATGGCTTCGCTCCGGCCAGCTTCTGATCTATAACGGCGCGCATTGATCCACGTCACGCGTCGGATCCCCCAGAACCAAAAGTCACAGAACGAGATAAAGCATTGAACCCGTTAACAACCGGTGACTTCACTGAGTCGGAGGAGCCCTTCACGCTCTTCAGGGCCTGGATGGCGGAGGCCGAGGCCTCGGAATCCAACGACCCCAACGCCATGGCGCTGGCGACGGTGGATGCGGACGGGCTGCCGAACGTTCGCATGGTGCTGCTCAAGGGCTTCGACGAGAACGGCTTCGTGTTCTACACCAACACGGAATCCAACAAGGGCCAAGAGCTTCTGGGCCAGAGGAAGGCGGCGATCGTCCTGCACTGGAAGAGCCTGCGCCGCCAGGTGCGGGCCCGCGGCCCGGTGACTCTGGTATCCGACGAAGAGGCCGATGCTTATTTCCAGAGCCGCCCGCGCGACAGCCGCATCGGCGCCTGGGCGAGCCAGCAGTCGCGCCCCCTGGAGAGCCGCTTCGCGCTGGAAAAGGCCGTGGCGCTCCACACGGCCAAATACGCCATCGGCGAGGTGCCGCGCCCGCCCCATTGGACGGGCTTCCGCATCGCGCCGGTCTCCATCGAGTTCTGGCAGGACAAGCCGTTCCGCCTCCACGACCGGGTCGTCTTCACCCGCGAGGGCGACGGCTGGCGCAAGGTGCGGCTTTATCCCTGACATACAAGAGCGGCATGGACCCCGATCCTGAACCGGGATAAGGGTCTGACCCCTCTCACACGAGAACCCCAGATGTCCTCCCCCACCAATTCCCGCCGCATCATGCTGCTCACCGGCGCGAGCCGCGGCATCGGGCATGCCACGGTCAAGCGCTTCTCCGCGGCCGGCTGGCGGGTCAT
This sequence comes from Microvirga sp., assembly GCA_035944695.1. Taxonomy (GTDB): domain Bacteria; phylum Pseudomonadota; class Alphaproteobacteria; order Rhizobiales; family Beijerinckiaceae; genus Microvirga. Next base: position 793 of record DASZBB010000161.1, on the reverse strand, counting down.
CACCTGCTCGCGGCACGGATTTCCTGAAAACTGCCCGTGGGAGATGGGGCCGGAGGATCACCTCCAGGTCGACCTGGCCGACGCGGAAGACACCCGCCGGGCGATCGCCGAGGTCAAGGATCGGCTTGCCGCCGAGGGCGGCTGCCTCCATGCCCTCGTGAACAACGCGGGCATTTCTCCCAAGGGTGAAGGCGGCTCCCGGCTCGGCACCCTCGACACCCGCTACGAGGACTGGCTGCGGGTCTTCCAGGTCAATTTCTTCGCCTCGATTATGCTGGCCCGCGGGCTTCAGGACGAGCTCACGAAGGCCAAGGGCTCGGTGGTCAACGTGACCTCCATCGCGGGCTCCCGCGTCCATCCCTTCGCGGGCGCGGCCTATGCCACGTCCAAGGCCGCGCTCGCGGCGCTGACCCGCGAGATGGCGGCCGATTTCGGCCCGCTGGGAGTCCGCGTGAACGCCATCTCTCCCGGCGAGATCGACACCGCGATCCTCTCGCCCGGCACGGAGAAGATCGTCGAGCAACTGCCGATGCGGCGCCTGGGAACCCCGGACGAGGTGGCCAAGGCCATCTACTTCCTCTGCACCGAGGCGAGCTCCTACGTGAACGGCGCGGAGCTCCACATCAATGGCGGCCAGCACGTCTAGGCAGGTGAATCATGCTCCTGCGGCACCCGGCACGACGTCTGATACACACATTGATCGCCGTGCTGGCCTTCGGCCCCATGCAGGACGCACGGGGTCAGGATGCGCCCGGGAAGAATCCCTTCGCCGACCCTGACATGAAACCCGAGT
>DASZBB010000160.1:0-62650 GCA_035944695.1 Microvirga sp. | reverse complement strand
GGCATAGGAGTAATTGCGGAAGGTCGACCGCGTATCCGGATCGATCACGCTCTGCAGGCTCGCCACAATGGTGCCAGCCTGCGCGTCCTTCAATACCGCATTGACCGCATAGATCGCATCCGTCTGGGCCTCGTTGACGTCCTCGAGGTAGACCTTCACGGTCGTGTTGCCGGAGACCTGACCGTTGTCCCCGCTCTCGCGGGCGCGCACCACCAGGTTGAAGTATTTCTTCTCGTTGGGCGTGCCGGCATTCTCCGTCTGAAGCTCGATGTTCGACGCTTCGTAATTCGCGCCGCCCTCGAACGAGATCACGCCGGTGTCTTGGTCGATCGAGAAGAGGTCGCCGGGATTGTGGACGATCTCGTACTGGATCGTCGTGCCGCCGAAATTGTCGTCGGTCGACTGCACAGTCGCAACGGTGACGACGGGGGCGCCGTTCTCGCTGAGCAGTGTCACGGCGTCAGGGTCGTGCTGAGGCGCAGATGGCGGCGTGTTGCCTTCTCCGGGATTCACCGTGATCTGGAAATCCTTGTAGGCCGAGACCGCGCCCGGGCCGCCGTTCCTGTCCGTGACTTTCAGGGTGATCGTGTAGGTTTCGGTCTTGGTGATATCGGTGAGCGCCGCCACCTTGAGTTGGCCGTTCTCGATCTTGAACCGGCCGCCCGCATTGCCGGCCCCGCTCGTTCCGTTGGCGCCGGTGGTGTCGAAGGCGTAGATCAACCCCGCGTCGCCTTCCGGGTCGAACGCCTGCAAGGCGCCGATGACCGCCCCGTCGGCGGCGGCCTCGCCGATCGCGGCCTTCGTCGACCCGTCCAGGAAGGAGAAGCCCGTCGCCGCCTCGTTCACGTCGTTCACATAGACCTTCACCGGGGCGTCGGTGGAGGACCAGCCCGTGACGGTTTCGGTGGCCTTGACGCGCAGGAGATAGAACTTCCGCACCAGCGTCCCGACGACTTCCGTCTGCAGATCGGGATCCGCGGTGCCGGCCTCGTAGTTCACGGCGCCGACGAGGGAGATGACGCCGGTCGTGGGATCGATGGTGAATTTACCACCGGGATTCGCGGTGAGCGAATAGGTCACGTCCCCGGCGGCAAGGCCGGGCGACTGCACGCTCGCCACATAGGTGAAGGGCGCGGCGTTCTCGTTGATCGGGCTCACGGCGCCCTGCACTGCGGGCGCCCCGGGAGCTCGCGTCGGCAGCGTGATCGTGCCGTCCTGGAACTGCAGGAACTCGATGTTCTTCAGCGTGTCGATTCCGTCGCGGGCAGCCGTCTTGTCCGTGACCTTGAGGGTTCCGTCCGGGTTGCGCTCGATGGCGTAGTCGGCGAGCAGGCCGGAGAACACCGCCATGTCCTGGCCGGCGCCGCCATCGAGCAGGTCGTTGCCGCCTGCGCCCACGATCCGGTTGCTGCCGTCATTGCCGGTGACCGTATTGCCGAGGCCGTTGCCCGTGCCGTCGCTGTCGCCGGTGCCCGTCAGGACGAGATTCTCGATGTTGCCCGCAAGGGCGTAGGACACCGAGGCGCGTACGGTGTCGGTGCCCTCGTCGATGGCTTCGGTGACGACGTCGTTTGCATCGTCGACGATGTAGGTGTCGTTGCCGAGCCCACCGGCGAGAGCGTCCGCGCCGGCGCCGCCGTCGAGGACGTTGTGGCCCGCATTGCCGGTGATCGTGTTCGCGAGATCGTTGCCGATACCCCTGAGATCGCCCGATCCGGTGAGGACGAGATGTTCCACGTTCGCGCCGAGCGCGTAGGACACGGAGGCGCGCACCGTATCGGTGCCTTCGCCGGCCCGCTCCGTCACCAGGTCGCTCTCGTGATCGACGATGTAGATATCGTTGCCGTCGCCGCCCGCGAGAGCATCGGCTCCTGCGCCGCCGTCGAGCCGGTTGCTGCCGGCATTGCCCGTGATGGCATTGGCCAATTCGTTGCCGGTGCCGTCGATATCGCCTGCGCCGGTGAGGACGAGGTTCTCCACGTTCGCCGCGAGCCTGTGCGCGACGGAAGCGCGCACGGTGTCGGTGCCTTCGCCGGCCGCTTCGGTCACGATGTCGTTCTGATCGCCCACCACATAGGTGTCATCGCCGGTCCCCCCGGCGAGATCGTCGGCTCCCGCGCCGCCGTCGAGCACGTTGTGGCCGGCATTGCCGGTGATCCTGTTCGCCAGTTCGTTGCCCGTGCCGTCGATATTTGCATCGCCGATCAACGCAAGATTCTCGACATTCGCGCCAAGCATGGAGGAGATCGCGGCGCGGACGAGATCGACACCCTCATTTGTCGCTTCGGTGACGACGTCATCCACATCGTCCACCACATAGGTGTCGTCGCCTGTGCCGCCGACCATGTGGTCGGCACCTATGCCACCGTCGAGATAGTCGAGACCGGCTCCGCCGACGAGACTGTCGTCGCCGCCATGGCCGAAGAGGGAATCGCTGTCATTGCCGCCCGCGAGGGTCTCGGTGCCGCTGCCGCCGTGGGCGGTGTCGTCACCATGGCCCAGATCCACGAGATCGGTCACAGTTCCTGTGCGCCCATCGTAGAAATCGTTGCCGATATTGAGACGGATTTCGCCCTGGATCGTGCCCTGGTTGAGGATGGTGTCCCGGTCGGAGGAGCCGAAAACCGCAGTCTGCGCCGCAATCGTGCCGGTATTGTTCAGGAAGGTATCGCCGCTGACGAAGGTAACGCCGGAGCTGCCGGCCTGGATTAGGCCGCTATTGGTTATATTGCCGGAGAACTGGACGCAGACCCCCACAACACCGGCTACGATCGTGCCGCTGTTGAACACGCCGTAGGGAGTATCGGGAGATGCGACGGCGGAGGGCGCGAGGCTCGACACTCCCAAAAGAAAAATGCCCGTATCGGTCGCCTCGATCCTGCCGATATTGGCGATGTGGTCGCGACTGCCCTCGATTGTGTCGACGGTACCGATGATGCCGTAATAGCCCGACAGAATTCCATTGTTGAAAATACGATTGTCGGAACCACCGAGGGTGATGGCGGAGGTGTAGGGGATCGTCAACGAACCGGAAATCTGTCCATTGTTGACCACCACATTGGCATTGTCTCCCAGGGATATACCATGTGTGCCACCACGGACGGTGCCAGTGCTGCCGACGGTGATGGCGCAACCGGCTCCCGAAAATGCAATAGCTAGATCCTCTGAGCGGATCGAGCCGTCGACGACAACCTCTGATCCAGGATACCCTGTGACCGCCGTGTTGACGGTCGTGATTGATCCGCTTTGCGTGACGTGAAGCACGTCATCGGCCGTGGGATCGAGCTCAACTTGGGTAGTGCGTGCACCTGTAACGAATAAAGTAGTCATGACGGCCCCCCGAAGGATTTAGACATGTTATTACATGTCCCAGGGCCGTCAATCTCTAAACAGTCTAGGAATAAACCGAATGGTTAAGCTTCTGGACTCCAGAAGCGCCACCGGCTAGTCGGCGCTGCGGGCGCTGAACAGGGAGACCCTCTCGGGCATGTCCTCGACCGCCGGCCTGAACTCCCCTGTGTCCGGATCGCGCACGAGCAGCACGCCTGTGGCGACGCCGAAATAGGCGCCATGCAACTGCAGCTTGCCGCGCTCCACCAGGATGCGGACGCAGGGGAACGTCATCAGGTTCTGGAGGCTGTTCTCGATCGCCGCGAGCTCGAGGCGCGGCAGGTACTCGTCCAGGTTGCCGTGATGCGGTCCCAGGCGCTCGCCCGCGGGCTTGATCAGGGTCATCCAGCGGCCGATGAAATCACCCGGCGAGAGGGGCGCCGTGTCGTCCGCGAAGGCCCGGATGCCGCCGCAGCGGGCATGGCCCAGGACCACGATATGCTTCACGCGCAGGGCCTGCACGGCGAATTCGAGCGCCGCCGAGGTGCCGTGGTAATCGCCGCCGGTCTCGAAGGGCGGCACCAGGTTCGCCACGTTGCGCACCACGAACAATTCGCCGGGATTCGCGTCGAAGATCACCTCCGGCGAGACGCGGCTGTCGCAGCAGCCGATCACCATCACTTCCGGCGATTGGCCCTTCTCGGCGAGGGTCTCGAAGCGGTTCTTCTCGCGCGGGAAGCGGTCGTCGAGGAATGCGCGGTAGCCTTCGGTCAGACGTTGCGGGAACATGGGCGTCCTTCCATTACGGGTGGGTGATCTCGGTCAGTTTGGCGAGTTCGACATTGGCGCCGCAGAGCAGCACGCCGACGCGCTCGCCCGAGCGGGGTTTATAGGCGCCCGAGACGAGGGCCGCCAGTGCCGCCGCGCCGCCGGGTTCGGAGGCGATGCGGTAGTCGCGCCAGAGCAGCCGCTGCGCATCACGGATCGCAGGATCCGGCACGAGCGCCACGTGATCGACGGTCTCGCGGCAGATCGAATAGACGAGATCGCCGGTGTTCTTCGCGCCGAGCGAATCGGCCGCCACCGAATCCACGTCCACATCGACGGGGCGTCCCGCTTCGAGCGCCGCATGAAGCGCCCGCGATCCTTCCGGCTCGACGCCCACCACCTTCACCCGGCCCGCCCACCAGCTCGCCACGCCGCTGATGAGGCCGCCGCCGCCCACCGCAACGAGGACGGTATCGAGGGCAGGCGCGTCCTGCTCCCATTCGAAGGCCGCCGTGCCCTGGCCGATCACGGTGCTCTCGGCCGCGAAAGGATGAACGCGCAGGGCGCCGCTCTCGGCCACATAAAGATCGCAGGCCGCTTGGGCATCCGCATAGCGTGCGCCGCCGATCACCACCTCGGCCCCATGCGAGCGGATGACGGCGATCTTGGCGGGGCTCGAGATCTCCGGCACGAAGATGCGCGCTCTCACGCCGAGCTGCTTGGCCGCATAGGCCACGGCCGCCCCGTGATTGCCGCCGGATGCCGCCGCAACACCCGCGGCCGGAACCTCCTTCGACAGGAGGGTGTTGAAGGCACCCCGGGTCTTGAACGAGCCCGCATGTTGCAGGAATTCCAGCTTCAGACTCACCGGCCCGTCATGGCCGAAGGCGTCTTCCACGTTCAGAACCGGCGTGCGGCGGATATGGGGGGCGATGCGGGCGCGGGCCGCTTCGATGTCGGCGCGGGTGATGATCATGGCTGAACCTTGGGCTACCTGCGGAGCGTCCAGATGGCGACCGGAAGGCCGTGGGCGTCACGGCCGGGCGGGTCGGGAAAGGATTGCCCTCCACCTCTCGCGAGATCCAGCGCCACGGTCAACCCCGCCAGTGCATCGAGCAGGTCGTCCTGGGCCGCCCCGCACGGCGGCGGCGCATGGATCAGGCCGTTGGGAAGATGCCCGGATCGCTCGAGAAGTTCGCGACGAAGCGCCATGCCGGGTCCGTAGGGTGTGCCCTTCACCTTCTTCGGCTGGTCGAGAGCCTGCCGGCCGTTCAGGGCCCAGAAGGCGAGTTCGGGATGCACCTCGTGGACGCGCGGCACCAGGTCGGGCCGAGCGCGCAGCAGCGCATCGATCTCGCGGATCTTCGGGAAGATGCCAAAACCCTGCCGGGACACCTTTCGCGAAGGGTCGGAGGTCGCGGCCGCAATCGCGCAGGCGTCGGCGTAGTCGATGGCCTCCACGGCGCGACGCGACGGAATGGCAAAGACGGAGGATTGCCGTTCGCCGAGAAGGGGGCGAATCAGCTGCTCCGGCCGGCGGCCCGATCCCTCGGTCCGCTCCGGCAGGCCGATGGGCATGTCCACGGCGATCACCGCAGGCTGCTCAGGCGCATCGGCGACGGCCTGGAAACGTGGGACCGTCATGATGCGAGAGGCCCCCGGATCGTCCGTTCGCATGAGCACCGCAATCCACCCGACCCGGCAGCCATCGACTCCCGCCACCCACATCCCTCGGCTTCTCCTTTGCTGACGCTTGCGGGAGCATTAGAACCGATCGGCCGCATGAGGAAAAACCATGATCCCGATTCGCCCGCGCCGCAGCGCCCTCTACATGCCCGGTTCGAACGCCCGCGCGATCGAAAAGGCCAGGACGCTGGCCGCCGACGTGGTGATCTTCGACCTGGAGGACGCGGTCGCGCCCGACGTGAAGGCGCAGGCGCGCGAACAGGTCTGCGCCGCCGTGCAGGCGGGAGGTTACGGCCGGCGGGAGCTGGTGATTCGCATCAACGCGCTCGACACCCCCTGGGGCGAGGCGGATCTTGCGTCCGCCATCGCGGCAACCCCCGACGCGATCCTCGTGCCGAAGGTGTCCTCGGCCGAGACGCTTGCCGCAGTGGGCCTGCGTCTGCGCAAGCTCGGCGCCGCGGAGCGCACCAAGGTCTGGGCGATGATCGAGACGCCGCTCGCAATCCTCCGGGCGGAATCCATCGCCAGCGCGGCGCACGACGTCGACACGCGGCTTGCCTGCTTCGTCATGGGCACCAACGACCTTGCCAAGGACACCCGCGCCCGCCTGCTGCCCGGACGTGCCGCGATGCTGCCCTGGCTGATGACGGCGCTTGCTGCCGCGCGGGCGCATGGCGTCGACATTCTCGACGGCGTGTACAACGGCCTGTCCGATCGGGAGGGATTTCGCACGGAATGCGAGCAGGGCCGCGATTGCGGCTTCGACGGCAAGACGCTGATCCATCCCGATCAGATCGCAGCCGCCAACGAGATCTTCGCGCCGTCGCCGGACGAGATCGAGAGCGCCCGGGCCATCGTGGCGGCCTTCGAGCATCCGGAGAATGCCGGCAAGGGCGCCATCAGCCTCAACGGCCGCATGGTCGAGCGGTTGCATGCCGAGATGGCGAAGCGCACATTGGCGCTGGCGGAGGCGATAAGGGCGGACGCGTAACCACACTGTCATTCCGCGGCCGCGGAATGACAGGAGGCAGAGTGCCGACCTTTCCTCAATCCGTCAGTTGCCTCGCCTCTTCCGGCAGCATGATCGGGATGCCGTCGCGGATCGGGTAGGCGAGCCTGGCGCGGCGGCTGATCAGCTCCTGCCGGGCCGCATCGTATTCGAGGGTTTCCTTGGTGAGCGGGCAGACGAGAAGCTCCAGGAGCTTGGGATCGATCCGCGTCGCCTCGACGGGCTGGGGCGCCTCGGCCTGAGGAGTGTCCGGAACCATCGTGATCATCCCTAAGTACAATCGCCTATTGCAGGGTCGAGTCGGAGCCGGCGCCGCCGCGGGCGAGCTCGATCTCGGTGAGCGCGATGAGCACTTCCGCCCGGCTTTTCAGGTTCGGCGCCTCGAGCAGCGCCTGCTTCTCGCGCACCCCGAAGGGGCTCATCATGCATAGAGCATTGACGAGGGCTTCGTTGGGAGCCTCCTCGATGCCCCGCCAGTCGACCTTCACGTGCACCGCGTTGACGAAGTCGCGCAGCGCCTTCACCACGCCGGCGCGGTCCACGTCGTTCTCCCCGGCGCGGGCGGTGAAATCGTCGGCGAACGGCTCGAACGTCACCTGGCACCGGCGGAACAGATCAATCGGCGGCAGTTCCTCCTCGATGCGGAAGCGTGCGATCCCGATCAGCGTGATGAGATACCGCCCGTCCCCGGTCTCGGCGAGCTGCGTGATGCGCCCGGCGCAGCCGACCCGGTAGAGTCTCGGCACGCTTGCAAGGGGATCGTTGTCCGCGTCGGGCTGCACCATGCCGATGATGCGGTCCGTCCTCAGCGCCTCGTCCACCATCGCCAAGTAACGCGGCTCGAAGATGTTGAGCGGCATCTGTCCGCGGGGCAGGAGCAGGGCGCCCGGCAGTGGGAAAACGGGGATGACCGACGGGCAATCCTCCGGCCCTCGGTATACCGCGTTCATTCCCATTCCGATCTCCCAAACCGTTCGGCGTCACGAGAACAGGAGCGAGGAGAGCCTCCGCCGTCCTGTCAGCGTCATCGGGTCCATCGGGCCCCAGGCCTCGAAGAACTGGACGAGCTGCTTGCGTGCACCGTCATCGTTCCAATTGCGGTCGCGGCGGACGATTTCAAGGAGGTGATTGGCAGCTTCTTCGCGCCGCCCGCGGGCGTTCAGGCCCACGGCCAGATCGAAGCGCGCCTGGTGGTCCATGGGGTCGGCCTCGACCCGGCGCTGGAGATCCGCCAAGTCGCCGAGAGAGCCCGCCTGCTCGGCGAGTTCGATCGCCGCCCGCGCGCCGGCGATGGCCGGATCGTTGGCCTTCGCCTGTGGCGCCATGGCGAGGAAGCGCTTGGCGCCCTCCAGGTCGCTCACTTCCACATGCAGCTTCACGAGCGCGGCCAGCGCCGCGACGTTCTCCGGATCCTGGGCAAGGACGGCCGAGTAGAGCTCAGCCGCGCCGCCGATATCGCCCTCGGCGACCAGGCGGTCGGCCTCGGCCAGGATCTCCTCGGCCGCGCTGGGGCCGAGCGGCCCGACGAGGCGCTCGATGAAGCTCTTGATCTGGCTTTCCGGGAGGGCACCCATGAAGCCATCCACCGGCTGACCGCGCTGGAAGGCGAACACGGCGGGAATCGACTGCACGCCGAGCTGACCCGCGACCTGCGGGTGCTCGTCGATGTTCATCTTCACGAGCTTCACCTTGCCGCCGGCGGCGCGCACGGCCTTCTCGAGGATGGGGGTGAGCTGCTTGCACGGACCGCACCAAGGAGCCCAGAAATCCACGAGCACGGGCTGTTGCATGGATTCGGCGAGCACGTCCTGGCGGAAGCTCGCCGTGGTGGTGTCCTTCACGAGATCGTCGGAGGGAAGGGGGGTGTCGGACAGCATGCGATCCTCGAAGGGTGGGATGTCGTGAGAAGAACGCTTCATAGATGGGCGCTTAGAGGCCGTCTGGCAATTCCACGGGCGGTTCCGGCAGGCGCAGAATCAGCGGATCGTGGCCCGTGGCCCGCAGGAACGCCACCAGATCCTCCCGCGACACCCCGGTGGTCATGGAATTGACCAGAGGGTGAAAATTCACCCGTTCATGCTCCATGAGATTGGCGTCGAGCACCATCGTGACCTTGCCTGCCGTATCGTTCACCACGGCGAAGGCGGTGACCGAACCAGGCTCGACCCCGAGCAGGGCGCGCAGCTGCTCGGCGGACCCGAAGGAGAGGCGGCCGGAGGCGCCGATGGCCTCGTGTGTCCGCTTGAGGTCGATGGCGGTGTCGTGCTTGGCGGAAATCAGGAAGAAGCGGCCCTTCTTGTCCTTTACGAACAGGTTCTTGGAATGAGCTCCCGGGATCCGCTCCTTGACGTGCTGCGATTCCGCCACCGTGAAGACGGGCTCGTGCTCGACCGTCTCGGTCGTGATGCCGAGAGCGGACAAGCGATCCAGGAGTTCCTGCGGGGACAGATGGGCCAAGCTTGCAACCTCCGAGTCGGCCGGCTTTCTAGCGCATCGGACGGAAATGTGGACCCGGTTTTTCCGTGCCGACCGATGCGCATCAAAGAGCGGAGCATCGGATGGATCCCAAAAGTGGGATCCACTTTTGGGTCTGATGCTCTAGCGACCGGATGAAGCAGGCTCAAGGGTTCGCCGGAAAAGATCTGGGGGACCCTCTTGCATTGCGCGGCGTTTTGGGGCACATCAACGGCCTCGCAACGACGCCCTGGCGTCGCGGAGCGCGGGTGTAGCTCAGGGGTAGAGCACAACCTTGCCAAGGTTGGGGTCGAGGGTTCGAATCCCTTCGCCCGCTCCAATTTCTCTCGACCGAGAGAGTGTCACGAAGGCTCGCCCCCGGCGGGCTTTTCGTTTTCCAGGCCCCTCCCAAAAGCCAATCCGATGCCGCCGGCTTGGGCCTCGCCTCCCAGAGGCTTCGGGCGTATATCTCGGCCAAACGGGAGAGACCACATGGCGGACGCGCGGCACCTGAGCATCTTGAAGGAACTCGAGCGCAAGGTGCTCTGGCTCTCCACCTGGACGATCCACAACGCCAATCACCGGCGCGCCAACGAGGACGGGCTCAAGATCGGCGGCCATCAGGCCTCCTCGGCCTCCCTCTCGACCATCCTGACGGCGCTCTACTTCTCCGTGCTGCGGCCGGAGGATCGGGTGGCGGTGAAGCCCCATGCCAGCCCGATCTACCACGCCATCCAGTACCTCTTCGGCCGCCAGACCCGCGAGAAGCTGGAGAATTTCCGCGGCTACAAGGGCGCGCAATCCTATCCGTCCCGCACCAAGGACGTCGACGACGTGGACTTCTCCACCGGGTCGGTGGGCTTAGGCGTCGCGCAGACCCTCTTTGCCAGCCTGGTGCAGGATTACGTGAAGGCCCATGGCTGGGCCAAGGACCTGCCCGAGGGCCGCATGATCTCCCTCGTCGGCGATGCGGAGATGGATGAGGGCAACATCTTCGAGGCGCTGCTGGAGGGCTGGAAGCACGGCATCCGCAACACCTGGTGGATCATCGACTACAATCGCCAGAGCCTCGATGCGGTCATCCGCGAGGGATTGTGGGAGCGCTTCGAGGCCCTGTTCCGCAATTTCGGCTGGGACGTGGTGATCCTCAAGCACGGCTCACTCATGCAGGAGGCGTTCAGGGAGCCAGGCGGCGAGCGCCTGCGGGACTGGATCGATTCCTGCCCTAACCAGCTCTATTCGGCCCTGACGTTCCAGGGCGGAGCTGCCTGGCGCAAGCGCCTCCTCGACGACCTCGGCGACCAGGGGGCGGTCACCCGCCTCATCGAGAAGCGCTCGGACGAGGAGCTGGCGCAGCTCATGTCCAACCTCGGCGGGCATGACCTGCCGAGCCTGCTCGACGCCTTCGAGAAGGCCCGCCGACACGACCGGCCGGTCTGCTTCCTGGCCTATACGATCAAGGGTTTCGGGCTGCCGCTTGCGGGCCACAAGGACAACCATTCCGGCCTTCTGACGCCCTCCCAGATGGAGGCCTGGCAGAAGACCCAAGATGTGCGCGCAGGGCACGAATGGGACAAGTTCGAGGGACTCAAGATCCCGCAGGCCGAGATCGAGCGCTTCCTGGCCGAGGTGCCCTTCGTCCAGAAGGGCACCCGGCGCTACGCAGCCCCGCAGGTGCCGGTGCCGGACAAACTCGCCTTCCCGGCCAATCCCGCCATGTCGACCCAGCAGGGCTTCGGCTTCATCCTCAACGAGCTCGCCCGATCCGACCATGCGCTCGCCTCGCGCATCGTCACCACGGCCCCGGACGTGACGGTCTCGACCAATCTCGGTGCCTGGGTGAACCGGCGCGGGCTCTATGCCCGCGAGAGTCTCGTCGACACCTTCAAGAAGGAGCGGATTCCGTCGACCTACAACTGGGAATTCTCGCCCGGAGGCCAGCATATCGAGCTCGGCATCGCGGAGATGAACCTGTTCATCGTGCTCTCGGCGCTCGGGCTCTCGCATTCGCTGTTCGGCGAGCGGATCCTGCCCATCGGCACCCTCTACGATCCGTTCATCTATCGCGGCGCCGATGCCCTGAACTACGCCTGCTACCAGGATGCCCGCTTCATGATCGTCGCCACGCCCTCGGGCGTGACGCTGGCCCCGGAAGGCGGCGCACACCAGTCCATCGGCACGCCCCTCGTCGGGATGGCGCAGGACGGGCTCGCCTCGTTCGAGCCCGCCTTCGTGGACGAGCTTGCCGTGATCATGCGCTGGGCCTTCGACTACATGCAGCGCGACGGCGAGGGCGCGGCGGACGAGAAAAACTGGCTGCGCGACGAGACCGGCGGATCGGTCTACCTGCGTCTGTCCACCCGCAGCCTGGAGCAGCCCCAGCGTGAGATGACCCCGCACCTCGCCGACGACGTGATGGCCGGCGCCTATTGGCTGCGCAGGCCTGGTCCGAACGCCCAGGTGGTCGTCACCTATACGGGCGCGGTCGCACCCGAAGCCATCGAGGCCGTTGGGCTCATGGCCGAGGATCGGCGCGACATCGGGCTGCTCGCCATCACGTCCGCCGACCGGCTCAATGCCGGATGGACGGCGGCGCAGCGCGCCCGGGAGCGCGGCCTTGTCCATGCCCGGTCCCACGTGGAGCGCCTGCTCGCCGACGTGCCGCCCCATTGCGGCCTGGTGACGGTGATCGACGGCCATCCGGCGACGCTGGCCTGGATGGGCTCCGTCATGGGCCATCGGACGCGCTCCCTGGGCGTCGAGCATTTCGGCCAGACCGGCACGATCAAGGACCTCTACCGCCATTTCGGCATCGACGCTCAGGGCATCATCGCCGCCGCCGAGATGATCGCCCCCGGCCGCCCGATTCGGCACCTGAAGGCCGTGTGAGGCGAGCGGAGCCTTAGGCCTGCCCCGCTCTCAATGCCACCGTCGCGACGCCGGCGCCGATCAAGAGGCTGCCGCCGGTCCGGTTGATCACGCGCATCGTCCGCGGGCTCTGCACGACGCGGCGCGCCCGTGAGGCGATGAGGGCGTAGGTGAGGACGTTCGCGAAAGCGAGGATCAGGAAGGTTGCGGCGAAGACGCTTACCTGGGGCAGAAGGGCAAGTTTCGGGTCTATGAACTGCGGCAGGAAGGCGATGAAGAAGGTCAGGCCCTTTGGATTGAGCGCTGTCACGAGCCAGGCATGGCCCAGCATCTTGAGCGCGGACGCCGCATCCGTGCGCGGCTTGGCGTCGAGGGCTCCGCCGGCCCGCCAGAGCTTGAGGCCGAGCCAGACCAGATAGGCGGCGCCGATCCATTTGAGAACCGTGAACAGGGTGGCGGACGCGGCGAGCAGGGCGCCAAGGCCCAGGAGCGACAGGGTCATGGCGGTGAAATCGCCCAGGGCGACGCCGATGGCCATGGGCAGGGCGGTCCGCCAGCCCTGTCCGAGGGCGTAGGACACGACCAGCAGGATGGTCGGGCCCGGGATGACGAGCAGCACGGCGGAGGCGGCCGTGAAGGCGAGCCAAGTCTCAAGCGTCATGGCGTTTCCTCTCTGACGATCTGGTCATGCAGCCATGGATTCGGGCCGGTGTCGAGAGAAGGGATGCGGCTGCTCGAAAGCGGCAAAGCGGCGCTGGCCGAGGTCCAGCCCTGTCCAGGATTTGCCGCCGGTGGGCTTCACGTGCTAACCGCGAGCCCTTCGGCACGAGCATGTTAAGGCAGAGCATGGCCCGCAAAAGCCTTCTCCAAGGCGATACCCTTCCCCTGGTCCGCCGCCTGTGGGGCGATTGGATGCGTCCGCACGCCAAGACGCTCGCCGTGGTGCTCCTGCTCGTGGGCCTGGTCTCAGGCGCGACGGGGCTCTATCCGGTGCTGATCAAGGCCGCCTTCGACGCCTTCGATGCCAAGGACGCGCAGGCCATCATGCTGGCGCCGCTCTTCGTGATAGTCGTGACCTCCGTGAAGGGCTTTTCGCTGCTCGCCCTGACGATCCTCACCAACAAGGTGGTGACGCGGATCGAGGCCGACATGCAGACGGCGCTCTACGGCCACCTGATCGAGGCCGATCTCGCCCAGATCGGGCGGGAGAGCCCGGCCGCCCTGACCCAGCGCTTCACCACGGATTTCGCCTTCATCCGCGAGGCACTGACCCGCCTCTCGACGGTGTTCCTGCGCGAGATCACGACTCTCGTCGCGCTCATCGCAGCGATGCTCTGGATCGATCCGGTCCTGACCCTGGTGGCCGCCGTCATCGCGCCCTTCTTCGCCTATCCCGTCAACAAAATCGGCCGCAGGCTGCGCCAGGTCGCGCTGTCGACCCAGGAACAGACGGGCCTGATGGCAAGCCTCATCACCGAGAGCCTTGCCGGGACCCGCATCGCCAAGACCTACGGGCTGGAGCGCTACCTCGAGGCCAAGGCCGCTCGAACCTTCGACGACGTGCGCGACCTCAAGATGAAGGCCGCCAATGCCCGGGGGCGGATGGACCCCATTCTCGAGACCGGCGGCGGCCTCGCCGTGGCCATCGTGCTCATGCTGATCGGCCACAGGATTCTCTCCGGCAGCAGCACGGTCGGCGACTTCACCGGCTTCGTCACTGCCCTTGTCATGGCGGCGCAGCCGATTCGGGCGCTCGGCAACCTCAACGCCATCGTGCAGGAGGCGGCATCGGCCCTCCACCGCACCTTCACCGTCATGGACGAGGCACCCCGGATCCAGGACAAGCCCGGAGCGAAGCCGCTCGCGCTCGACGGCGGGGAGATCCGATTCTCGAACCTCAGCTTCTCCTATGATGGCGAGGCCGCAGCCCTCAACCACATTGATCTGGTGGCGGAAGCCGGTCGGACCACGGCCTTGGTCGGCCGCTCGGGCTCGGGCAAATCCACCCTCCTGTCCCTCGTGCCGCGCCTCTACGACGTCAACAAGGGCGCCGTCCTGATCGACGGGCAGGACGTGCGGGACGTGACTCTTGCCACCCTGCGCCGGGCCGTCGCGGTGGTCAGCCAGGACGTGATCCTCTTCGACGACACCATCCGGGCCAATATCGCCTTCGGCCGCCCGGATGCATCCGAGGAGGACATCGTTGCGGCTGCCAAGGCAGCCGCGGCCCACGACTTCATCCTGAAGCAGCCGGAAGGCTACGATACGCCGGTCGGCCCCGGCGGCGGCCGCCTGTCGGGCGGCGAACGCCAGCGCATCTCGCTCGCCCGTGCTTTCCTGAAGAACGCTCCGATCCTGCTCCTCGACGAGGCGACCAGCGCGCTCGATTCCGAATCGGAGCGTCTGGTGCAGGACGCCATCCGTCGCCTCATGAAGGGCCGTACCACCCTTGTCATCGCCCACCGGCTGTCGACCGTGCGCAACGCGGACAAGATCGTGGTGATGGAGAACGGACGCATCGCCGAGACGGGATCGCACGACGCCTTGATGGCGGAGAGGGGCACCTACGCCCGCCTGCATCGCCTGCAACTCTCCGACGACGGAGAGCACGACCTGGTCGCCTTGGAGCCTTAAGGATCCGGCCTATTCCCGCCGCATGATCCTATCGACGAGAAGGCTCGACCAGAAGCTCGGGCGGAAGTTCCGCTCCAGGGCCTCGGCATCGTATTGGGTCTCGATCCAGGTCAGGAACGGAATGCCCTTGGCCTCGCCCTCGCGACGATAGAGGTCGAAGAACTCGTCGAGGATGCCCGTCTTCGAGAAGCGGAAATGGCCGTAACGCATGGAGAGTTGGCGCTGGGCCTCGTCGATGGACCTGCCTTCGAAGACCACGAGGTAGAGGGCGGCGACGAAACCCGCCCGGTCCGCGCCCGACTTGCAGTGCAGGACGGCCGGATACTCGATCCTGTCGAAGAAGTCCTTGGCGGACAGCAGCGTTTCCCGGTCGGGCGCCCCACGGGAGCGGACGACGAATTCCTCCAGTCGGATGCCGAGTCTCTCGCAGGCCTCCTTCTGGAGTTGCCACGAGCCGTGCTCCCGGCCGCCGCGCAGGTTGATGATCGTGCGCACGCCCTCGCTTTTCAGGGCGGCAATCTGATGCGGGGCAGGCTGGGCCGAGCGCCACAGGCGGTCGGTCACCCGGTGCTTGTTCAGGTAGAAGAGCCGGAAGACCCCGTGATCGGCGACCAGCATATGGGCCCAAGCGCGCAGGCGTCCGGCCAAGCCCTCGACGGGCCTGTCCCAGCGCGCGATGCGGGCCATGCGGCGGGCATAGCGGATTTCAGGCTTGAGGAACCTGTTCAGCACGTCGATCCAAGCAATCTGTCATCAATGTAAGGTAATTCGGGTTGCGACCGAAGGCGGCCCTTATCGGCGATGGCAGCCGATTAATCAATCGCTTGCCCTTTAAGTAGTTGCCGCAGGCACGATTCCGAGGTTTCGGCAAAGGCAGAACCCCTTGGGGTGCAACCAATCGGTTGCCGCCTTGCGGCCTCTCGTGTAAGGGGTGCCGTTCGAAACAACCCTCCTTGACGAAACGAGCGGCTGGACACCGGGCCTCGAGAGCTTGCCGGCGCTGGATCGTTGAGACCAACAAGCAGTTCAGGAGAGCGGCGTCATGTCGTCCACCTTCGAGACCGTCGCCGGCATCATTTCAGAGACCGCCGATATCCCGCGCGAGCAGATCACCCCCGAGAGCCATGCCATCGAGGATCTCGGCATCGACTCCCTCGCCTTCCTCGATATCGCCTTTGCCATCGACAAGGCCTTCGGGATCAAGCTGCCACTGGAGCAGTGGACGCAGGAAGTGAACGAGGGCAAGGCGCCCGCCGAGGAATACTTCGTCCTGAAGAACCTCGTGGCGCGCATCGACGCGCTCGTGGCCGCCAAGCAGGCCTAAAGATATAAACCATCCCGGCGGGCCGGCCGGTCGAGGCCGGCTCGAAGAGGCGATCCATCAGCGCTCCGCCTCATGGATGCTCTTCCCATTGAACCTGCCGGAGGCAAGACGGTAAGAGACCTGATGCGCCTCGAATATTTTGAAATGATCGATCGGGTGACGAGCCTCGACCGCGAGACCAAGCGGATCGAGGTCTCCTCCACCGTTCCACAAGAAAGCCCGGTCTTCGAGGGGCATTTTCCCGGCCATCCCCTCGTGCCTGGCGTCCTTCTGACAGAAACCATGGCCCAGGCCTCCGGCTACCTGGTGCTCGGCCTCATGGGCTTTTCCCACATGCCGTTCCTGATGGGCGTCGACAAGGCGCGCTTTCGCACCTTCGTCGGACCGGGTACGGTGCTCGCCGTCACGGCGCAGCTGGAGCACGAAGGCTCGGGTTATGCGGTGACCAAGGCCAAGATCGCGGCCGAGGGCAAGCCGATCTGCGATGCGGAACTGCGCTTCCGGATCATGCCCTTTCCGGAAGGCATGGACGGCCTGATGCGGGCTCAAGCCAAGCGCATCGGCCTCCTGGAGGAGACGGTTTGATGCGGGATGTCGTGATTACGGGAATCGGCCTCGTCTCCAGCGCCGGAGAGGGCCTGGAGGCGCATCTGGCGGCGCTTGCCGGCGGCATCGCTCCGAAGACGGACATGGCCACTTTCGAGCCATTCCCGGTTCATCCCGTCGGCACCTTGGAATGGGACCGGCAGATCCCGAAGAAGTCCGATCAGCGCCAGATGGAAGCGTGGCAGAGGCTCGGCTGCTATGCCGCGGGCCTCGCCCTCGATGCGGCGGGCGCCAAGGAGGATGCGGCCCTGAAAGGGCGCATGCAGCTCATCGTCTCCGCCGGCGGCGGCGAGCGGGATTACGCGGTCGACGGGCAGATCCTCACCGGCCTGGCGAAGGCCGAGAACCCGGGCGTCTTCCTCAACGAGCGCCTGATGGGCGACCTGCGCCCGACCCTGTTTCTGGCGCAACTCTCCAATCTGCTCGCCGGCAACATTTCCATCGTCCACGGCGTCACCGGCGCATCCCGGACCTTCATGGGCGAGGAATCGAGCGGCGTCGATGCGATCCGGATCGCCCGGGAGCGCATCGCCTCGGGCCAGGACGACATCTTCCTCGTCGGCGGCGCCTACAATGCCGAGCGGGCCGACGTGCTCCTCATCTACGAGATGGGCGGCTTCCTCTGGAAGAAGCCTTATCGTCCGGTCTGGGAGCGCCCTGCGGAGGGCGGCGGCATGATCCTCGGATCGGGCGCCTGCTTCCTGGTGCTGGAATCCCGCGAGCATGCGGCCTCGCGCGGTGCGAAGCCGCTGGCATCCGTCGCGGCCGTGGCCTCCGATCGCTCCCGCCGCAAGGCAGGCAGCGTCGAAGGTGCGCTCCACGCCCTGTCGAGGCAGCTGAATGCCAAGCCTGACGTAGTGATCTCGGGCGCCACCGGCATCAAGGGCCTCACGGAGGAAGAGCAGGCGGCGCTGAAGGACATCGCACCTGGCGCGGCGGTTCACGCCACCGGCGATCTCGTCGGCCATACGATGGAAGCCCAGGCGGCCACGGGCGTGGCGCTCGCGGCCGGGCTGATCGCCGACGGAAAGGCCCGCGAGGCGCTCGTCACCTCCATTGGCCATTGGCGCGGCGAAGGCGCCATCCGGCTCACCAAGGCTTGAGGAGAAGGCCATGGCGTATCGCGATAAGCAAGGTCGCCCGCTCGTTGCCGTCACCGGCATGGGGGTGGTCACGTCCCTCGGCCAGGGCAAGGACGACACCTGGGCCGCTCTGACGGCCGGCAAATCCGGCATTCACCGGATCAACCGCTTCCCCACCGAAGGCCTGCGCACCACGATCGCCGGCACCATCGACTCGGTCGACGTGGAGCCCTTCTGCGCCCCCATGCTGTCCGAGCGGCTCGCCATGTTGGCGGCCGAGGAGGCGGTCGGCCAGTCGGGGCTTGCCCAGGAGGATTTCCCCGGGGCGCTGTTCATCGCCGTGCCACCGGTCGAGATGGAATGGCCGCAGCGCGAGGCGCTGGCCAAGGTCTCAGGCCAGGACGGGGACATCACCTACAAGGATCTTTTGAAGGCCGCGGCCTCAGGCGAGTTCAAGCCCTGGCATGATCTCTTCATCTTCGGCACCGTGGCTGACCGGGTGGCCAACCGATTCGGCACCAGGGGCTCGCCGATCTCGCTGTCCACCGCCTGCTCGTCCGGCGCCACGGCGATCCAGCTCGGCGTCGAGGCGATCCGCCGCGGCGAGACGCAGGCGGCGCTCTGCATCGGCACCGACGGGTCGGTGAACCCGGAATCCCTCATCCGCTTCTCCCTGCTCTCGGCCCTCTCGACCCAGAACGAGACCCCGGAAGGGGCGTCGAAACCCTTCTCCAAGAACCGCGACGGCTTCGTCATGGGTGAGGGCGGCGCCGCCCTGGTGCTCGAGAACGCGGAAAGCGCCAAGGCGCGGGGCGCCATGATCCTGGGCTACGTGCTCGGCTGCGGCGAGAAGGGCGACGGCTTCCACCGCACCCGCTCCTCGCCCGACGGCATGCCGGCCATCACGGCGATCCGCCAGGCGCTTGAGGATGCGGGCGTCTCGCCGGAGGCCATCGACTACATCAACGCCCATGGCACCTCGACGCCGGAGAACGACAAGATGGAGGCCATGAGCTGCACCGCCGTGTTCGGCGAGCGCATGGCCCGTCTTCCGATCTCCTCCAACAAATCGATGATCGGCCACACGCTCACGGCCGCCGGCGCCGTGGAGGCGGTGATGTCGCTCATGACCATCGCCACGGGCCGCATCCCGCCCACCATCAACTATCAGGTGCCGGACCCGGCGATCCCCCTCGACGTGGTGCCGAACGTCGCCCGCGACGCGCCGGTGAATTACGTGCTCTCGAACTCCTTCGGCTTCGGCGGCCAGAACACCTGCCTCGTCTTCGGGGCCGAGCCGCAAGGGGCATGACGATGACACGGGTCCTGGTGACGGGCGGAGCCAAAGGTGTGGGCGCCGCCATCGTGCGGGCGCTCGTGGCGGCCGGCCACGACGTCGACTTCACCTACCGTTCCTCGGGCGATGCCGCCAAGGCGCTGGCGGACGAGCTGACGGGGGCAAACCCTGGCCGCACCATCCAGGCCCATGAAGTGGATCTTGCCGACAAGGCGGCGCTCGACGCCTTCTGCGAGGCCGTCGAGGGCGAGGGCTTCTTCGGGCTCATCCACAATGCCGGCCAGCCCTATGACGCGCTTGCCGCCATGATGCAGCAGGACAAGGCCGAAGCCGCCATGCAGGTGAACTTCTGGTCGCTGACCCGCATCGCCAAGGCGCTCATGCGCGGCATGATCCGCGCCAAGGCCGGGCGCATCGTGGCCATCGGTTCGGTGGCGGCGCTCCAGGGCAATCCGGGCAACGCGGCTTATGCGGCCTCCAAGGGCGCGCTGATCTCCTATTGCCGCACGCTCTCCGTCGAGACCGCCAAGCGGGGCGTCACCGTCAACGTGATCGCCCCGGGCTTCATCGACACGGACATGATGGCGCCCTACGCGGCCTATCGTGAAAACATGGAAAAGCAGATCCCGGCCGGGCGCTTCGCAAGGCCTGAGGAGATCGCAGGTCTTGCCGCCTTCCTCCTGAGCGAGCCCGCCGCCTACATCACCGGCGCGGTGCTGCCGATTGACGGCGGCCTGACCTCGATGCTGGGCGTGCACCGGTAGAAGGGAACCGTTGATCAGACGGACCATCGCGGCCCTTCGGGATCCTGCAAACCAGCCTGGCATTGTCATCCCCGGCCTTGTGCCGGGGATCCCGATTGAATGAGGCGCAGCGCTTTTCTGTATCGGGATGGCCGGGACGAGCCCGGCCATGACGTAAGCAGCACCGACCGGGCAGCATCAACGCTTCTCGGCCCAATGTCCGAAGCTTGCCATTCAACCGCTCGCCCTTTAAGCCGCCGGAAAAGGATTGCTCCGTGACTGCTGCGCCTCAGCGTCGGCGGTGACGCTGATCAGGAAAAATTTTTCATGCGCTCCCTTCAGTTGTTCGGCGACCGTGACCTTCGCATCACCGAAATCGACGCGCCGCCGCCGCCGGCTCCCGGCGAGGTGCAGGTGCGGGTCAGGGCGCTGGCCCTTAACTTCCTCGATGTTTGGGGCTTTCGCGGCATGGCGTTCGCCAAGCGCAAGATGCCCCAGGCCGTGGGGGTCGAGGCCTCGGGCGAGATCGCCGCGGTGGGCAAGGGCGTCACGCGGTTCAAGGCGGGCGATCCTGTCACCATGTACGGGGCCGAGACCTGCGGCCACTGCAAGGCGTGCCAAAAGGGCTGGGACAATCTCTGCGAGAACGTCGCCGGCATCATGGGCTTCCACATCGACGGCTTCGCCCGCGAGCTGATCAACCGGCCGGAGCGGCTCGTGATCCCGGTGCCGCAGGGGGTCACCTTCGAGCAGGCGGCCTGCGCGCCCATCGGCTTCGGCACCGTGCAGCACATGCTCTTCGACAACGCCAAGCTAGAGCCCGGCGAGTCGATCCTCGTCCATGCGGGCGGCTCCGGCATCGGCACGGCGGCGATCAAGATGGCCAAGGCCATCGGCTGCACCGTCTACACGACGGTGGGCGATGACGAGAAGGGCGAGAAGGCGAAGGCGCTGGGCGCCGACCACGTCATCAACTACCGCACCGAGCGCTTCGAGGGCGAGGTGCGACGGCTGACCAAGCGCAAGGGCGTCGACGTGGTGTTCGAGCATGTGGGCGCCGAGACCTGGAACGGCTCCCTGCTCTGCCTCAAGCGCGGCGGGCGCCTCGTCACCTGCGGCTCGACCTCGGGCGTGTCCACCACCATGAACCTGATGCAGCTCTTCCAGCAGCAATACCGGATCTTCGGCTCCTTCGGCTGCCGGATCGAGAACATCAGTCAGTCGCTCGACAAGATGGCCGGCGGCATGACGCCGGTCATCGACGCCGTCTTCCCGCTCGACGAGTTCCAGAAGGGCCTGGAGCGGCTCGAGGGCCGAAAGGTCTTCGGCAAGGTCATCGTGACGTTCTGAGCCGGAAACGGCCGCTGGAACAATGGGCCGCACACGCACGGAACCGCACAAGACCTTGACGAAACGGGCTGCCTCCGAAAAAGACGCGGGGACCTTCTTTCCAGCCGGACGCTGAGCCGGCTCCCCTTACCAGGACAGGACACACGTGCAGCAGCCCCACCGCCCCCGCAGCCTCGTCTCGCGCCTCACCGAGACGATCATGGTCGGCGTCGTGCGCGGCGTGTTCGCCCTGGCGCGGGCTCTGGGACCCGAGCGCTCCGGCGCGGTCGGGGCGGCCCTCACCCGCACCTTCGGCCCGCTTCTGCGGGCTCACAAGACGGCCCTGAACAACATCCGCGCGGCCTATCCGGAGAAGCCGGACGCCGAGGTGAAGGCCCTGGCGATGGCCGCCTGGGACAATCTCGGCCGCACGGCCGGCGAATACCCGCATCTCGGCCGCCTGTTCGACTTCGATCCGGACAGCACGGTTCCCGGCCGCACCGAGGTCGACGGCATCGACCATTTCCTGGCGCTTCGCGACGACGGCAAGCCCGGGCTCATCTTCTCTGCCCACCTGGCCAATTGGGAGTTGCCGGCGATCTGCGCCGCGCGCTTCGGGCTCGACACCACGGCGGTGTTCCGCGCGCCCAACGACCCGGCCATCGCCCGGGTGCTGCACGAGATCCGCAGCGAAACCATGGGCAACCTGGAAGCGGCCCGCCAGGGCGCGGCCTTCGCCATGCAGGGAGCGCTGGAGAAGGGCGGTCATCTCGGCATGCTCATCGACCAGCATTTCACCCGCGGGGTGATCGTGAACTTCATGGGTCGGCCAGCCCTGGTGAATCCGATCCTCGGCAAATTCGCCCGCCGCTTCGATTGTCCCGTGCACGGGGTGCGGGTGATCCGGCTCCCCAACCATCGATTCCGCCTGCAGCTCACGCCGCCGCTCGATCTGCCCCGCGATCCGGACGGCCAGATCAACGTGCAGGGCGCCATGCAGGCCATGACCACCGTGGTGGAGGATTGGGTGCGGGAATTTCCCGAGCAGTGGCTGTGGATGCACCGCCGCTGGCGGGTTCCGGCCAAAACATCGGACCCGCACGTGGAATCCACTCTTGGGATCTGACCCGATGCTCCGCTCTTTGACGAGCGATGCGCTGGCGTTCAAGGTAACGTGAGTTCCCCTTGAGGCTGGTTTCGTGTTCGATAGCCGCACCATGGCGTCCCGTTTGACACTGACTTTGGCGGCCCTCGGTCTGGCCGCGTACCTTCAGCCTGCTCTGGCGGATCCGCCGCGCGCGGTCGTCGAGCTGTTCACGAGCCAAGGCTGCTCCTCCTGCCCGCCGGCCGATGAACTCCTGGTCGAGTATTCCCGCCAGCCGGACATCATCGCCCTGTCCCTGCCGGTCAATTACTGGGATTATCTCGGCTGGAAGGACACGCTCGCCCATGTGGCCTTCACCGAGCGCCAGAAGGCCTATGCCCATTCCCGCAAGGACCGGCAGGTCTTCACGCCGCAGATGATCGTCAACGGCAAGAAATCCTGCATCGGCTCCGACCGGGAGCAGATCGAGAAAGCGATCCAATATACCACGAAGGGCCGCAAGACCCTGCCGGTGAACGTCACTCTCGACGAGCGGGACGGCACCGTGACGATTGCCGTCGAGGAGACGCCAGACACCACCCAGCGTGCCGCCGAATTGTGGGTGCTGCCGGTCCTGAAGGCGAAGACTGTTCCGATCGAGCGCGGCGAGAACCGGGGCAAGACGATCACCTATGCCAACGTGGTGCGCGGGCTGACGCGCGTCGGCGAATGGCTCGGCGGCTCGGCGCGTTTCCAGGTGCCCCTCGAGACCGCACGCAGCGGCGGAGACGGCTATGTGGTGCTGCTGCAGAGCACGGATGCTGCACGACCGGGCATCATCCTCGGGGCCGCGAAGGGCCCGGGCCTCTGATCAAGGCAGGGCTCTGATCAGGGTAGGATGACAACTTTGTTCGGCAGCTCGTCCACGTCGTCGAGGCGGGGCGGCGCGTGTTCCGCCAGGATCGCGCCCGTGCGCTGGATGGCCTCGATCAGGCCGTCGGTCATGCGCCCGTCCCGGATGGCGTCGGTCAGGTCCGCGACGATATCGGCCCAGACGCCCGCATCGACCCGGTCGGCGATCCCCGTATCAGCGAGGATTTCGGCATGGTGCTCGGCGAGCGCCAGATAGATCAGCACGCCTGTCTTCTCCCGGGTGCGGGTGAGCCCCCGGCGCAGGAACTCGCGCGAGGCGGCCTCATGACCTCGGGCCTGCTTGATGGCGCGTGGCACGAGCGCGTAACGCAGCTTCGGCCAGGACAGGACGAGGCTCAGGGCCAGGGCCACTGCGAGCTGGATCAGGAAGATCCGCGACGTGCTGATCGATGTCAGCCAGATCAGCGGCCAGGGCGTCACGAGAGCGGCCAGCAGCGCCCAGAGCGGCGGGACCGCGCGATAGAACGCTGCCTGTTCGGCGATCACGAGCACGATCTCGCCGGAGGTGTCATCCTCCACGTCGCTGATGGCCTGGGCGAGGCGCGCCTGTTCGTCGGGTGAAATCATCTACCAGCTCCCCGAAGCCCCGCCGCCGCCCGACGAGCCGCCGCCTCCCGAGAAGCCGCCCCCGCCGGACCAGCCCCCGCCGCCCCCGGACCAGCCGCCTCCGCCCGGCCAGCCGCCGGTGGTGACGATCCAGGGGCCGCGGCGGCCCCGCCTGACGCCGCGGGCACGGCCGGCTCCCATCATCCGCGAGATCAAGAAGAACAGGATCAGGAGGATGACGAAGGCGATGACGGGATCGATGCTCGTGGTGTCGTCCTCGCGCACCTCGGCGCGGCGGTGCCATTCCTCCGCATCGCCGGTCAGGATCGACAGCATGGCGTCGACGCCCGCATCGATGCCGCCGGCGAAATTGCCTTTCTGGAACTGGGGCGCGACGGCCGTGGTGATGATGACCTTGGAGAGCGCGTCCGTCAGCGCGCCTTCCAGCCCGTAACCCACCTCGATGCGCACCTTCCGCTCCTGCGGGGCCACGAGGAGGAGCGCCCCATTGTCCTTGTCCTTCTGGCCGAGCTGCCAATGGCGGAAGAGGCGGTTCGCATAATCCTCGATCGGATAACCTTCCAGCGAGCGCACGGTGGCGACCACCACCTGATCGGTGGTCTTGTCCTCGTGGGCCTTGAGTTTCGCCTCGAGCGCCGCCCGCTCCTCGGGCTTGAGGATGCCGGCCCCGTCGACCACGCGCCCCGTCAGCTGCGGAAAGGTCTGGGCGAGGGCGGGGCCGAGACCAAGGAAGAGCATGGCGGCAAGCGCCACCACGAACACCTGCCGAGCGGAGACGAGCAGGAAGGATGGGCCCTCCTTCATCGGGCGAAGCCCGTCAGAACTTCACCTCGGGCGGACGTTCGGAGCCGGCCGTGGCGGTGAAGGTCTCCATGGGCTTGGCGTCCGGATAGACGACGGCCGCGATCCACCGCCCGGGAATGGTGCGCAGCTCCGTGTTGTAGGCCTGCACCGCCGCGATGTAGTCGCGACGCGCCACCGCGATGCGGTTCTCCGTGCCTTCGAGCTGGGACTGCAGGGCGAGGAAGTTGGCGTTCGACTTCAGCTCCGGATAGCGCTCCACGGTAGCGAGCAGCCGGCCAAGCGCCCCGGAGAGTTGGTTTTGCGCCTCCTGGAACTGGCGGAACTTCTCCGGATCCGTGACCGTGGAGGCATCGACCTGAACCTGCGTGGCGCGGGCGCGGGCCTCCGTCACCTGGGTTAGCACCTCGCGCTCCTGCTGGGCGAAGCCTTTGACGGTCTCAACGAGGTTGGGGATGAGGTCGGCCCGGCGCTGGTACTGGTTTTGCACCTCGCTCCAGGCGGCCTTGGCCTGTTCTTCCAGGGTCGGGACGGTGTTGATGCCGCAGGCGGACAGCCCGAACGCCAGAAGCATGCCGGTGAGAGCAACGCGGATCCGGGTCGGTAAAAGCAGGGCCTTCATATCTGTCCTTCTCGCGATTCGGTTCCTGGAACCTTTGCTGGGATCAACACATGGGGCAGGGGCGGTCTGTCAACAAGCGGCTTTCGGGTGGCCGTGCACACCGGATTGAGGCATGATCCCGCCGTCTCAAGCCAATCGAGTCGATCCATGACCTTCCTGCCGGACGTCAGCACCCTGCTCACCTACACGCTTGCCGCGATCCTGCTCTTCATCACGCCAGGGCCGGACATGAGCCTGTTCCTGGCGAAAACCATGGCCGGCGGACGCAAGGCCGGCATGGCCTCGATGCTGGGCGCCATGGCGGGATGCGCGGTGCATACGCTCCTGGCGGCTTTGGGCCTCTCGGCGCTTCTGGCAGCTTCCGTTACGGCATTCACGGTGCTGAAAATCGTCGGCGCGCTCTATCTGCTGTGGATGGCCTTCGAGGCCGTGCGCCACGGCTCGGCTCTGCACGTGAAAGAGGAAGGGCGGGCGGAGATCCCGTTCTGGAAGACCTTCTTCATGGGGGTGGGGATCAACCTCACGAACCCGAAGGTCGTCCTGTTCTTCGTGACCTTCCTGCCGCAATTCGTCGATGCGGCCGATCCCCATGCGGCCGACAAGCTGGTGTTCCTCGGGCTCTACTTCATCGTGCTGACCGCGCCGATGGGCGCGCTGATGATCCTGGGCGCCGACAAGGTGATCGCGCTCCTGCGCGGCCATCCGAGGTTCATGCGCGGGATCGATTATTCCTTCGCCGGCCTGTTCTCGGTCTTCGCCATCAAGATCCTGACGACGTCGACGCGGTAGGACTGGAACGGCGCGGCTCGCGCCCTCCGATGATCGCCCAGTAGACGAGGCCGGCAATCGCACCGGTGAGGCCGAGCACGAGACTCACATGCAGTTCGTCCGGCGAGGCGACCCGCGCCGACCCGCGCAGAATGAACGGCACGGCCGCGGTCAGCACGCCGGTGGCGAGCGTGTGCCAGAGGAGGCTGCGCATCCCCAGCACCTCGCTGACGACCGCGATCATCAGCGGGGGTAAGACCAGCAGGGTGAAGACGATCCGGCCGACCGCCAGAAACGCGTCCTCCACGATGGGGCCCGGGTCTTCCGCGGCAAACATCGCGTCCACGAACGACCAGAAGCCGACGAAGAGCGTATCACCGGTGAGCATCGCCATGACCGGATCGATGATGGCGGCGATGAGGAAGAACGTGCCGCTCGCGCCGATGGCGATGAGAAGCGCGAAGGGGATCAGGAGGAGCCAGCGGATCATGCGGCGTCTATAGCATATTTGTTCTCCGTCGACCGCTCGTCGCGATCGCCCAGTAAGTCAGGCCGCATGCTGCGCCGGAGATGAGCCCGATCGTGCATGCAAATGACAGTCTCCACAGCCCTTCCCCGCTTGACCAGGGACCTGGATAGCCATCCATCGCGACGATCGGGACCAATATGGCGCCCGTTGCGCAGCCGCTGGCGATGACGTTTCGTAATGTATAGCGATGAAGCGCCTTGAGAACGACGACCAATGCTAAGGAAACAATGAACACGAAGAGGCCGATTGCCGTCATTGCCTTCACAAAGATTTCAAGGAAGAGGGCGTCCATGGAGGAGCCGGAAGGCGCCAGTCTCACCCCTACAGGAGTTTGAGCCGGTGGTCGGGATAAGCTGAGGTGCTGCAGAAGAAAAACTGCGACGTAGGGCGATGCAAAGCTTGCAACGAGTGCAGCCCAAACAGCGCGAACCATTGCCCACCTCTCGGCATTATTGCGTCCGAGAAATGATGCTTTGTTTCAATAGTGTTCGGATGTGCCACGCCGCACTCGTCGGCATGGCATCGGAATCTTACTCCCCATCCCCCAGCGCATAGACACCTTCCGCCCCGATGCCCTGTTCGGCCATCATGCGGGCGCGGGCGCGCAGCTTCTCGGTCTCGCTCTTGAGCTGGCCGCAGGCGGCGAGGATGTCGCGGCCGCGCGGCGTGCGCACCGGCGAGGCGTAGCCGGCGCGGTAGACGATCTCGGAGAAGCGCTCGATCCGCTCCCAGTCCGAGCACTCGTATTTCGAACCGGGCCAGGGATTGAACGGGATCAGGTTGATCTTCGCCGGAATGCCCTTGAGGAGCCGCACGAGCTCGCGGGCGTCGGCATCCGAATCGTTCACGCCCTTGAGCATCACGTATTCGAAGGTGATGCGGCGCGCATTCGACAGGCCGGGATAGGCCCGGCAGGCGTCCAGGAGCTGCTTGATGTTGTATTTGCGGTTGATCGGCACCAGCTCGTCGCGCAGCTCGTCGCGCACGGCATGGAGCGAGATCGCCAGCATGGTGTTGGCCTCAGAGCCCAAACGCTCCATCTGCGGCACGACGCCGGAGGTGGAAACGGTGATGCGCCGGCGCGACAGGGTCAGGCCCTCGCCGTCCGACATGACGTCGATGGCGGCGATCACGTCACCGATGTTGTAGAGCGGCTCGCCCATGCCCATGAACACGATGTTGGACACGAAGCGTCCGCCGTCGGTGGGCACGAAGGCGCCTTCCGGCGGGACAGCGTCCGGCCAGTCGCCGATGGAATCGCGGGCGACGATGAGCTGCGCGACGATCTCGGCCGAGGTCAGGTTGCGCACGAGGCGCTGCGTGCCCGTGTGGCAGAAGGAGCAGGTGAGCGTGCAGCCGACCTGGCTCGACACGCAGAGTGTACCGCGATCGACCTCCGGAATGTACACGCACTCGATCTCCGCGCCCTTGTCGAGCGGGCCCGTGGAGGGCATGCGGATGAGCCACTTGCGGGTGCCGTCCTTCGAGACCTGTTCGGAGACCACCTGCGGGCGGGCGAGCGTATAGGCCTGGGCCAGCCTGGCGCGCAGCTCCTTGCCCACATTGGTCATTTCGGCGAAGTCCTTGGCCCCGCGGAAATAGATCCAATGCCAGAGCTGGGCCACGCGCATCTTCAGCTCGCGCTCCGGCACGCCGATGGCAGCAAGCGAGTCCTTGAGCTGGTCGCGGGTGAGGCCGACGAGGGAGGCGCCGCCGGGGGCGGCTCCGGCCACGACGTTCAGTTCCGCGGTCTTTTCGATGAACCCGGCCGCGCGCGCGGCATCGCTCACGGCCACCGGGGCCGCATTGGGGTTACGCTTGGCGATGTCGAGCACCGTCGCCATGGGAAATCTCAAGCCTCGTTGTTGGGAGTCGGCGTGCCTATAACACGATTGCGCCGAAATCGTGAGCCTTGAATGAGCAAAATTCCGGGCGCGTGACCCGGAACATGCTCATTCAGGCACCAATTTTCAACGGTGCAGGGTTTTAAGAAGCGCATTCCTTGCGGGCGTGCTCCAGAGCCTTGCTGAAGCCGTTCAGCGAGTAGCGGTCCGTCAGGCTCGAGCCGCGAGCCGACTGCGTCTTCACCGTCACGGTTCCGCTGCGCGCCATGGTGGCGATGGCTTGGCCTTCCTCGGCGGGGTTCTTGAGCCAGGCGTTCGCCGCCTTGGTAATCAGGGCATAGGAGGCATTGCCGACGGCGGCTTCCGCAGGGCCGTTCTCCTTCGCCGTGAAGCCGAGCACCAGGGCGACCTCGTTCTTGACGTTCTCCGCCGGGCGGAAGGACACGAAGAGATAGGCCGGATCGCGATTCACGTTCTTCGGCAGCCGGTCCTTGGGCTGGCTCAGGGCATAACAGATCTTGGAACGGCCGGTCTGGGCCGTGTAGACGCCCCAGTCGCCATAGGACGTGAGAAGCGAAGCGCCTCCGGGGCCGGTCGCCGCCTGGGCCGGCTTGGCCGTCGTCGCTGCGGCCGCTCCAGCCGCAGCTCCTGCCGCCGCCGGCCTGGCCGCATTGGTTCTGGTCGCCGGAGCCGGCTTGGGCTTTGCCGCCGGCGCCGGCTTGGCAGCGGCAGGACGAGTCGATTGCTGCGTCGAACGCTGGGACTGAGCCAGGGCTGCAGGTCCGGTTCCGATGACGACGACGGCGGAAAGGATGCCCGCGGCGATGCCGCGCTGGAGAGATGCAGTAATCATGGGGCGGACCATACAGGCGGATGGTTAAGAACTCTTCACCATCTCCGTTAAGGCTGCGCCGGCGGATTGGCGATGCGTCGAAACGTGGCGGTGGCTGTGACCAGCCGGTGCCACATCCGCGCCGCTCAAGAAAAAGGGCCGCCGGAAGGGCGGCCCGAGGTGGTTCTGCAATGCTTGTTCGTCTTTAAAAGCCGGAGGAAGGAAATGACTTTGTTGCGAACGACTCATCCTTACGTTATCTATAATAACATTGCAATAAGTCAATATTCTTTGTTCTGAATGCAGTCCTAAGGCCAAGATATCAGGTCTGCTCGACCGTGTCCTTGAGAGCCTTGCGGGCCCGCTCCTTGTGCTCTTCCGTTATGGAACCGGCGACCTGCGTGATCGCGGCCGCCAGGACCGCTGCGTCATCGGCGAATCCGAACAGGGGCAGGAGATCGGTGATGGCATCCGTGGGAAACACGAAATAGGCGATCGCTCCGAGGAGGATGAGCTTCACGCGGCTGGGCGTCGCCGGGTCCGTGGCACAGAAGAAGGCGGCCACGAGATCCTCGGCGAACGGGATCCTGCCGGCGACACGCTTCAGCTTGTCCCAGAACCGGCGCTTCAGACCTTCCTCGTCGCGGGTCTCCTTCCGTATGGCCTCCATCTCGGCCTTGGTGAAAGGCTTCATGAAGGGTTCACTCATTCAACCGGTTCCTTCCATAGTGTGCGTTCCCCAGGCGTCGAGGATAGCTTAAGACGTCTCCGATCGGAGGAGAAAAGCGATGAAGCTCGACAAATTGATGGCAGCCGTCGTTACCGGAGGCGCATCGGGCCTCGGCGAGGCCACGGCCCGGATGCTGGCCTCCAACGGCGCGCGGGTCGCCATCCTGGACATGAACGCCGAGCGCGGCGAGGAGGTTGCCCGGGAAATTGGGGCTGTCTTCTGCCGGGCCGACGTGACGGACGAGGCCTCCATCGATTCGGCGCTCGCCGCGGCCCGTGCGACCAACGGCATGGAACGGATCCTGGTCAACTGCGCCGGCATCGCGCCGGGCAAGCGCACAGTGTCGAAGAAGCGCGAAACCGGCGAGTTGATCCCCCACGACGTGGCGAGCTTCCGCCGTGCGGTCGAGATCAACCTGATCGGCACCTATGCCATGATCGCGAAATGCGCCACGGCCATGGCCGGGCTCGACCCGGTGACGCCGGACGGCGGACGCGGGGTCATCGTCAACACCTCGTCCGTGGCCGCGCAGGACGGTCAGATCGGGCAGGCCGCCTATGCCGCCTCCAAGGGCGGCGTGCTCGGGCTGACGCTGCCCGTCGCCCGCGACCTGTCCGGCTTCGGCATCCGGGTGATGACGATCATGCCGGGCCTGTTCCACACGCCGCTCTTCGAAGGAATCGCGGAGGATTACCGCAAGGCGCTCGAGGCCAACGTGCCGTTCCCGTCGCGCCTCGGCCGTCCCGAAGAATATGCCGCGCTGGTGAAGGCCATCATCGAGAACGACATGCTCAACGGCGAAGGCATCCGCCTCGACGGCGCGCTGCGTATGCAGCCGAAATAGCGGGCTTCAGGTAATTTCGCCCCGGTTCTCGGGAAAGCTTTCGAGATCCGGGGTGCGGAGCCAGTGCTCCCGGCGCTTGGCCCAGGCTTCGTAGGTGGGGGTGAAAAGGTTCGGTTCGTCGAAGGCGCCGAGCTTGATCTCGATCTCGGTGTCGGAATCCCGGTCGAAGACCTGCGAGCCGCACAATGTGCAGAAGCAGCGTTCGGTATCGGGCGTCGCGGACCAGCTCCGGAATTCGCCGGAGATCGTCACCTGATCGGTGGCGAAGATCACATAGGCGTTGAAGGGTGCGCCGCTGATCTTGCGGCAGGTCATGCAATGGCAGAGCCCCACGCGTTTTGGTTCGCCCCGGACCTCGAAGGTCAGCTGCCCGCAGGCACAGCCGCCCGTGCGGATTCGTGTTTCGGTCATGTCTAGCGCTTCACCCATCCTGCGGCCATCTGGTCCATGCGCTGCGCCAGCTCGATGTCGCGGCGCGTCAGACCCTTGGCATCGTGGGTGGCGAGCGTCACCTCGACCTTGTTGTAGGTGTTGGCCCATTCCGGATGGTGGTTCATGGCCTCGGCCGCGAGGGCGACGCGGGTCATCCAGCCGAAGGCTGCGTTGAAATCGTCGAAGACGAAACGCTTGTGGATGGCGTCGCGGCCTTCGACCAGTGCCCAGCCGTCGAGGGCGGGCAGGAGTTCGGAACGCTCGGATTCGGTCAGGCGGGGCATGGGCGCACTTCATCGTTACGGGAGGTTCGCCTTAGTCATGAAGCGCAGCCCTGAGGTTTCAAGCCCTCACGCAATGCCGAGCAGCCGGATCAGGCCCAGGCTGATCAGGATCAGCACCAGGAGCGAGAGCGTCACGGCCAGCGTCACACGGGCGCCGACGCGGCCGAGAACCCTGACATCCACGCCGAGGCCCAGGGCCGCCATGGAGATGACGGTGAGCAGGGTCGCGACGGGCGCGATCACGCGTAGAGCCATATCCGGGATGAGACCGAGGGAGCGCAGCAGGGCAAGGCCCAGGAACCCGATGATGAACCAGGGTACGAGCCGGTTCCACGCCAAGCCCGGTCGCACGTCCGTCGTGTTGCGTCCCGCCACGAGCGACAGGGCGACCACCACCGGGCCGAGCATCAGCACGCGCACGAGCTTCACCAGCGTACCGAGCTGCATGCTGACGAGGCTCACCGGCACGGTGGCCGCCAGCACCTGCGGCACTGCATAGACCGTAAGGCCTGCCAGCACGCCGTATTGCGTCGTCGACAGGCCGAGGAGCGGCACCAGCAGTGGGAGGGCAAGCACGACGATCACCCCGAGGATCGCCGTGAACGCGATGGAGGAGGCCACGTCCTCGGGCTTGGCGCCGATGACGGGCGCCACGGCGGCAATGGCCGAGTTGCCGCAGATCGAGTTGCCGCAGGCGACCAGCATTGCCATGCGCTTCGGCAGCCCGAGCCAGCGGCCGAGCCCATAGCTCGCCCCGATGGCGAGCGCCACCACGAGAGCAATGCCGAAGACGAGGCCGAGGCCCGCGTCGAGGACGGCCTGAAAACTGATCGAGGCGCCCAGAAGCATCACGGCGATCTCGAGCAGGGTCTTGGCGGAAAAACCGATGCCGGGAGCCCAGCGCCTGCTTGGGGTCCAAAGGGTCCTCACCAGGGTGCCGAGCAGGATGGCGATGACGAGCGCCTCGAGCCAGGACCGCCCGGTCCAATGCTCTTCCGCCCATTGCAGCCCCATGGCCGCAAGCGCGATCGCCGTGCACAGGGCGATGCCGGGCGCCGTTTGCGCGATGCGGGTGCGGATCATGGGCTCGGATCAGTCCTGGGTCTTGAAGCGCAGCGCTAGTCCCACGGCCGGGTGGATGCAAGAGCGAAACGCGCCGTGGTCAGGTCGCTCACGCCGTAAATCCCTCCTCGATGGTGCGCCAATCCTGCGTCAGCGTGAAGGAATCCCGGTCGATGACGATGAAGCAGCCGCCGCCAGGATGCGACGGGCGGCTTTCCTGGCCGATCGCGACCTGCTGCAGATGCGCGGTCAACAGGCATCCGACCGCGCCGTGCGAGACCACGACGATGTCGCCGGCGGTCTCGTCCTCGCGCAGGATGCGGCCGATGGCCTCCACGATGCGGGTCTGCGCGTCCACGGCGCGCTCCCAGCCGCGGATGCTCTCGTCCGGCCGGCCGAAGAACTCGCGCACCACGTCCCAGAATTCCGGCGGCGCGATGAAGCCTGTGGACGAGCGGTCGTTCTCCCCCAGGTCTTCGTCGGTTTCGTAAGACAGGCCGAGATGCTTCGCCACGATGGCGGCGCCGTCCATGGCCTTGCGTTCCGTGCTGGCATAGACGGCGGAGACGTCCCGGTCCGCGAGCAGTTCGGCGAAACGCTCCATGCGGGTGCGGCCGACGGCGTTCAGGGGCCATTCGGTGATCGGCTGGTCGGGATCGATGACCACTTCGGGATGGGTGATGAAGACGAGCGAAGTCATGGGGCTGCTGTAACAGCCTTGCACGCCTGCGTCGAGCTAGCTCAAGGGATAGGCCGCCTCGACGATGTAGGGACCGCCGCCGACCGAGTTCCGGGATGAATAGAGGACGAAGCGGTCGGCCGTGAAGGTCAGCTTCGGGAAGTGCCCGCGGGTGGCGATGTAATCCGCCACGTCGATGGGCGACACGTTCCGCAGCCGCGCCAGGGTCACATGCGGCGTGAACTTGCGGGTCTCCGGAGGGAGCCCGATCTGGCGCAGGAGGCGTTCCTGCTCCGCCTGAAGTTCGTTCAACTCGCCGTTGCCGGCGGTGCGGGCAAAGACCGCACGGGGTTTCCCGCCGCCGAACGTATCGAGCCCGTCGATGGTCAGGGTGATCGGAGCCCGCAGGCGCCTCTCGCCGAGAATGGAAGCGACGTCGTCCGCCATACGCTCATCGATGTCGCCGATGAACCGCAGGGTGAGATGATAGTTCTCGGGATCGACCCAGCGCGCGCCAGGAAGGCCGCCGCGAAAGCTCGAAAGAGCCAGGGCGATCTCGGCCGGGATCTCGATGCCGGTGAACAGGCGGGGCATGCGGCACCTCCCGAGGCAGCTGGTGTCGATTGAGACGATTGGTGAGAGGTGTTTGTTCCGGGTGGAACATTCCTGGACGTCATCACCGGCCTTGTGCCGGTGATCCCGATCGGAAGAGCGCCGCGCTTCACAGGATCGTCATGGCCGGGACGAGCCCGGCCATGACGAGAGAGCCTGATCTCACGGGCACGGATTGCAATGCTCGACGTGAATCGCGTCGATGCGCTCCTCAAGCTCCGGCGTGATCGTCACGTTGATCGAGGCGATATCCGTCTTCAGCTGCTCCATGGAGGTCGCGCCAATGATGTTCGACCCGAGGAACGGGCGGGAATTGACGAAGGCCAGCGCCATCTGGGCCGGATCGAGGCCGAATTCCCTGGCGAGCGCGATGTATTTGCGGATGGCCGCCTCGGCGGTGGGGTTCTCGTAGCGCTGGCCCCGGTTGAACAGGGTGGTGCGGGCACCCGGCGGGCGGGCCCCGTCGAGATACTTGCCCGTAAGATACCCCTGCGCCAGCGGCGAATAGGCAAGCAGGCTGACATTCTCGCGCATGGAGACCTCCGCCAGCGCCACCTCGTAGGTGCGGTTGAGGAGGTTGTAGGCGTTCTGGATCGACTGCACGCGGGCCTGGCCCTTGGCGTCCGCGTGCTTGAGGAAGGTCATGGTGCCCCAGGCGCTCTCGTTGGAGAGGCCGAAATGGCGGATCTTTCCGGCCTTCACCAGGTCGGTCATGATCTCGACCGTCTCGCCGATCGGATGGGACTCGCCCTCCTGATGGCGGAAGATCGTCGGGTTCGAGCCCCAGGGCATGGGGCGGTCGGGCCAGTGGATCTGATACAGATCGATATAGTCGGTCTGGAGCCGCTTCAGGCTCTTGTTCACGGCCTCCTCGATCTGGGCGCGCGAGAGCTCGCCCTTGGAGCCGTCGTCCCGGTACCAGGTGCTGTCGGAGCGGCCGATCACCTTGGTGGCGAGGATCACCTTGTCGCGCGAACCCCGCGCCTTGAACCAGGAGCCGATGATCCGCTCGGTGGAGCCCTGCGTTTCCGGGCGCGGCGGGATCGAATAGAGTTCGGCCGTGTCGAAGAAGTTGACGCCCTGGTCGAGGGCATAATCCATCTGCGCGTGACCGTCGGCCTCCGTGTTCTGCTGGCCCCAGGTCATGGTGCCGAGACAGATGAGGCTGACATTGAGATCCGTGCGGCCGAGGCGGCGGTATTCCATCAGGTAAGCTCCTCGCGGGGACATGATCCGCCGCGTTCAGGCGAGAATGAGGCGCTGACGACGATCAGCGCTGGGAAAGACGGGCGAGAAAGCTCTCGACGCTGGGCAGGATGCGCTCGACGATGATCTCCACGCCTTTGGCCGTCGGGTGCATCCCGTCGGGCAGGTTGAGGGATTTTTCGCCCACGACTCCGTCCAGGAAGAAGGGATAGAGCACAAGGTCGTGCTTCTTCGCAATGTCCGGATAGATGCTGTCGAATTTCTGCACGTAATCCGCCCCGAGATTGCGCGAGGCGTACATGCCCGCGAGCATCACCGGGATGTTGCGGCTCTTCAGCCGCTCGACGATGGTCTCGAGGTTTTTGCGGGTGCCGGCCGGATCGAGCCCGCGCAGCATATCGTTGGCGCCGAGCTCCAGGATCACCCCGTCCGTGCCGTCGGGCACGGACCAGTCGAGCCGGTCGAGGCCGCCCGACGTGGTGTCGCCGGATACGCCGGCATTGGCCACCTCCACCTTGTAGCCCTTGGCCTTAAGGGCCTTCTCCAGCGCCACCGGGAAGGCCGCCTCCTGCGGCAGGTTGTAGCCGGCGCTCAGGCTGTCACCCAGGGCCACGAGGCGGATCGTCCGGCCCTGCGCCTGGGCCGCGGACAGCGGGGCGACCATGGCGGCAAGGGCCGCCGCACACGCAAAAATGATCGTCATGAATGGGCCGGATTGGCGCTTCATCGATAGGCTTCCCATCTCTACCGGACTAGAACCGGGTAACGTCAGAATTTCCAACAGATCGGGTGAATGGGCATGCAGGACAAGGCCATCGCGCTGCACGATGTCGATTTGAGCCTCGGGCGCGGGGCCGCACGGGTGCATATCCTCAAGGGCATTTCCCTCGATGTCGACAGAGGCGAGGCGGTGGGCCTGATCGGTCCCTCGGGCTCGGGCAAGTCGACCCTGCTCATGACCATGGCCGGCCTGGAGCGTCCCGATTCGGGCAAGGTGATCGTCGACGGTACCGATCTGTCCGGCCTGGACGAGGATGCGCTGGCCCGATTTCGCGGCAGGCGGATCGGCATCGTGTTCCAATCCTTCCATCTCGTTCCCACCATGACGGCGCTGGAGAACGTAGCCCTTCCGCTCGAACTCGCGGGCGACGACGAGGCCTTCGCGCGGGCCGAGGCGGAATTGCAGGCCGTGGGCCTTGGCCATCGCCTGTATCATTATCCGGCGCAGCTTTCGGGCGGGGAGCAGCAGCGCGTGGCGATCGCCCGCGCCATCGTGCCCAATCCGGCGATCCTCGTGGCCGACGAGCCCACCGGCAATCTCGACGAGAACACGGGCGGGTCCATCATCGACCTGCTCTTCACCCTCAAGCGCGACCGCGGCGCCACCCTCGTCCTCGTGACCCACGATCTCAACCTCGCCCGCCTCTGCGACCGCATGGTGCGCCTGCGCTCGGGGCAGGTGGAGGCCACACCGGCCTCGACCGTGGCGTGAGGAGACGACCATGCACGGCTCCCTTCCCGCCACGCCGCAGCGACGTCCCGCCTCCGCGTCGCGTCTGCCTCTCCTGCTGCGCCTTGCCTTTCGCGAGCTGCGTGGGGGTTTGAGAGGATTCGGCATTTTTCTCGCCTGCATCGCGCTCGGCGTGGCGGCGATCGCCAGCGTCTCGTCCCTGTCCCGCTCGCTGACCGAAGGCATCTCCCGCGAGGGCCGGCGGATCCTCGGCGGCGACATGGCCTTCTCCCTGCTCCAGCGCGAGGCCGGGGCGCCCGAGCGGGCCTTCCTCGAATCGAAGGGCCGGGTCAACGTCATCGCCACCATGCGGGCCATGGCGGTGGCCGGCGAGAAGGGCTCCGGACTCGTGGAGATGAAGGCGGTCGACGGGGGCTATCCCACGGTCGGCACGCTCGAAACGGATCCGCAGTTGCCCCCGGCCGACCTGTTCGCCGAGCGCGACGGTGCCTTCGGGGCCGCCGTCGATCCGGCGCTGCTCGCCCGTCTCGACCTGAAGGTGGGCGATCGCGTCACGGTGGGCGCGGCCAACGTGGAATTGCGGGCCCGCCTCGTCTCGGAACCCGACAAGATCGCCGACGGAATCGGGTTCGGGCCGCGGCTCCTGCTGTCGCAGGATGCCTTGAAGGCCACCGGTCTCGTCCAGCCCGGCAGCCTCGTGCGCTGGACCTATCGGCTCACCCTGCCGGCCGAGCGATCGACCGAGGAGGGGCTGACGCAGATCGAGGCGGAGGCGAACCGCGTCCTGCCGGAGGCCGGCTGGAACATCCGCACCCGCCTCAACGCCGATCCCCGCTTTGCCCGCAATATCGAGCGCTTCACCCAATTCCTTACGCTGGTCGGCCTGACCGCGCTCCTCGTCGGCGGCGTGGGCGTCGCCAATGCGGTGCGCGGCTTCGTCGACCGCAAGCGCGCCTCGATCGCAACCTTGAAGAGCCTCGGCGCTCCCGGCGGGCAGGTGGTGCTGCTCTATCTCACGCAGGTGATGCTGATCGCGCTCGTCGGGATCGGGATCGGCCTCGCCTTCGGGGCCGTCCTGCCCTTCGTGGTCACCGGTCTCTTTGGCCATCTCCTGCCGATCCCGATCCAGCCGACGCTCGCCTGGAGCGAACTCGGCATCGCGCTGCTCTACGGCGTGCTCACGGCCTTGGTCTTCGCGCTCGCTCCTTTAGGAAGAGCCCACGACGTGCCGGTGTCGGGCCTGTTCCGCGATCAGATCGACCCCGAGCGGCGCTGGCCGCGCAAGCGCTACCTGACGGCGCTGGCGCTCTCCGTTGCGGCGCTTGTGGGGCTGTCCCTGCTCGCGGCCTATGACCGGCGCATTGCCCTCATGTTCGTGGCTGCCGCCGCAGGCTCCTTCCTGCTCCTGCGTCTCGTGGCGCTCGGGATCATGGCGCTCGCCCGCCGCCTGCCGCGTCCCCGCAGGACGGCGGGGCGGCTCGCGCTCGCGAACATCCACCGGCCGGGTGCGCTCACGCCCTCGCTGGTGCTGTCGCTCGGCCTCGGCATCACGCTCTTGGTCACGCTCGCGCTCATCGACACCAATCTCACCCGCCAGCTCACCCAGAGCCTGCCGGAGCGCGCGCCGAGCTTCTTCTTCCTCGACATCCCGAACCAGCAGGCGGATTCCTTCGAGGGCTTCCTGAAGAGTCAGGCATCCGAAGCCCAGATCGAGCGCGTGCCGATGATGCGCGGACGTCTCGTGACGCTGGGCGGACGGCCGGTGGCCGAAGTCAAGGCGCCCGAGGACGTGTCCTGGGTGCTGGAAGGCGATCGCGGCATCACCTATGCGGCCAAGCCGCCGGAAGGCTCGAAGGTGGTGCAGGGCGAATGGTGGCCCGAAAACTACCGCGGCCGGCCGCTGGTCTCCTTCGACCGCAAGATCGCCGAGGGTCTCGGGCTCAAGATCGGCGACGAGATCACCGTCAACGTGCTTGGACGCAACATCAGCGCCACCATCGGCAACCTGCGCGAGGTGGAATGGCGCTCCATGGGGATCAACTTCGTCATGGTGTTTTCGCCCAACGCCTTTGCCGGCGCGCCGCACACGCATCTCGCCACCGTCACCTTCCCGAACGGCTCGGATGCGGCGCTCGATGCCCGAATCTTGCGAAGCTCCGCCCAGGCCTACCCCATGGTCACGAGCGTGCGGGTGAAGGATGCCCTCGAGGCGGTGAACGACGTGGTCTCGCAGCTCGTCATGGCGATCCGCGGCGCCAGCTCCATCGCGCTGATCGCGAGCCTCCTGGTTCTCGCCGGCGCCCTGGCGGCCGGCCACCGGGCGCGGCTCTACGATGCGGTGGTGCTCAAGACGCTCGGCGCCACCCGGACCCGGCTGCTCTCGGCCTATGCGCTCGAATACGGTCTTCTCGGCCTTGCCACGGCGGTGTTCGGATTGCTGGCGGGAACGCTCGCGGCCTATTTCATCATCACCCGCGTGATGAACCTAAGCTTTACCTTAGACCTGTCGGGAGCCGTCTTGGCCTCTGCGCTCGCCGTTCTGGTGAGCGTCGGTCTAGGCCTCGTGGGAACCTGGCGGATCCTAAGTCAAAAACCGGCCCTCTACTTAAGAAACCTTTAACGTTCTATCCTCGCGCGCCGCTATAAAGGAGCGTCCGAAATGAAGTGAGGAGCAGCAGGAACTCTGCTCCTCATTTTTTCTTTCTTCACGAACGTTTGAAGCTTGGCCTCCCCCTTGCGGAACGCAGGCCGCCCCCTCATATTTTGCATGTCGCCGGCATTCGCGGCGGCCGAGGGCTGACTCTCCAGCCTTTCGAGGGAACACACGGGACACCGCGAGAAAGGACTCCGATGCAACCGTATGAGCAAAACCAACACGCCTATGGCACCGGCTTTGCCCGGACGGCGGCTCAGGTCGACCAGGGCCTGCGCGCCTTCATGCTCGGCGTCTACAACAACATGGTCCTGGGCCTGGCCATCTCGGCCCTGGTCGCCCTTGGCATCAACATGCTCGCCACCACGAGCGATCCGTCTCAGGCGGTCGCCCGGATGGGTGGTGTCGGCCTGACCCAGTTCGGCGCGACGCTGTACGGCTCGCCCCTGATGTGGATCGTGGCGCTGGCGCCTTTGGCCTTCATCTTCTTCTTCTCGTTCCGGATGGACCGGATGTCGGCGGCGTCCGCGCGCACGACCTTCTTCGCCTTCGCGGCGGTGATGGGCGCTTCGCTCTCGACGCTTCTCATCCGCTATACCGGCGCGAGCGTCGTGCAGGTGTTCTTCATCACGGCGGCGGCCTTCGGCTCGCTGTCGCTCTGGGGCTACACCACGAACCGCAGCCTGTCCGGTATGGGCTCGTTCCTGATCATGGGTCTCGTCGGCCTGATCCTGGCCTCGATCGTGAACATCTTCGTCGCGTCGAGCGTCCTGCAGTTCGGCATCTCCGTGATCGGCGTCCTGATCTTCGCAGGCCTCACGGCCTATGACACGCAGAAGCTCAAGGAGATGTATCTCTACGGCAACTTCGACTCCGAGGCTGCCGGCAAGGCCTCCGTGTTCGGCGCTCTGACGCTGTATCTGGACTTCATCAACATGTTCCAGTTCCTCCTCGCTCTCGTGGGCAACCGCAACGAGTAAGGACGAGCGGATCGCGTGATCACGAAGCCCCGGCCGAAAGGCCGGGGCTTTTGTTTGGATCATCCCTGTCCTGGAAGTGCC
This sequence comes from Microvirga sp., assembly GCA_035944695.1. Taxonomy (GTDB): domain Bacteria; phylum Pseudomonadota; class Alphaproteobacteria; order Rhizobiales; family Beijerinckiaceae; genus Microvirga. The sequence continues at coordinate 22,506 of DASZBB010000160.1, read as the reverse complement.
GAGCGGTAGCCGAAATACGCGCTTGCGGCAGCCGCAGCGGCACAGATCACGGCCACACCCCCGAATCCGCCGATCATGGCCGTCGTGTAGAGCGCCTGCAGGGTTTCGGACGGCGAGGAGGAGGGTGGGAGCGCCCCGAAGGTCGCCTGCCCGAAGAGATCCGCCCGTTCCGGGTTCGCCCATCGGACGGCCTGCCGATAACCGAACGTGGCCACGACGCCCAATCCGGCGACGGCGATCAGCCCGGCGACGCGGGAGACCGCGTTGTTGATGCCGGAGGCGACGCCGATGCGCTCGTTCGGGACGGCATTCATCACGGTCGTCGAGAGCGGCGCGACCGTGATCCCCATGCCCAGCCCCATGACGGCCATGACCGGCATGATCGCGAGCCAATAGCCGCCGTGAAACACGGCCGGGGCCAGGAGCGCGAAGCTCAAGGCCGTCACGAGCGGGCCTGTCGTGAGGAGCATCCGGGTGCCGAACCGATCGGTCATCGCGCCGCCGAGCCGGGAGAGAGCGGCCATCACGATGGTGAAGGGCAGGAACACCGAGCCCGCCTGGGCGGCCGAGTAGCCATGGGCCTCGATCAGGGCGGTGGGCAGGAAGAACAGGGCGCCGCTCAGGGCGAAATAGAGCAGCAGCGTCAGAGCGTTGACGTTGGCGAAGGCGGAGACGCGAAACAGGTCGAGGGGCATCATCGACGCGGCAGAGCGCTTCTCGTGCCTGATAAAGAGGCCCAGCGCCCCTCCGCCGGCGAGCGTCAGCAGCGTCGCCACGCCCTTGTGACTCTCCCGCTCGCCCAAAGCCGTCAGCCCATAGGCCAGGAGACCGAGAGCCACGACAGCAAGAGCGCCGCCCAGCCAGTCCATCGCGGTCTCCCCCATGACCGGGATGTCCGGCACATGCCGCCAGCACAGCCAGAGCGCCAGAGCCGCCAGCGGCAGGTTGATCCAGAAGATCGCCTGCCAGGGGCCCATATCGATCAGCCAGCCGCCGAGGATCGGCCCGAGCGCCGCGGCGATGCCGGAGGCCGCCGCCCAGGTGCCGATGGCCTTGCCACGCGCGTCCTTCGGAAAATGGGCGCTGATCAGGGCGAGCGATCCCGGCACCAGCAGGGCACCGCCGATCCCCTGGAACGCCCGTGCTGCGATCAGCATCCCGGCCGATTCGGAGAGGCCGCACCACAGGGAGGTCAGGCCGAAGCACGCGATGCCGATCATGAAAATGCGTCTCAGGCCATAGGCGTCGCCGGCCGCGCCGCCCAGCAGCAGGAAGGCGGAGAGCGTCAGCGCATAGGCATTGGTGACCCATTGCATCTCGGCGAGCGACGCCTGCAGGTTCTCGCGCATCTGCGGCATCGCCACCGTCACGATGGCCCCGTCGGCAAAGACCATGCTGGACGCCAGGATCGCGGTCCAGACCACGATGGTCCGGGTCCTGGAAACGGTGGATGGCTCCGCCCTGCCTGGGCTGAACTCGTTCACGGGCATGCCTTTCTCATGAGGCCCATGCTAAGGCGAAAAGGGGAGGAAAAGACAGTCTTCCCAATCAGAAATGCCATTCCGTCTCGGCGCGAATGTGTTTTAGTGAAACGTCATGAGCATCCTCATCCGCCCCTCGTCCGAATCCGATCTCGACACCATCACGGCGATCTACGCCCATGCGGTGACGCACGGCACCGCCTCGTTCGAGCTCGATCCTCCCGACATCGCCGAGATGGCACGCCGCCGGGCTGCGATCCTGGAGGGTGGCTATCCCTATCTCGTGGCCGAGAAGGACGGCGCGATCCTGGGTTACGCCTATGCGGGCGCCTACCGCACGCGGCCGGCCTATCGCTCCACCGTGGAGGATTCGATCTACGTCGCCCCGTCCGCACAGGGGCAGGGCGTGGGCCGGCTGCTGCTGGCCGCCCTGATCGAGGCCTGCGAGGCGCAGGATTTCCGGCTCATGGTGGCGGTGATCGGCGACGAGGAATCGATGGGCTCCATCGGCCTGCACCGGAGCATGGGATTCGAGCCCGTCGGGATCCTGAAGGGCATCGGCTACAAGCACGGGCGCTGGCTCTCCACTGTGCTGATGCAGCGCCCGCTCGGGCGCGGCATGGCGGATCCGCCGACCCGGCCGATCCGATAGCGTCTCTCCATGAAAGCCGGCTTTATGACCCGACCCCGGGGCGGTCTGTGGGACAATCCGGATTTCCTGCGCCTGTGGGCGGCCCAAAGCCTGTCCGCCATCGGAACCCGGTTCACGCGCGAAGGTTTGCCGATCATCGCGGCCTTGTCGCTCGGCGCGACGGCAACGGATCTCGGATTGCTGATCGCGCTCAGCGCCCTTCCGGGGGTCCTGCTAAGCCCGTTCGTCGGCGCCTGGATCGACCGCACCCGCCGTCGCCGCGTGCTCATCATGGCCGATCTCGTCCGGGCCGCCGCCCTGATGAGCCTGCCGGTTGCCGCCTGGCACGATGCCATCTCCATCGGCCAGATCATGGGAGTGGCCACGGTCGTGGCGCTGTTCTCCATGATCTTCCAGACCGCCGACAACGCCTATCTGCCGAGCGTGGTCGCGCAGGATCAGCTCCTCGACGGCAATACCAAGCTCGCCACCACCGATGCGGTCGCGGAGGTCGTCGGTCCCGCCGCGGCGGGCGTGGCGATTCAGCTCTTCACCGCGCCCTTCGCCATTCTCTTCGACGCCCTGTCCTATCTCTGGTCGGCCGTTCTTCTCGGCTCGATCCGGCGTCCGGAAATGCCGCTCGAGACGGGCGAGCACGCGCCGAACCTGTGGCGCGAGACAGCCGAGGGGCTGCGCTTCGTCTTCGCGCATCCGGTCTTAAGGCCGCTGACGCTGTGCTTTTCCACGCTCATGTTCTTCCTGTCCTTCTTCGCGCCGCTCTATGTGCTTTACGCGGTGCGCGATCTCGCCATTCCTCCGGGCATTCTCGGCTTCGTGATTGCGCTCGGCGGCATCAGCGCGGTCATCGGCTCGCGGCTCGCCTCATGGGCCGGCAAGCGCTTCCCCGTCCGCACGCTGCTGATCGGCGTGCTTGTGCTGTATGGGCTGGTGATCAGCTTCATTCCGCTGGCGCACGGGCCTCTCTGGCTGGCCGTGGCGCTGCTCTGCGTGGCGCAGCTGTGGGGGGACGGGCTCTATGTGGTGTTCTACACCAATCTGACGACGCTACGCCAAACCGTGACGCCCGATGCCCTGCGCGGGCGAGAGGGCGGAGTCGTGCATCTTCTCAGCACCGGGCTCGGACTGGTGGCTGCCCTGCTGGCAGGATTGCTCGCCGACCACATCGGCATCCGGCCGATCCTGTGGGCCGGTGCCCTCGGCGTCCTGGCCTCGACCCTGTGGCTGATCGCGCTCCCTGATCCGATCGAAAGTTAGCGCCGAACGCGCGCCGCAGCCTTCGTGCCGAGCAGAAGCGCCAATCCGGCAAGCGCGATGGCGCCAACCATGCGGCTCGGCTGTCGCGCTGAGTGGGGCAGGCCCTTGCGGTGCCGCCATCCGCCGCTCACGCCCCGGCCCGTGGGAAGGGGCTGCAACAGGGCGCCTTCCGTCCGCGGCGCGGGCCGAGCCCGCTCTAGGGCCCGGCGCATGAAGGCGCCGGTCAGATGCTCCGTCGGGCCGGGAGCCAAGGCATAGGCGATCTGGGCCGCGCGGGCGGGCCATCCCACGGCCACCTCGTCACGGGGGCGGCGCACGAGCGAGACGAAGGTCTCGGCCACGTCCTCGGGCGCATAGATCAGTGGCCCCGGATTGATCTGACGGCCCGACACGTTCGCCCCATGATCGAGCCCCGGAGTGTCGATGATGGCCGGGAACACCCCGCAGACATGGATGTCGGGGTGGTCGCCCAACTCCTGCCGGAGGCTCGCCGAAAAGCCCCGCAGGGCGAACTTGGACGCCGTGTAGGCCGCCGCGAAGGGGCTCGGCGCCCAGCCTCCGAGGGAGATGTTGTTGATGAGGATGCCGTGGCCCTGGCCGAGGAAGATCGGCAGGACCGCATAGGCGCCGTGCATGGACCCGAGCAGGTTCACCTCGATCGTGCGTCGGTGGAGGGCGATGTCCGCATCCTGATAGGGGCCGAACACGCCCGTGCCCGCATTGTTGATCCAGACGTCGATGGTTCCGAAGGCCCGTCGGGCCGCCTGGGCCAGGGTGTCGACGGCTGCGGCGTCGGTCACGTCGGTGGGGACTGCGATGGCCTGCGTGCCGAGATCCCGGCATTCGCCGGCCAGGTCCTCGATCAGGTCCGCCCGGCGGGCCGCGAGAGCCACATGGGCCCCGCGCCGGGCAAACGTGAGGGCGGCAGCGCGGCCGATCCCGCTCGAGGCGCCGGTGATCACGACGGAAAGGCCGGCCAGGTCGCGCGTCATAAGCTTCCTCATCGCTGCTGCTGTGATCGAGCCGCGTTGCTGTCGAAGCCGGTGCGGCTTCAGCGGCATTCTTCCTGCAACGCGATGAACCGAGCGGTGTTCCGGACCGCGGAGCGGTGAAGGCGCTAAGCCGACACGACCTTCGGCTTGTCGAGCACCCGCAGCACACGGGCGAGTTCATGTCCGCGCTTGAGGATCAGGCCCGTCGAGACAATGACCGAATAGGCGCCCTGCTTCTTGGCGAGCTTCGGGTCCTTCTCGATCCGGTAGAGGGGCATTTCGGAGGTGCGTCGGAAGATGGAGAAGACGGCCTTGTCGGGCAGGAAATCGATGGCGTAATCGCGCCATTCGCCGGCAGCCACCATGCGGCCGTAGAGATTGAGAATGGCCTGCAACTCGGCACGGTCGAAGGAAACCTGTTTCGGCGCGGCGGGGAAAGGAACGATGTGGGCTGAACCTTGCATCGAGCCGCCGCGCAGCGGCTCTGCGATGTCACCTTCGCTCATGAAGCCTCCCATGGCTGGCGCATCGTGCGGAGCACCGGATCCGGTGCTCCACGCCCGACGATGCGCAAGTAAAAACATGAGCATCGGACCCAAAGGCGGGATCCACTTTCATGTCCGATGCTTCGGTCGACATGCTCTGATGATGGGCTTCGGCGGCTAAGGGATCAACCCATGACGACACAATGAATCACGGGTTCCTTTGCAAATCTTATTCCTGCCTCATTCGCGCCGTGATGGAGCCGCAGTAAATGCCGTAAATGCTTAAGTTGCCTCGACGGCCCGGCTCATCGAACGGCTTGGACACGTCAGCCCCCCAGCCCTCTGAGTCGCGCGAAGGGCCGGGCCACCCTCGAGGCACAGGGCTGCCCTTCAAGGCAGCCTTTTCTCTTGTTCAAAGGGCTTTGCGATGGTCCAGATCGCAAAGCCCTCTTTTTGTCGGTTAACGTTCGATCAATGCATTGAACAAGAGTTCTTAACCTCCCCCGTCATGGCCGCCCCCGGACTTGATCCGGGGATCAGTCCCGGCCATCCCGATCGGAAGAGCACGGCTTTTCAGCATCGGGATCATCGGCACAAGGCCGGTGATGACGAAGAGGATTGGAGTATTCTTAAAATCCAGACAGCACGAGCTTGCCCCGGGTGCGGTTGCTCTCGATGAGAGCGTGCGCGCGCTTGAGATTGGCGGCGTTGATCGGCCCGACGACCTCGGCCAGGGTGGTCCTGATCGTGCCCGCATCGACGAGACGCGACGCCTCGTTCAGGATCTCGTGCTGTCGCTCCATGTCGGCGGTCTGGAAGGTGGAGCGGGTGAACATGGATTCCCAGTGGATCGAGACACTTTTGCCCTTGAGGAGCATGATGTCGAGCGGCCCTTTCGGATCGTCGATCAGGGCAAAGCGGCCTTGCGGTGCGATAGCCTTGGCGATCTCGGCGAAATGATTGTCCGTGTGGGTGATCGAGAACACGAAGGCCGGCGCGCCGATCCCTAATGCTTCCACCTGAGCCGCGAGGGGCCTGCCGTGATCGATCACGTGATGAGCGCCAAGCTCTTTGACCCATGCCTGCGTGTCGGGCCGTGACGCGGTGGCGATGACGGTCAGGTCGGTGAGCCGGCGCGCGAGTTGGATCGCGATGGAGCCGACGCCGCCGGCGCCTCCCACGATCAGGATGGCGTTGGCCGCGCCCTTCACCGGACGCTTGACGTCCAGTCGGTCGAACAGGGTCTCCCAGGCAGTCAGCGTGGTGAGCGGCAGGGCTGCGGCTTCCTCGAACCCAAGGGATTGCGGCTTTGTGCCAACGAGCCGCTCGTCCACCACATGGAATTCCGCGTTGGTGCCCTGGCGCGTGATGGCGCCGGCATAGAACACCTCGTCTCCTTCCTTGAACAGGGACACGTCCTTGCCCACCCCTCTGACGATCCCGGCGGCATCGAAGCCCAGAACCTTGTGGCCGCCCGGCTCTGCCTGGGCGCGCATGCGAACCTTCGTGTCGACCGGGTTCAGGGACACCGCCTTGATCTCGACGAGGAGGTCGCGCGGGCCCGGCTCGGGGCGGGGCAGCTCGACGTCCATGAGGGAGGCGTCCTGGTCGATGGGGAGGGATTGCTGGTATCCGACGGCGCGCATGGCATGTCTCCTGTTGACGGGAGCATAGTTGGGCATAGTCTTAGGCGCCGCAAGAACGCACAAAAACAGCCCATAGTGTCGAAAAGGATACCGTGATGCCGCAGAAGGTGCAGAGGGTTCAGGGGTGCTCCGTGGAGCGGACCATGAGCCTGATCGATGGCAAGTGGAAGATCATCGTCCTCTACAAGCTCCTGCGCGGAACCTTGCGTTTCAACGAGTTGCGCCGGCTCATCCCGTCGATCACGCAGCGCATGCTCACCCACCAGCTGCGCGAGCTGGAGGCGGACGGCCTCATTGTCCGGACCGTTTACGCCCAGGTGCCGCCCCGGGTCGAATATACGCTCTCCGGCCGCGGTCGATCTCTGGAACCCGTGCTGATGGCCATGAAGGAGTGGGGCGACGCGAATCTGTCGTCTGAGCAGGCCGAGGCAGCGTAAATTGCCTGTGCGGTGCAGCAACTTTACCCTACTTTGTTCAGGCCTTTATGCTTTTGTTGCGCAACCTGCCGCACTGTGGCAACGCTCCCGCGATTAGAGCATTTTCGGCGAAGTGGACCCGGTTCACCTCCAAAATGCGATCAAGCAGAGGGCAGAGCTGATTTCCCGCAAGGGAAACCGCTCGATACACATAAGAGGATGCGCGCATGAAGCTGGATACACCGACCAGCGGAAGCGAATTGACGGCCGAGGCCGTCGCCGTGCTGGAATCCGGGCACAAGGCCGTTCCGCCGACCTTCGTGCGCGATCTCTACGGGCGCGTCCCGCCGGAGGATCTGGCTTCCTATTCGCCGCAGACCCTGGCGGATCTCGCTGCGGAAGCCTTTGAGCATCTCAAGGCCTCGCGCACCGCGGATGGTGCCGATATCCGCCTGTTCGATTTCGAGATCGAGCGCGAGGGCCGGCGCCAGGACGTAATGGTGCTCGAGATCGTCAACGACAACATGCCCTTCCTGCTCGATTCGACCCTCGCCGAGGTCGTGGACCAGGGCTATGAGCCGCTGCTCGTGGCCCACCCGATCCTGGCGGTGGAGCGGGACTCGAGCGGCGCTCTCGTGCGTCTGGTGGGCGAGGCCACGGCCGCCCTGCGGCTCGGCGTCAAGCGCGAAAGCTTCATCCATATCCACCTGCCGCGTATCGACGATGCGGAAACCCGCACCCGCCTGATCGAAGCCATGCGCCTGGTGCACAGGGACGTTTCCGTGGCGGTCCACGATTGGCCGGGCATGCGCGCCCGAATCGCCGAGATCGTGCACAATTACCGCCTCAATCCTCCGCCGCTGCCGGAGGACGATGTGCGGGAAGCCATTGCGTTCCTCGACTGGATCGCGCGGGACAACTTCACGTTCTTAGGACTGCGCGAATACCGGCTCCCCTCCGGCGACACGGCGGCCGATCCCGTCGAGGGCTCGGGTCTCGGCCTGTTGCGCGATCCCTCCGTGCGCGTGCTGCGCCGCGGCCGCGAGCTGGTGGCGATGACGCCGGAAATCCGCGCCTTCCTGGCGCGCCCGCAGGCGCTGATCATCGCCAAGGCGAACGTGAAATCCCGCGTCCATCGCCGCGCCCATCTCGACTATGTGGGCGTCAAGCTGTTCGACGACAGCGGCCACCTGCGCGGCGAACTGCGCATCGTCGGCCTGTTCACGGCGAGCGCCTACACCAATACCACGGGTGAAGTGCCGTACCTGCGCCTCAAGGTGGCGAAGGTCGTTTCCCGTGCGGGCTTCGATCCGGCGAGCTATGCGGGCCGCGCGCTGCTGAACGTGCTCGAAAGCTATCCGCGCGACGAGCTGTTCCAGATCGACGAGGACACGCTCTACCGCTTCGCCATCGACATCATGAACCTGTCGGAGCGTCCGCGGGTGCGGGCACTCGCCCGTGTGGACGAGTTCGACCGCTTCGTCTCGGTGCTCGTCTTCGTGCCCAAGGACCGCTACGACACCCAGGCGCGCCAGCGCATCGGCCAGTTCCTGGCGGGCATCTACGAGGGCCGCGTCTCGGCCTCCTATCCCGATTACCCGGAAGGGCCGCTCGCGCGTACCCACTACATCATCGGGCGAGACGAGGGCGCGACGCCCGACGTGCCGCGCGAGACCCTGGAGAAGGGCATTGCGGCCATCGTGCGCACCTGGAGCGATGCCCTGCGCGACGCGCTCGACGGCAGCGTCGGCGGCGCACGCGCCCGTGCCCTGGCGTCCCGCTACGGCGAGGCCTTCAGCGCGGCTTACCGCGAAGCGTTCGGGGCCGAGCAGGCCATCGCCGACATCGCTCTCCTGGAGCAGCTGTCGGAGGCCCGTCCCCGGGCCGTCGACCTCTATCGCCGCGAGGGCGACGACGAGACCCGCGTGAACCTGAAGGTGTTCTCGCTCAATGTGGCGCTGCCCCTGTCGGAGCGGGTGCCGCTTTTGGAGAACCTCGGCTTCCGGGTGGTCAACGAGAGGACCTACCGGGTCGCCTTCAGTACGACGGGTCGGGTCTGGCTCCACGACATGACCCTGGAGCGTGCCTCGGGAGGCACCATCAAGATCGACGAGATCCAGGCCCTGATCGAGGCGGCGCTGCTCGCGCTCTTCCGGGGCCTCGCGGAATCCGACGGCTTCAATCGCCTTGTGATCGAAGCGGGCCTGGGCTGGCGCGATGTGGCCATGGTTCGCGCGCTCGGCCGTTACCTGCGCCAGATCCAGGTGACCTACGCGCAGGATTACATCGCCGAGACGCTCGCCCGTCACGGTGCCATCGCGGCCGATCTGGTGAAGTTCTTCTATGCCCGCTTCGACCCGCGCCAGGACAAGAACCGCGCCGGCGCCGAGGCGGCGATCCGCGAGCGGATCGAGGAGCAGCTCAAAGAGGTCACGAGCCTCGACGACGACCGGATCCTGCGCCGCTTCGTCAACCTGATCGAAGCCGCGATCCGCACTAATTTCTTCCAGCTCGAGGACAACGGCCTGCCGCGCCAGACCATCGCGTTCAAGTTCGAATGCTCCAAGGTGGAAGGCCTGCCGCTGCCCAGGCCGCTTTACGAGATCTTCGTCTATTCACCCCGCGTCGAGGGTGTGCACCTGCGCTTCGGCAAGGTGGCGCGCGGAGGCCTGCGCTGGTCCGACCGGCCGCAGGATTTCCGCACGGAAGTGCTGGGATTGGTCAAGGCGCAGCAGGTCAAGAACGCCGTGATCGTGCCGGTGGGCGCCAAGGGCGGCTTCGTGCCCAAGCATCTGCCGCCGGCGAGCGACCGGCAGGCCTGGCTCGCGGAAGGCACCGAGAGCTACCGCATCTTCGTGCGCACGCTGCTGCAGCTCACCGACAACATCGTCGGCGACAGCGTGGTCCCTCCCGCCGATACTGTGCGCCATGACGGCGACGATCCGTACCTCGTGGTGGCGGCCGACAAGGGCACGGCCACCTTCTCGGACATCGCCAATGCGCTCTCCATCGAGAAGGGCCATTGGCTCGGCGACGCCTTCGCGTCCGGCGGCAGCCAGGGCTACGATCACAAGAAGATGGGCATCACCGCCCGCGGCGCCTGGGAGGCGGTGAAGCGCCACTTCCGCGAGATGGACGTGGATATCCAGACGACGCCCGTGACGGTGGCGGGCGTCGGCGACATGTCGGGCGACGTGTTCGGCAACGGCATGCTTCTGTCCCGGGCCCTCAAGCTCGTGGCGGCCTTCGATCACCGCGACATCTTCATCGATCCCAATCCGGACCCGGAAGCCTCCTATCTGGAGCGCGAGCGGCTGTTCAATCTGCCCCGTTCGAGCTGGCAGGATTACGACAAGAGCCTGATCTCGCAGGGCGGCGGCGTGTTCCCGCGCAGCGCGAAATCGATCCCGCTCTCGGACGAGATGCGCACGCTTCTCGACATCGACAAGCCGCAGGCCACGCCGGCCGAGGTGATGAACGCGATCCTTAAGGCCCGCGTCGATCTGCTCTGGTTCGGCGGCATCGGCACCTATATCCGCGCGTCGATCGAGACCGACGAGCAGGTGGGCGATCGTGCCAACGATGCGATCCGCATCACCGGTCCGGAGGTGCGCGCCAAGGTCATCGGCGAGGGCGCCAATCTCGGCGTCACCCAGCGCGGGCGCATCGAGGCGGCGCAGAGCGGCGTTCGCCTCAATACGGATGCCATCGACAACTCGGCGGGCGTCAACACCTCCGACGTGGAGGTGAACATCAAGATCGCGCTCACCACGCCCGAACGCGACGGACGTCTCAGCCAAGAGCAGCGCAACGAGCTGCTCGCCCACATGACCGAGGACGTCGCAGCGCTCGTCCTACGCAACAACTACCTGCAGACCCTGGCGATCTCGCTCTCCGAGCAGCTCGGCGTTTCCGATCTCGGCTTCGCGCGCCGGCTCATGCACATGCTGGAGGCCCAGGGACGCCTCAACCGGGCCGTCGAGTATCTGCCGGACGACAGCACGCTCACCGAGCGCGGACGCCGCGGCGAGGCGCTGACGCGGCCCGAACTTGCGGTGCTGCTCGCCTATGCCAAGCTCTCCCTGCACGACGAGCTCTTGGAAAGCCCGGTGCCGGACGATCCGTATCTCGGCAAGGAACTCGAGCGCTATTTCCCGGCCGAGATGCGCGAACGCTTCCCGGACGCGATTGCAGGCCACCGCCTGCGCCGCGAGATCATCGCGACGCAGCTTGCCAACGCCATCATCAACCGGGGCGGCCCGACCATGGTGGCGCGCCTCGTCGACCAGACCGGCGCCGATGCCCCGACCATCGCGGCGGCCTATGCGGCCACCCGCGATTCCTTCGGTCTCACCGAAATGAACGTGGCCATCGACGCCCTCGACGGCGTTGTGTCGGGTCAGGGACAGCTGCGCCTCTACGGCGAATTGCAGGACCTCCTGATGAACCGGATCGTCTGGTTCATCCGCAACGTGGATTTCGTCAACCATTCCCTCGACGAGATCATCGGCACCTACCGGGCCGGCATCGCCGAGATCGAGCGCAACCTCACCGAAACGCTCTCGCCCGAGGCCCGGACCGCCTGGGATGCCCGCACCAGGGCGCTGGTGGACGAGGGCACGCCGGAGGACCTGGCGCGGCGCATCGCGTCGCTGCCCGATCTGGTGGCGGCGCCCGACATCGTGCAGACGGCGCAGAAGATCGGCAAGCCCGTCAGCGACATCGCCTGCACCCATTTCGCCCTCGAGGCCTCGTTCCGGCTCGGCGCGCTCATCAGCGCGGCGCAGCAGATCAATGTGAGCGACTACTTCGACCGTCTTGCGCTCGATCGCGCCATCGACAGCATCGCCTATGCCCATCGCGGCCTGACGGCGGAAGTATCGTCCCAGGATCTGTCCGGCGCCGAGGCGGTTCGCGCCTGGAGCGAGAAGCGCGGCGCCGACGTCAACCGCATCCGGAGCGCGGTCGACGGCATCGTCTCGTCGGGCCTGACCCTGTCCAAGATCACCGTAGCGGCGAGTCTGCTCGGGGATCTTGCGCGGATGAGTTGAGGCCTTGTCGAGGCAGACTGGGGAAGCGCAGTTCCATCATGCGTTTCAGGTCCAATTGTCCGAGTTGATGCGGTGGCGCCGGGATGTCCGGCGCTTCCGTGCCGATCCGGTCGATCATGCGGCGCTGCGTTCCCTGATCGAAATCGCTGCCCTGTCGCCGTCCGTCGGCAACAGTCAGCCCTGGCGCTTCGTCCATGTGGCCTCCGCGGCCATGCGCGAAGCCGTCGTTGCGAGCTTCGCGCGCTGCAACGCCGAGGCCCTTCAGGCTTATGAAGGGGAGAGGGCCAATCTTTATGCCCGTCTCAAGCTCGAGGGGCTGAGGGAGGCCCCCGTGCATCTGGCCGTGTTCTGCGATGAGCAGACGCAGGACGGGCATGGTCTGGGACGGCGCACGATGCCGGAGATGCTGCGGTATTCCGTCGTGGCCGCCGTTCAATCGTTCTGGCTGGCTGCGCGGGCCAAGGGCCTCGGGGTCGGCTGGGTCTCGATCCTGGATCCCGAGGAGGTCAAGCACGCACTCGACGCCCCATCGGCTTGGACGCTCATCGCGTATCTGTGCGTCGGTTATCCTGTCGAAGCGCATCTCGATCCCGAACTCCAGAGACATGGCTGGCAGGACCGCTTACCTTTCGATTCCATCTTCAAGGAACGTCGATGAGCGTTTCGCGCCCCGCCATTCTGGGCTGGCTCCTGTTCGACTGGGCCTGCCAGCCGTTCTTCACCCTCGTCACCACCTTCGTGTTCGCGCCCTATTTCGCCTCGGCGCTCGCGCCCGATCCGGTGAGCGGGCAGAGCCTGTGGGGCTATGCGACCGCGGCGGCGGGGCTCGTGCTCGCAATTCTCTCGCCGGTCCTCGGCTCCATCGCCGACGCGACCGGGCCGAAGAAGCCCTGGATCACATCCTGCGGCCTCGTGCTTTTCACGGCGTCCTTCGCCCTGTGGTACGCAGCGCCGGGACAGCCCTTTGCGATCGCCGTCGCTCTCATCGGATTCGCCTTTGGTACGGTGGCCGTGGAGGTCGCGGCGGTGTTCAACAACGCCATGATCCCGCATCTCGTGCCGCCGGAGCGCTATGGCCGCCTCTCGGGCACCGGCTGGGCCATGGGATATCTGGGCGGCCTGGTGTCGCTCGTGGTCGTGCTGGGCTTCCTCGCCGCCGACCCGGTCACGATGAAGACGGTCTTCGGCCTGGATCCGCTGTTCGGCCTCGATCCGGCCACCCGCGAAGGCGACCGGGTCACGGGACCGTTCTCGGCCCTGTGGTTCCTCGTCTTCGTGCTGCCGCTCTTCCTCGTCACCCCCGATGTGCCGCGCTCGGGGATGAGCCTGAAGGAGGCCGCGCGCAAAGGGCTTCAGCAGGTGAGGAGCACCATCGCGGACGCCCGTCGGCACGAGAGCGTCGGGCGCTTCCTCGTCGCCAACATGGTCTATCAGGACGCTCTGGTGGCGCTCTTCGCCTTCGGGGGCATCTACGGGGCGGGCGTCTTCGGCTGGCAGGCGATCGAGCTCGGCATCTTCGGCATCCTGCTCACCATCACGGGCACGATCGGTGCCCTGATCGGCGGGCGGCTCGACGACCGCATCGGCGCAAAGCCCGTGATCCTCGGGGCGATCGTCGTCCTCGCCCTCGTCTGCCTCGGCGTGCTCTCGCTCGGGCGCGATCATGTCCTCTTCGTGGTGCCCGCGGCGCCCCCGGCGCCCGACGACGGTCTCTACGGCTCCGCGCCCGAAAAGATGTTCGTGCTGCTCGGCCTTGTCATCGGCTCCGTGGCCGGACCGTTGCAGGCTTCCTCGCGCAGCTTGCTGGCGCGGCTCGTACCGTCGCGGGAGGCCGGGCGCTATTTCGGCCTGCTCGCCCTGTCCGGCAAGGTCACGTCCTTCCTCGCGCCACTTGCCGTTGCGGTCGCAACGACGGTCTTCCAAACCCAGGCGGCAGGACCGGCGGTGCTGATCCTGTTCCTGCTTGTCGGGTTCTGGCTCTTGAGCGGCGTGAGGCGCGTGTGAGCGCTGCTCACTCCAGCGTCACCGCAGTGCCGCTGACCGACACCATCATCATGCCCTCGTTCTTGCCGAGGGCGCCGTAATCGAGGTGAACGCCCACGATGGCATGGGCGCCGAGGCGTTGCGCCTCCTCGATCATCTCTTGGATAGCCGTGTCCCGCCCGTCGCGCAGGACACGCTCGTAGGACCCGGCCCGTCCGCCGACCACGTCGCGGATGGAGGCGAAGAAGTCGCGGAACACGTTGGCGCCGAGAATGGCCTCGCCCGAGACGATGCCGCGATAGGAAGCGATGCGGCGGCCCTCGATGGACGGCGTGGTGGTGATGATCATCGAAATCTCCTTCTGCTCCGCTTCAGATGGGAAGGGAGGGGAGAATTGTCATCGTCCTCATGGTCGGGAGAGAGCGACTGCAGAGACCTTCACGTCATCACCGGCCTCGTGCCGGTGATCTCGATTGTATGAGGCGCCGAGCTTTTCAGATCGGGATGGCCGGGACGAGCCCGGCCATGACGGAGGATGTCTGGGACGATCCGCGATCCTGTCAATGCCGGAAATGCCGGTGTCCCGTGAACACCATGGCGAGCCCCGCCTCATCGGCGGCCTTGATGACCTCGTCGTCGCGCATGGAGCCGCCGGGCTGGATCACCGCGGTGGCGCCGGCCTCGGCGGCGGCGAGGAGGCCGTCCGCGAAGGGGAAGAAGGCATCGGAGGCCACCACCGAGCCCTTGGCGAGGGTCTCAGGGAGTCCCGCGGCCTTTGCGGCCTCGGCGGCCTTCCAGGCGGCGATGCGGGAGGAATCGACCCGGCTCATCTGGCCGGCGCCGATGCCCACGGTGGCGAGATCCCTGGCGTAGACGATGGCGTTCGACTTCACGTGCTTGGCGACCCGGAAAGCGAAGCGCAGGTCCTCCAGCTCCCGCTCGGTCGGAGCGCGCTTCGTCACCACCTTCAGGTCCATGGCATCGACCACGGCGTTGTCCCGGTTCTGCGCCAGGAAGCCGCCGGCCACCGTGCGCAGCGTCAGGCCCTCCTGGCGCGGATCGGGCAGGCCGCCGGCGAGCAGCAGGCGCAGGTTCTTCTTGGCCGCCACGATGGCGATCGCCTCCTCGGTGGCGTCGGGCGCGATGATCACCTCGGTGAAGATCTCGGTGATGGCCTTGGCGGCCTCCGCGTCGAGCGGCCGGTTCATGGCCACGATGCCCCCGAAGGCCGAGACCGGATCGCAGCGAAGCGCCTTCTCGTAAGCCTCGCGCAGGGAGGTGCCTTCCGCCACGCCGCAGGGGTTGGCGTGCTTGACGATCACGATGGCGGCAGAGCGCTCAGGGGCAAATTCCGCGACGGCCTCGTAGGCCGCGTCGGTGTCGTTGATGTTGTTGTAGGAGAGCTGCTTGCCCTGCACCTGGCGGGCGGTGGCCACGCCCGGCCGGCTCTCCGGCGTGCGGTAGAAGGCGGCGCTCTGGTGCGGGTTCTCGCCGTAGCGCATCACCTCTGCGATCGAGCCGCCGAGCGCCCGGAAGGGCGGGGTCTCCTCGCCGAGTTCGGCGGCGAACCAGTTGGAGATCGCCGCATCGTAGGCAGCCGTGCGGGCATAGGCCTTCTGGGCGAGACGACGGCGCAGGGCGTAGGTGACCGAGCCGTCGTTGCCGGCGAGATCCTCCAGGACGGCGGCGTAATCGGCGCTGTCCACCACCACGGCCACGTCGCCGTGGTTCTTGGCGGCCGCGCGGATCATGGCCGGTCCCCCGATGTCGATGTTCTCGATGCAGTCGTCATAGGGCTTGCCCGCCGCCACTGTCGCCTCGAACGGGTAGAGGTTCACCACCAGGAGGTCGATGGGCTGGATGCCGTGGGCGAGCATGGCCGCCTGATGCTCGGGGTTTTCGCGGATGCCGAGAAGCCCGCCATGGACGGACGGGTGCAGCGTCTTCACGCGCCCGTCCATCATCTCAGGGTACCGCGTGAGCTCGCTCACGTCCTTCACGGGCAGGCCCGCCTCGCTGAGCGCCTTGTGCGTGCCGCCGGTGGACACCAGCTCGATGCCGCGCTCGGAGAGCGCGCGGGCGAAGTCCACGAGACCCGTCTTGTCGGATACGGAAAGCAGGGCGCGGGACACGCGCTTCAGGTCGCTCGGCATCACGGCCGCTCCATTCAAGAAAAAAGTTGCGGGCGCGATACCACGGCGGACCAGGGATGGGAACCTGTTGCGGCCGCAGGGGATGGATGCCCGACTGGTATGGCCGCGCTCAGCCCCGATGCCATCCTTCGGGCACTACGCCGCGGCAGGCCCAGGCCACGGCCGCGAAGGAGCGCGGGCCATCGGGCTCGCCCGCCTCGTAAGATGCACGCAACGCATGCTGGAAGGCCGTGCGTCTGCCCTCGTCGAGCCCGGTCACATACTTCCCAAGCGGTCCTTCGCCATCGGCGTAGGGGCTCCAGAAATCCTCGAAATCCGGAAACTCCATGCGGATCATCAGCGGGATCTCGGTGACGTCGGCAAGGCCGATGCCGGTCCAGAGTGCCCGCATCTCGCCGGGCCGCGTCAGCGGCTTGAAATAGCTCTCGTGCCTCGCAGCCGCAGCGGAGGGATCCAGTGCCGCAGCCGTGTCCCAGAACATGCGCTGATAGGACATGCCGCCATAGCTGTCCCAGACGGCGGCGGCCACAACTCCGCCCGGTCGGGTCACGCGGGCCATCTCGCGCAGAGCCTGATCCGATTCCGGAATGAAGTGCAGCACGAGCAGGGCCAGGGCCCGGTCGAACGTGCGATCCTCGAACGGAAGCGTGCACGCATCCCCGCGCGCGATGGTGATCCGGGGATCGGTGTTCCGCGCCCGGGCGGCCTCCACATAGGTCTCGGAATAATCGATTCCGTCAATGCGGCCGATATCGGCGACCTGGGGAAGGGTGAAGGTCAGGCTGCCCGTTCCGCAGCCGACGTCGAGCACCCGCTCGCCCGCCTCCAGGCCGGCGAAATCGAGGAACGGCCCGGCCAGCAGCCGGCTCCAGCGGCCCATGAGCCGCTCGTAGGCGTCGGCGCTCTTCGCATGGAACTTGGAAGACATGGTTGGCTCCCATTCAGCAGGGGATCCGAACGCAACGCCGCCCATCCTAGCAGATCGACGAGCCGCGGCGGCAGTGCTCCTTCGGAGAATGGCCGCCCGCGCGGATTCGCTGTTACCTCTTATGACCATTTTCCCCAAAAGGGCGCTCCCGCCATTCTGCCCTGCGAAAAGCGCGCAACTCAGACGTGGAGGGGAGCCATGAGCGATCTGGACAAGGGCATCACGCGGGCCGGTGAGGGTTACCGGGGCAAGTCGTGGAACATCCTCGGCCAGCTCTATTTTCCGAAGGCTTCCTGCGCGTCGTCCTTCGCCTTCGAGACCAACAGCGAACCCGGGCAATACGTGCCCGTTCACATCCATCCCGAGCAGGACGAGTTCATCCTGATGCTCGAAGGCGAGCTCGATCTGAAGCTCGACGGGGTCTGGAGCAAGGCGAAGGCAGGCGACCTCGTGCGCATGCCCCGGGGCGTTCCGCACGGCTATTTCAACAAGTCCGACGCACCGGCGCGCGCCCTGTTCTGGGTCTCGCCTGCGGGCAGGCTCGAGGCCCTGTTCGATGCCCTGCACGACCTGAACGACATCCCGCGCGTGCTGCAGCTCTCAGCCGAGCACGCGGTCGACTTCCTGCCGCCCGAGGCGAACGAGTGAAGCTCCCTCCTATAAGGAGCGCATCGTGGAGCGCGGAAAACCGGATCCACTTTTCCGCACGGTGCGCTAGATCAGCTCCGGCGCCTGATCCTGGGGCTCGCCGGGGTTGAACGTGCGCGCCAGGCGCTCGAAGCGCCAGCGCACGGTGGGCGTCTCGCTGGGGCGGATCGTCAGCACGATCTGCTCCGTGCGGCGCATGCCCTCGGCGGTGGCGAGAAACACGCTGTCCTCGAGTTCCGCCTCGACCGGGACGGCCGAGAACTGCCAGGCCTCTCGGTTGGGAAGAACCAGCATCACCACGCGTCCGCCCTGTGCGCGGCTCGCCTTGATGCCGGGCGCCAGATGGAAGCGGATGACGGCCTGCACCGTCCCGGCTCGGCCGCCGTCGCTGAAGAAGCTGTCCTCGCCCTCCAGCACGTTGCCCTTCGGGGCGAGCTGCCAGCGCCGCTCATGGATGATGCCGAAGCGGGCCTTGTATCCGTCGTGGCTGGCACTCAAGAGCTGGGCATGCTCGCGTTCGCTGCGCTCCGCCGTCACCCGCTCCGGCGCGCTGATGACCACCGGTCCGACGCGACGCAGGACCCAGGCGGAGATCCGGCGCTGCAGCCAGTTCCCTTTCTTGTCGACGATCTGGCAGGACGAGACGTCGTCGATGGAGGCGGTGGAATGCGCCACCGTCGAGCGGGCGGCCTGGATGATGGCGGGACCTGCGATGGTGGGCGTGCCGCAATTGACCACGATGCGCTGCGCGGCGCTCGAGAACTCGAAGGACAGGCAGCCGGCCGCCGCATCCTGGGACAGGGGCCGCGGCGGCGGCGCGCCCACATCGGCGACGAGCAGCGTGCGCCCGGCCTCCAGCCGCTCGTAGCCGGAATGGGGCGCATGGTGGATCGGCTGGCTGCGCATGTCGTCGTAGGTGAGCAGCGTCGCCAGATGATCGGCCGCCGTCACGCCCATGCCGTTGAAATGGGAGAGCGTGCCGTCCCCGTGCCGGAACAGGCGCACCATCGGCAGCATGCGGTCGACCGCGTGGAGCAGGGCGTCGGGCGTGTCGACCTCGCGGCTGGCGAACATCTGGCGCAGGGGCAGAAGATCGAACAGGAGGTCGACGACGATGCGCGGGTTGCGGCTCGCATGGCCGCCGTCGGCCAGGATCTGCCTTTCGAGCTCGCGGGCGAGCAGGCGGCTCGCGCGCCTCAGATTCCGGTCGAGGCCTTCGCAGCAGAGGCCCGCATAGCAGAGCGCGATGCCGGCCATGAGCTGCTGGTAGGGCAGGGCGCCGGAGCGGACCTGGCGCTCCAGGGTGCGGACATGCTGGCCGATGATCTTCAGGAAGCGCTGGTAGAAGGCATGGTCGGCGCCTTCCAGGATCAGGGGCGACTGGCTGATGAAGGACATGAGCCGGCGCGCCGTGATCTCAGGGCTGCAGGCGATTCGCTTGTCGCCGAGCTTGGAGGTGACGAATTCGTCCACCAGGGAGCGGGCATTGGCCTGGGCGAGCGCCGTGCCGGCGGCCCGCAGGTGCCGCAGCCAGCCGAAGCCGTAGAGCGCCTCGGCCCAGGCGCGGCTCGGGGGCGTGAACGCGAAGGGCGAGCGTCCGCCGGTGGTGATGGCGCGGCCGGAAAAGGCGAAGAAGCCGGAATAGATGTCGGTCGCAATGGTGGGATCGGCCGTGCGCAGATCCTGCGGCGCGAAGAGCAGGCGCGTGGGCAAAGGTGCGCTGGACAGCCGGGAGAGGCTCCAGATCGTGGTTTCGCGCATGGCCCGGCCTGCCTCGCGAGCGGCAAGCCTGTACAGACGCCAGCGATCCGGCCCGAAATCCACCCGTGGCGCTCCCCTCATCCTGCTTGAATCACAGCCAACTTAGGTGAGGAGTTCCTGCTGACTGGTTAACAACAGGTAAGAGATCGTTCACCGTGTTCACGATCCTTTGTGCATAAATCGTGCGACAAAGAAGCCGTCGAGACCGCTGCGGTCGTGTTCCGACAGCGCCATGTGGCTCGGCAGGGTGCGCAGATCGCCCTGCGGCGTGATGCATTCGGTCAGGCCGCCGATCTCGTCGGAGGTGACCGGCCTGCGGGTGAAGTCCGGATGACGGGCAAGGAACGCTTCCGCCTGCCGCTCGCCTTCCTCGGCTTCCAGCGAGCAGGTGCAATAGACCAGCCGCCCACCGGCCTTCAGGAGGCCTGCCGCCTTGTCGAGCAGGCGCGCCTGCAGGCCGGACAGCTTGCGGATGTCCTCCTCGCTCTTGGTCCAGGCCACGTCCGGGTGGCGGCGGATGGTGCCGGTGGCCGAGCAGGGAGCATCGAGCAGGATGGCGTCGAAGGGAGGAGCATCGAGCTTCTCCGCGTCCAGCGCCCGGGTCTCGGCCTTGAGGTTCAGGCGGGCGAGATTTTCTTCCAGGCGCTCCAGCCGCTTGGCCGAACGGTCGACGGCGAGCACCTCGGCGCCCGCGGCCGCGAGCTGCGCAGTCTTGCCTCCAGGCGCGGCACAGAGATCCGCGATGCGCTCGCCGGGCTTCGCCTGCAGGAGGCGGGCGGGGAGGGCGGCGGCCGCATCCTGCACCCACCATTCGCCCTCCTCGAAGCCGGGAAGCTCGCGGATGGCCGTGCGTTCCTTCAACCGGATGCTGCCGGTGGGCAGGAGAACGCCGCCCAGGCAATCGGCCCAGGCGGCCGGATCGCTCTTCACCGTCAGGTCGACGGACGCCATGGAGCGGTGCGCTTCGGCGATCTTGGTGGCGAGCGGCTCGCCGTATTGCGCGATCCAGCGCTCCTCCAGCCAGGTGGGGGTGTCGAGCCAGGGATCGTCCTCGCTAAGAATCTGCTCGCGCTCGCGGGCGACGCGGCGCAGGACCGCGTTGATGAAGCCGCCCGCGTGATGGAGCTTGGGATCGCTCTGGGCGAGTGCGACCGCGCTGTCGACGGCGGCATGGTCGGGCACGTCGAGGAACAGGATCTGCGCCGCCCCGATGGCCAGAAGGTGCATCAGGCGCTCGTCCTTGGGCGGCTTGTTGAGCCTCTCGCGCAGGGCATGGCCGAGCGTCCCGAGGCGCCGGAAGGTCACGATGGCAATGGCGCGGGCGAGCGCCTCGTCGCGTGCAGGAAGCTGTTCCGCTCGGGCCAGCTCCTCCATCACGTCGTCGAGGGGCACGCGCCGCTTCAGGGTCTCGGTGACCGCCGTCCAGGCCAGGCGGCGGGGTCCGAGCCCCGCCTGTTCGTTCGATTGATCCAAAATTCATCCCCAAGGCCCGCGGCGGGTGCCGGTCGGGCCCGTGACCGAGCCCCAGGGGCTCGATGAGTTCTGCGTGAAGAAGCCGGGCTGCTGCGCCGGCGCTCCCATCTCCTGCGCCAAAGCGTGCAGGGCCGCAATCCGGTTTTCCGTCGCGGGATGGGTCGAGAACAGGTTGTCCACGCCCCGGCCCGAGAGCGGGTTGATGATGAAGAGCGAGGCGGTGGCCGGCCGGCGCTCCGCATCGGGGTTGGGAATCTGCGCCACGCCGCCCGCAATGCGGGCCAATGCCGAGGCGAGCGCCAGCGGCTGGCCGCAGATCTGCGCGCCCATCCGGTCGGCGTCGTATTCCCGCGAGCGGCTGATCGCCATCTGGATGATCATCGCGGCGATCGGCGCCAGCAGCGCGGTCGCCAGCATCACGATGGGGTTCGGCCGCTCGTCGCGCCCGCCGAACAGGAAGCCGAACTGGGCCAGCGTCGCGATGGCGCCCGCGATGGTCGCGCTCACGGTCATGATGAGCGTATCGCGGTTCTTGATGTGGGCGAGCTCGTGCGCCATCACGCCCGCCACCTCGTCATGGGAGAGCATGTGGAGGAGGCCCGTGGTGGCCGCGACCGCCGCGTTCTCCGGGTTACGGCCGGTGGCGAACGCATTGGGCTGCGGATTGTCGATGAGATAGACCCGCGGCATCGGCAGGCCGGCGCGCCCTGCCAGGTCGCGCACCATGTGGACGAGTTCCGGCGCGGTGCGTTCGTCCACCTCGACGGCATGATGGGCGGCGAGCGCCAGCCGGTCCGAGTTCCAATAGGCAAAGATGTTGGTCGCGAGGCCGAAGCCCAACGCGATCATCATGCCGGTCCCGCCGCCGAGAAAATAGCCGACGACGCCGAACAGGGCCATCAGGCCTGCCAGCAGCATTCCGGTCTTGACGGTGTTCATCGGGGTCTCCACCTCGTGGTCAACGACAATTCATCCGTTCCGACTCTATGTGGGAACGGTCCAGCTCCCTCCCAAGACCTCCCAAGAGGAGCGAGCCTCTGGCATAAGGCACCTCATGAGCACGAACGACAACACTCCCCCGGCAAGCCCCGTTGAGGGCGCAGCCCCCGGCAAGCCCCTGTCTCCTGCCGCCCGGCGCGCCCTGGAGGAGGCGGCCCAGCGCCGCCTCGAGATCGACGCCCGGGCGGCCGAGATCGCCAAGCAGAAGGAGCTGCAGGGCCGCGGCGGCCTCGAGCCCGTCCGCTACGAGGATTGGGAGGTGAAGGGCTTGGCGAGCGATTTTTAGAAGAATTTTCGGGCTGCATGTCACATCGGGCATTCCCGTCTCGTCTTACCATCGTCAGCAACACGACACATGAGGACCAAGACGATGAAAGCCCGGTTGATTCCCTTCGACGTCGCTCCCGGCTCCCTGAAGCCGATGATTGAGCTGGAAAAGACCCTGAAGAACAGCGGTCTGGAGCACAGCCTGTTCGAGCTGGTGAAGATCCGCGCCTCGCAGATCAACGGCTGCGCCTATTGCATCCACATGCACACCAAGGACGCCCGCGCCAGCGGCGAGACCGAGGAGCGGATCTATCTCC